>JABSQX010000181.1 GCA_013215615.1 Myxococcales bacterium | reverse complement strand
GCGCCAACCGCCATGCCACGAGTGATTGGCTTGAACTCGAGAAGCAGCGCGGCATCTCGGTGAGCACTTCGGTCCTGCACTTCGAGCACCAGGGCCTCCGGGTGAACATCCTCGACACACCGGGGCACCGCGACTTCAGCGAGGACACCTATCGCACGCTGATGGCCGCGGACAGCGCCGTGATGCTCATCGACGCCGCCAAGGGCGTGGAGCCCCAGACCCGCAAGCTCTTCGAAGTCTGCCGGCTGCGAGGCATCCCCATCTTCACCTTCGTGAACAAGATGGACCGCCACGGCCGGGATCCCCTGGAGTTGATGAGCGACATCGAAGAGGTGCTGGGGATCGACGCCATCCCGGTCAACTGGCCCATCGGCTCGGGGAGCGACTTCCTCGGCGTATACGAGCGCGCGGAGAAACGCGCGCTGCTCTTCTCCGGCGGCAGCCACGGCACCACCCGCGTCGAGCAACGGGAGATCTCGACCCCCCCCGGCGGCGAGGCCCTGCGCGAACTCCTGGGGCCGCGGGCGGACGAACTCTCCGATGCCCTGGAACTACTGGACGGAGCGGGCGCCAGCTTCGATCGCGAGCGCGTCCGGTCAGGCCAGCAGACCCCCATGTTCTTCGGGAGTGCGCTCACCAACTACGGGGTGCTGCCCTTCCTCGACTACTTCCTCCGCGAGGCCCCGGCGCCGGTCGCCCGCAGTGCGGACAGCGGCTCCATCGACCCCGTCACCACCCCCTTCTCGGGCTTCGTGTTCAAGATCCAGGCCAACATGGACCCCGACCATCGGGACCGCATCGCCTTCCTACGAATCTGCTCCGGGCGCTTCGAGAAGGGCCTGAGCGCGCAGCTCACGCGCACCGGCAAGGAGATCCGGCTGGCGCGTTCCACGCTGCTGATGGGGAAGGATCGCGAGGAAGTCGAGGTCGCCTATGCGGGCGACGTGATCGGCCTCTTCGACCCCGGCATCTTCCGCATCGGCGACACGCTCTGCAGCGAGGGCGACCGCTTCCGGTACGCGGACATCCCCAGTTTCTCGCCGGAATGCTTCATGCGCATCGAGGTGGCGGGGGTCGCCAAGCGCAAGGCGCTCGCCAAGGGAGTCGAGCAGCTGGCCCAGGAGGGCGCGGTGCAGCTCTTCAGCGAGGATTCCGGGGGTTCCGCGAGCCTGATCCTGGGGGCGATGGGCGCCCTGCAGTTCGACGTGATGCGCCACCGCCTGGCCACCGAGTACAAGGTGGATCTCAACCTCACCGCCCTCCCCTACACGCTGGCGCGCTGGCCCCAGGGAGACTTCGACCCCGAGCCCTTCCGTTACAACCGCTCGATGCTGGCGGTGAAAGATCGCGACCAGCACCCGGTGCTGCTCTTCGACACGGCCTGGAACCTCGACTACGTTCGCAACAAGTACCCCAACCTCGTGCTCTCCCAGACCGCCAACGACCGGCTCTTCGAAAGCGCCGACTGAGCGCACGCGCCGGATGCGCTATCCACGCAGGCGACGGAGTTCCGCCCATGCGCCCGCCCCGACCGCCCATCCTGCTTGACGCCGCCTACGAGGATCCGGCGGCCGTGCGCGCACTCGTGCCCCGCAACGCCCCCTACTGGCCGGTGATGCGCTACCTCGCGAACGCCACCGAAATGCGCGCGGTGGGAGGCAACGCGGTCGCGCAGCGTGCGGGTGTGCTGCCCTGGTTCCGCGGCGACTGGGCGCACGACGGCCCGAAGATCGCCGGTCTCGAGCCGGTACTCGAGAACCCACGCTTCCTGGAGGCGGCACGCCAACTCTTCGACGGGGAGATCGTTCGGCCCCAGAGCGTCTACGTGAACCTGATGGCCCCCATCGCAGAGGGCGGCGAGGCCCACCTGGACGTGCCGGTCTTCCGGGGCATCGAGCGCGACCTCTACCCGGTCTGGCTCCTCAACACCATGGGGCGCTCGGGGCTCTTCCGCGATTGGCAGGTGGACGTCGCCACCGCGGTCTCCTGGTTCTACGGCGGTGAAGGCGGCGCCTTCGACTACTGGGCGGAGGGGCACGAAAAAACCCCGCAGCGTCTGGGCGCGCCCCTCGACAACCGCGCGGTGGTGGGGGACAACGACTTCATGTTCCACCGGGTGGACGCCATCGGCCCGGCAAACGCGCCAAGCAGCGAGGACGTCAGCCTCGCGTCCGAACTCTTTGCCCTCGCGGATGGCAGCTGGGAGGTGCGCGAAGGGGAAGCCGTGCTCGCCCGCTACCCCGCCGAGGCCCTGCGCGTGAGCGTCTCCTGGAAGGCGTTGGTCTTCCGCGATGCCGAGGCGGCGCGCCGCTACAACGAGCGTGCGGACGCGCTGGAACTCGACGAGGTGGTGGCGCGACTGCTCGCGGATCTCGACGCCCGGGGCCAGGGCGTGGAGCCACCCGCCGATCCTCTGGGCGACACCGCCTTCGTCGAGGCGCTGTCGCGCGCACACGCGCTACCGGATCGCGTCTATCCCAGCGAGGCCGAAACGCGCCACCACGCCACTCGCTGAAGCGTTCTCTCCTACGACTCCTCGACGCGAAGCCACACCAGCGTCGCCCCCCAGCCGCCGCGATCGCCAGGGGCCTCCTCGAAGCGCAGTACGTGGGGGCTGCGCGCGAGGCGACGGTGCACGAGATTGCGCTGTACGCCCCGGCCGCGCCCGTGGATGATGCGCACCTCGCGGAAGCCGGCCTCGGCGGCAGCCTCCACGTAGGCCTCCGCGACCTCCGCCTGCTCGGCGGGACGAAACCAGTGGAGGTCGATGGACTCCTCGATGGGAATCTCGATCGGCTCGCCAAAGGGGTCGTCGGCCGGTTCGGGCACGGGAGGTGTTGCTTTTTCCTTATTGCCCACCGAAACGCTCCTTGGGGGACGATGCCCAGGGAAGATCGCGACCGCAACACCGCCGCACCTCTCCTCGTCGACTCTCGCTATGCTGGGAAACCCTAGGAGGCGCTTCATGTCCGTCAAGTTCTGCTGGTTCAACCTGATGCCCTGGCCGCACCTGCCGGATTCGTTCCGGGAGGAGAACCGCTCGGTCTGGGTCGACATTCCCAGCCGGCTCTACGACCCCGAGCTGGGCAACCAGGTCTACCACCAGTACATGGACCAGCTCGAGTACGCGGAGTCCCTGGGCTTCGACGGCATGGGGGTCAACGAGCACCACCAGAATGGCTACGGGCTGATGCCCTCCCCGAACCTCATCGCGGCAGGACTGGCCCGGCGCACTTCCCGGGCCGCCATTTGCGTGATCGGAAACTCCATCGCGCTCTACAACCCGCCGATCCGGGTCGCCGAGGAGTTCGCGATGCTGGACGTGATCTCCGGCGGCCGCCTGGTGGCGGGCTTCCCGGTGGGCAGCCCCATGGACACCAACTTCTGTTACGGGCAGATCCCGGCGCTCACCCGCGACAAGTACGCGGAGGCCCACGAGATGATCATGCGCGCCTGGCAGGAAGAGGAGCCCTTCGCCTTCGACGGGAAGTACAACCAGCTCCGCTACGTGAACTGCTGGCCCAAGCCGATCCAGAAGCCCCACCCGCCCATCTACATCCCCGGCGGCGGCTCCATCGAAACCTGGGATTTCTGCGTCGAGCACGACTACAACTACGCGTACCTCTCCTTCGGGGGCTTCGTGGCCGGCAAGGCCCTGATGGACGGCTACTGGGAGCGCGTGGCCGCCAGCGGCAAGGACGAATCCCCCGGGCGGGCCAGCTTCGCGCAGATCATCTGCGTGGCGGAAAGCGACGAAGAGGCCGAAGAACTCTACGCCGATCACCTCCTCTACTTCTACAACCGCTGCCTGCACGTGTTCCCGGGCTTTTCGGATCCGCCCGGATACCGAACCATCAAGACCATCAAGGCCGGCAAACTCGACCAGCTCCGCGCCCAGGCACAGGCACAGTTCGCCAGTCTCACCTGGAAGGACCTGATCGAGAGCGGCATGGTGATCGCGGGCAGCCCGGAGACCGTGCGCGAGCGCTGCGAGCACATGATCCAGACGCTGCGGGTGGGCACGGTCTTCGCGCTCTTCCACATGGGCGACATGCCGGACTGGAAGGTCCGCAAGTCGAGCCGGCTCTTCGCGGAAAAGGTGATGCCCCAGCTCCAGGGGCTCTGGCCCGAGTACGCGGACGACGAGCGTTGGTGGTGTCACCCCTACGCGGACCGCGTGCAGCCGGAAACGCGCACGCCGGGCGCTGAGCGAACGGCGTGAAGCGGCGAGAACTCACGACGCGGCGGGGCATCTCGCTGGAGGTCCTGGAAGCCGGTGAAGGCGCTCCCCTCCTGTACCTCCACGGCATCGCGGGGCTGCTCGACGATGAACCCCTCATCGAGGCATTGGCTCGACGCTACCGCGTGCATGCCCCGGTCTGGCCCGGCTACGGGCCCGAGTCCGACGACTCCGGGGAAGTGGAACTGGAAGACATGCAGGACTTCGCGCTGCACGGTTGGGACATCGCGGAGGGCCTGGGTCTCGAGCGACCCCACCTGCTCGGCCACTCCATGGGCGGCATGATCGCCGCGGAGATGGCCTGCCTGGCCCCGCAGCAGATCGACAAGCTGGTGCTGGTGGCGGCCGCGGGACTCTGGCTCGACGACCACCCCATCCCGGACCTGTTTGCCATCTCGCCCTTCAAGGTCGCGGAGACGCTCTTCCACGACGCCCAGGCGGGCGAGGCCTTGCTGGGCGGCGGTGCCGACTTCTCCCAGGACGGCGCCCTCACGGATTTCATGGTGGGCAACGCGCGCCGCCTCGGCATGGCGGGCAAGATCCTCTTCCCCATCCCGAACCGACGCGTCGACCGGCGCCTGTACCGCGTAAGCGGCGACGCCCTGGTGCTCTGGGGCCGACAGGACCAGTGGCTGGTGCCCGCCTACGCGGAGCAGTGGCAGGCCCTGCTTCCCGCCGCCCAACTCGCCTGGATCGACGACGCCGCCCACATGCTCCCCTACGAAGCCCCCGCCGAGGCCGCCGAGGCCATCGCGAAGTTCCTCGGCTAGGCCGACCGCCCCCGCCGAGAACCCGCAGGGTCGGAGGGCCAGCGGCCGGAGTGCGCGGTTTTTCGGAGGTCTCATCTCCCGCGGAGCGCTCCAGCGTCCGGGAAGCCGCCCCTCCTCCTCGCGCACTCCGACCGTGGATCTCGTTCGCGGGTCAATGCCCCCCTTGGTTGCTGGTCGCGAGGCTACGCGCGCGCGCTCGCATCCCTGCGATCGCGAAGGCCGCGAGCGCCACGAGCAGGCCCACCAGCACGCCGCGCTCCACGCCGTCCATGGCGGGGACCGTCGCGGGCGGCAACACGTTGAACTCGACGGACGCGTCGAAGTTGGGGTCCATCCCGAAGGGGACGTGGTACTCGTAGCGAAACTCGATCAGATAGCCCTGGTCGGGCACCAGCGTCACCAACAGGGGCGGGTCGCCCGGCACCTGGTTGGCGACCACGATGGGCGCTCCCGTGGGGTCCTGCACGACGCGCAATTCCATCAGCGTCTCGAAGGGAAGGAGCCCGCGCATCTGGGCCAACCAGATCACGCCCACGCAGGTGGTCGCCGGCCCGGAGATGGGCGTGAGGCCGTTATAGAACTCGGCTGTGGCGTGCGCGAAGACATGAGCGGCCGCTTCGTTCCCGGCGCTGTTGAAGGAGGCCACTGAACTTCCCACGCCCACTGCTCGCAGCCGGAAAGTGTCGGTGGGACGCGTCCCGGAGGGCGTCCCGAACTCGAAGAAGGACTCCACGCGCCCCTGCACCTGGTCCTTCATCGCACCTCCGCCCAGGGGCAGCCGGGTGACGGGGCCGATGGCCGCCACACCGCTGGGCGACGGATTCACCACGAGAGTCTGCACCGGAGGGACCGAGTGCGCGAGATCCACCGGTGGGGGCGGAGAACCGGGCACGAAGTTTCCGTTGGTCGAGCCGATCCCCTCGTAGCCGACGGTCAACTCGCTCTTCAACAGCACGCCGTTGTGCGCGCAGTCGTCCAGGTAGGTGACCGACGCCGAAGGCGCTGCCCAGCCTCCCACGAGTAACAGGCAGGCCACGGTCTTCCAGGGTATCGACTGTCTCATGGGAGTCCTCCAATCGCCGGAACGATTCTATCATGAAAGGGCGCGGGGCAGCCCAGAAAAACGCGCGAAAGAGGGGCGACATCGAGACAACGGTGGGGAATCGATCGCCCGGCGGCCGCGGCGGCGACGCTCAGGAAGTGCCCGCGAAATCTCTCAATCGGTCGGCCAACTCGTGGAGGCTTTCGCGGTCGACGAGCAGGACGCGCACGCGGCCCCGCGACGCCTGGGCGCGCGCCGCCCGCGTGTAGCGCGACTGCGTGACCACCGCCGCCAGCGCGCAGCCGTGGTAGGCGCTGCCCGCCAGCGCCTGCTGGACCGCGTCGTTGCCGACGGACTTCGCGTAGCGCTTGACCTGGATCCCCACGCGCACGGATCCCAGCGTGGCGATCACGTCGATCCCAAAATCGCCCTGGTCGCGGATATTTTCGGCCGGGATGCCCGCGCGCTGCAGTACCGCCGTCACCCAGGCCTCGAAGTCCCCGCCCGAAAAAGCGTCGATCTCCTCGAGGGACCTCCCTGAGAGTTGCTCGACGCGGAGCGTCTCCTGCCGGCGGCGCGAAGACTGCCAGAGTAGCCCCGCGCCCAGCGCGAGGAGCACCAATGCGAGCGCAACCCACGGGTATTCGACCACGGCGTAGAGGACCAGCAGCACCAGCACGCCCAGCGCTTCCCAGCCCCGGAGTCGCTTCCTGCGGGCCACGCGGCTCCTCCACATGATGCCGACAGCGCGATCCGCGGGGCGCGCACGCGGGATGATCTACTAGCGCTCCGCCGGGGCGGCGGGAACCACTCCGCTACGGTCCCGCAAACGGGCGGCGGCCTGGGCAGAGGCAGCGCGGGCGGCGTCGCGCTCGGCAACGATGGCCGCCTTCGCCTCACCGCGTGGGTAGTTGCGCTTCATCATGCTCGAGTAGGCGGAGTTGGCGGCGTCGAGCCGGGCGCGCGCGGCGGCCACGGCCTGCTGGGCGTCGATGAGCGCCTCGCGGCGATGCGGAGCCACGGAGTGCGGCGACGCCTGAGAGGCGGGCGCGGCAGTCTCCGCTTCCTGGAAGGAGTCGGGGCTCACGGGCTCCGCGTGGGGAACCTGGTCGAGCGCGCGAGGCGCCTGGGTTTCCGCGGCAACGGAAATCGCCACGGCGGCGACTCCGACCCCGCAAAGCGCCGCCAGCAAGAACGCGAAACCTCGTCCGCGACGAGCCTCGAATCTGATGCCCATGAACTGCACCTCCTGCCCGGCCCCGAGGAACCGCGCTTCGCGAAACGCTCCGCACCGCTTTCGCGGCGCGGGACAGCTAGAAGGGAACGTCCCCGTCTCCGGGAGGGGGTACGGCGTCGAGGCTAGGCGGGCCGACATCCCGCGCGCCCCCCAGCTTTTCCAACGTCCAGACGTTCAAGCTGGTGAAGTAGCGGATCTCGTTCTGGGGGCTCGTCCACTCGCGACCGCGCAGGCTGAAATCGACCCGCACCTCGTCGCCCTTCTCGAAGCCGTCCAGTGCCTCACATCGATCGTTGGTGAGCTGGAAGAGCACGTACTGGGGGTAGCTTGGGTTGT
>JABSQX010000180.1 GCA_013215615.1 Myxococcales bacterium | reverse complement strand
CACTACCGCTATCAAGCAGTGTCTGTCCCTGGGAGGGCGCGCTGCCTATTCGCAGCTTTGTGTTGGTTCCGGGCACCTGGGTGCTGGGGCCTGAAGGAATCCGCTATGGGGGTCTCGGTGCTTGTGGGTGTGATCAGTGTCGTATTCGCCAGCTCGGCACACGCAGCGACGTTGGTCGCAACGACGGACCAAGCGATCTACCAACAGGGCGACCTGGTGACCGTCACGTTGACGGGGACGACTATCGGCGCTGGCCCCGGGATCACCGAACCAACCGATATCGCCACGCACATCGACGTGCGGGTCGTGGGGACTGGATTCACCGAGGTCGGTACCGACACGGGGCGGTGGGGCGCTTGCGTCCGAGAAAGCGCGCCCCCTCTAAGCAATTCTTGCCTCCTGGGTAACCCGTGGGCGGTCGGTGGCACGCAGGGCACCACTGTGGCCGGTAACTACATCGCCTTCTCGCAGGTCGGTATCGAACCAGCGACCGACCCCGTCCCCCAGCTCACCGGTATGACAGACGTGCTGGTACCGCAACCCATCCCGGGCGCTGTTGAAGGTTACGGCGTACTCAACGCCGTCTTCACCACCACGGCCGGCCCGCAGGGCATCTACCCCATCAACATGTCCGACATCGGCGTCGGCTTCTTCAGCGTCACCGGCCCGCAGCCCCTCGGGAGTTACACGGTGGTCCCGAACCCACCACGGCCGCGCTGATGGGGCTGCTCGCACTCGCCATGCAGCGGCGGGGGTGAGGGACAGAAGGGAGTCCCTCTCCCTACGGGCCTTCGCGCAGCGCCTCGAGCTCGGACCAGCGTGCGTACAGTGCCTCGAGGTCGGTAGTCAGGGCGGAGATCCGCTCGTGGACATCGGCCTGCTCGGCCGGGTCGCTCTTGTAGAAGGCGGGCCGGCTGATGCGCTCGACGAGCTTGCTCTGCTCCGCTTCGAGTCGTTCGATCTTCGCGGGCGCCTCCTCGAGCTCACGGGCCTGCTTGAAGCCGAACGTCGCGGACTTTCGCGCCGCTGCGGGCTTTGCCTCCTGGACGCGCTTTGCCTCCGGCGCCAGGGGCTGGCTTTGCTGGCGCAGCCAGTCCGAGTAGCCGCCCACGTAGCCCTGGACGCGGCCGTCGCCCTCGAAGACCAGCGTCGAAGTCACGACGTTGTCGAGAAACGAACGATCGTGCGAGACGAGAAGGATCGTGCCCCGGTAGCCGATGAGAAGCTCCTCCAGCAGCTCGAGCGTCTCGACATCCAGGTCGTTGGTCGGCTCGTCGAGCACCAACAGGTTCGCGGGCTGTGCGAATAAGCGAGCGAGCAGGACGCGGTTGTGTTCGCCCCCCGAGAGAGCCTTCATCGGCGTGTGCGCGCGATCGGGGCTGAACAGGAAGTCCTGGAGATAGCCCATCACATGGCGACGCTCGCCCCGGACCTCGATGTACTGGCTGCCGCCGGCCAGGTTCTCGATCACCGTTTTCTCGAGCTCGAGAGCGCCGCGCAGCTGATCGTAGTAGGCCACCTCGAGCCTCGTTCCGAGCCGCACGGCTCCCGCGGTCGGTGTCAGCTCGCCGAGCAGGAGACGCAGCAGCGTCGTCTTGCCCGAGCCGTTCGGACCGATCAGGCCGATTCGGTCGCCGCGCATGACGCGCTGGGAGAAGTCCTCCACGATCGGTGCGTCGTCGTCGCCCCAGGCGAACGAGACGCTCCGCGCCTCGGCCACGAGCCGACCCGAGGTGCCGGTGTCGTCGACCGAGAGGCGCGCTTTGCCCTCTACTTCGCGGCGCCGCGCGCGCTCCTCGCGCATCGCCAGCAGCGCGCGTACACGCCCCTCGTTGCGAGTGCGGCGCGCCTTGATGCCCTGCCGGATCCACGCCTCCTCCTGCGCGAGCTTCTTGTCGAAGAGCGCGGCGTGGCGGGCCTCCTCTTCGAGCGCCGCGGCCTTCTTCGACAGGAACGTCGGATAGTCGCCGGCCCACGACGTCAGCACTCCGCGATCGATCTCCACGATCCGGGTCGCGAGCCGCGTCAGAAGCGCGCGATCGTGGGTCACGAAGAGCACCCCGCCGCGGAGATCGAGCAGCTGATCTTCGAGCCACTCGATCAGCTCGATGTCCAGGTGGTTCGTCGGCTCGTCGAGCAGCAGGAGATCTGGATCGCCCACCAGAGCCTGGGCCAACGCGACCCGCCTCCTCCAGCCGCCCGAGAGGTCTCCGATGCGTGTATCGGGGGGCAGGTCGAGACGAGCGAGCATGTTCTCGACACGCTGCCCGAGGCTCCATCCGTTACAGGCCTCGATCTCGTGCTGCAGCGTCTCCATGCGCTTTAGTAACGAAGCGTCGTCGGCCACGGCCAGGGAAACGCGGTGATACTCCGCGAGCAAGCGCCCGGTATCCGCGAGGCCCAGCGCCACCACGTCGTAGACGATGGCATCGTTGTCGCTGGGCAGATCCTGGGAGAGTCGCGCGATCGTCAGACCGGGCTGCCGCCAGACCTCACCGGAGTCCGGCACCACCTCGCCGGCCACGATCCCGAGCAGCGTCGACTTGCCGGCTCCGTTGCGGCCGATCAGGCAGACGCGCTCGCCGGGGCCGATCTGCAGGCTCGCCTGCTCGAGCAGGGCGTGCCGGCCGAAGGAGATCGAGACCCGGTCGAAGCTGAGGAGCGGCATGGGGCGGGTATGATAGGGCGGGTCGAGCCCGGCTCACTCCTGGCGCCTCCCCTTTCCGCGCCGGCTAGGCGCCGCCGTCTTCCGCGGGCGGGCTGCCCTCCGGCTTGGTCAGCTCGACCGATGCCTCCGCGATGCGGATGCGCCGCTCCCGGTAGAGCGTACCCACCGCGCGCTTGAAGGCCTTCTTGCTGAGCCCCAGGGTGCGGCGAATTTCTTCGGGCTCGCTGCGGTCGCCGAGCGCGAGTCGTCCTCCCGCACGGACGAGCGCTTCGAGGAGGATCTCGCGGGCATCCCGGATCGCGGCCTTCCCACTCCGGGTGAGCATCAGGTCGACTTTTCCATCCGCGCGAACGCGCTGCACGTAGCCCGCCGGAGATGATCCGATTTCGAGGTTTCCGCCCGCGGACTCGCGATGGACGAGACCCCCGTAGCGCCCGTCGACGATCGCCTTGTAGCCCAGATCCGTCTCTTCGTAGATCAGGAGCTGCACGGCCTCGCCTTCGTGCAGATCGTCGGGCGGCGGCTCTAGAAAGCGCTCGGTCTTCGCCGTCGCGACAGGCCTCCTGGAGACCGGATCGCACAGCACCCGCACGACGACCCGCTGCCCGGGAACGACCGGCCCGAGCTGCGATCGATACGGCAGCAGGAGGTCTTTCGAGAGCCCCCAGTCCAGGAACGCCCCGACCGGGTTCACTGCCACCACCCGCAGGCAGGCGAACTCGTCCGCCTGGGCGAGGGGCGTCTCGGTCGTCGCGATCGGCCGGTCCTCCGAATCCGTGTGGAGGAACACCTCGATGACGTCGCCCGGCGACAAACCCGCGGGTACGTAGCGCGTCGGCAGCAGGACCTCTCGATCCGGGCCTCCGAGGATTACCCCCATCGGCACCGCTCTCAGGACTTCGAGCGACGCGGTCTTGCCGATCTCGAGCATCAGACGGTGCAGGCTAGCGCGCCCCGGCAGCCCGGCCCCTGATCCCGAAAATCGGCTAGACTCCGATCTGCCGCCGGGCCCCAGGGCTCGGCGTTTCCTATTCGTTGACAACGCGCTTCATGCGCGAAGTTCGAGCGCGTATGAAGACACCCGACAGACTCGAGACCCTCGTGGACGAGGGCATTGTCCAAGAAGTCATCCGGCCGCTGATGAGCGGCAAGGAGGCCCAGATCTATCTGGTCCGGGTCGAGGGCGAAGAGTACGTCGCCAAGGTCTACAAAGAGGCAAGCGAACGCACGTTCAAGCACCGGACCGAGTACACCGAAGGGCGGCGCACGCGCAGCAGCCGCGATCAGCGGGCGGTGAGCAAGCGCTCGCGGCACGGCCGCAAGCTGGACGAGTCCGCCTGGCGCAGCACCGAGGTGGACATGATCTACCGCCTGCGCGAAGCGGGCGTGCGCGTGCCCAAGCCCATCAACTTCGTGGACGGCGTGCTCGTGATGGAACTGATCAAGAACGCCGAGGGCGATCCTGCGCCTCGGCTGGGCGACCTTCGCTTCGGCGCGGCCGAGGCCCACGAAGTCTACCAGCAGCTGCTCCAGGAAGTGGTGCGCATGCTCTGCGCCGGGGTTGTCCACGGGGATCTCTCGGCTTTCAACGTGCTGATGGGTGCCGACGGATCGGTCCTGATCGACTTCCCCCAGGCGGTGGATCCCGCACACAACCAGAGCGCCCGCAAGCTGTTGCTTCGCGACGTGGAGAATCTGCATCGTTTCCTGGAGCGCTTCTGCCCGGACCAGCCCACCCGCGCCTACGGGGAGGAGATCTGGTCGCTCTACGAGTCGAACCGCCTCAGCCCCGAGAGCAGGCTTCGCGGTGACTACCGCGCTCCCGAAGGGAAGGCGGACACCGAAGAAGTGCTGGCCCTGATCGACGACGCGAACCTTGACGAGCAGGCGCGCCGCGAAGGACGACCGAGGAAACCTTCCGAGAAGAACGAACACACGCCGCTGCGCGGGGTCGTCGACTTCCGCCAGGAGACTCGGCCACGACGAGGTACTGCCGACCGCACCGGCAACAGGACGAACGCCCGCCCTGCCTCTTCCCGGGGTCGAGCGACGAAGCCGCGAGATGGGGAGAAGACCCTCGTCACGAACGACAGCGCCGCGCCGAAGAAGCCCCGGGCCCGCCGCCGACGCAAGAGCCGCGCCGAGGCTGGCACGGAGGCGATCGCCCGCACGCCACGAAGCGAGGCGAACTCGGCCGCGCAGCCGGGGGCCCCGGACAGTTCCAGCGGCACGAAGCGGCGTCGCCGGGGACGGCGCTCCAGCTCCCGCGCCCGCACGGGCGAAGCCGGTGCGAGCTCACAGGGCGATGTGAAGCGCCCCGCCCGGCCCGCTACCGCTTCGCGCGGCACCGGTACGACGGACGGCGCCGGGACGGGACCCGATCGGCCGGCGCGCCGCAGGCGAAGGCGCCCGCGAAGGGCGCGCTCGCCCGAGACGACGTGACTTCACTCCTGGGATGAAATTCGGGACGATCGAGGCGACCACGATCTCTTCCGAGGAGGATATCGACCTCTCGGTCCTCGATTTCAGCGAGACCAAACGGCACCCCCGCGGCACCTCGCGGATCGGAGCGACTGCAACGAAAAAACCCCATCGCGTAACACCGCGACGGGGCTTCGGAATCATGGAGCGCGAGACCGGGTTCGCGGGCCAGCGGAGCTGGCCTAGCGCTTGCGACTGCGTCGCCGCGAACCGGCGACCCTCAGCTTGGGAAACCGAACCAAGGGTAAGAAGTGACGCGTACTTACAGCTGCTGCCTTGCAGGGGGCTGCAAGGAGCGGCATCTGTGACGGCTCCCGGCTCTATCCGGCTCCAGGATTTCGGGGCAGGGAAGGGCGCTGGAGTCCCAGATTTCTCTACTCGCTGCCTGAGCGACCCCCCACCCCCCTATCTCACAGCGGGTCCCTCAGGGCTGCTGCCTTACACAGGATTCTGCCCATACGAAGGGTGCTGGAGTCGCTTACCAGGTTAGCCCGCTTTCGAGAGTTAGATCCCAGCCGTTTCCGCTGTCGTCCGTCGCGGTCGCCCCCGAATCTTGGTCCAGCGACCAATAAACGAGGGCCCCGAAGTCGTGATGGGTCGGAGCGGTGGCGAGCCCGGACCGTGCCTCCCGCGTGCCCCTAAGATTTGAAAAGAAAAGGTTTCTCGGACCCATAAAGGGTCTTTGCATTTCCTATCCGCCGCGGTTGGCTTTCGATTACCTCGAGGCGAGAACGCAGCGTTTCCAAGGGGAGTTCGTGGATCTCGCCGGCGAAGGGCAGGAAGGATGCCCCTTGGAGAGCGTCGCGTAGGGGAAGGTCGGCGAACCCCGAGTCCCGGAGCGCGTGGAGAAGCTTGACGGTCCGAAACCCGTCGAATGTATCGTCTACGCGCCGGCGGACGCTGCGTGCCGGGGCCGCCAGGGCGTCGTTGGCCGAAGAAAGCGCGCCGGTATGTTTCAGCGCGGCCCATAGCCGGGACGCATCGACCGCGGGGTCGGCGTCTGCGAAGTCGGCGATCTGATCCTTCAAAGCACGTGTCACGCCTGCTCCCGATGCGCGCCCCGCGAGAGTCGCCTCCAGGGCGTCGAGCCAGGCGCGCAGGTGGTGGAAAAGTGCCGGGTGGTACGTGTAGCGCCGCGGTTCGGTGTCTTCGAGCATGCGCGCAATGGCGGCACCCGTGCCAAAGGGGACCCGCCGAGACACGCGCGACGAAAGTGCGAGTGGCATCCCCGTGAGCGGCGTTACCCGCCCGACTTTGGCGATCTTGTTGAGCAGGTAGAAATCCTCGGCCGCCTGCCGCCGGGGGAAACCTCGAACCTGAGCGTACGCGCTCGCCCTCAAGACCAGCGTGCTGCCAATCGAGTGAAAGGCGTATCTCGAGCCGGCGAATCGAAGTCCCGTCACGTAGTAACGCAGGGCTGCCTCGTATTGAAGCGCCGCATCGTACGACCGGGCATCGCCTATGGGCCGATGTTGGAATCGGTAGAGCAGCGCGCTGCTTGAACCGCCGCGATCTTCCAATACCTGGTGGAAGTAATCCTCGGGAAAGCGTACGTCGGCATCGCTTACGTGGATCCAGGGCGAGGCCACGCGACCCGTAAGGACGAGCGCCAGCGCGAGATCGACTCCGATCTTTCGGGCCAATCCCACACCTTGGCCGGGGGGCAGTTGGTGGCCTCGCGTTGCGCGATCGAGAACGAGCACGTCGCCGCCCTCGCCGGCGTAGAGCGTCGCACGCGGAGTCAGTCTTTGTGCACGGTCTTTGCGGCGGCCGAAGGTCTCGAGGGTTTGGGCGTTGGATTGCTGAACCCAAGCCGGCGCGTCGGGCGTCGCGTTGACCACTACAATCGTGAGCACCGGACCGAGGGGCCCATCGGGGAGACTCGCCAGTGTTCGCTCCAACTCGTCCGCTTCTCCCGCGGCTGGGATCGCGAGGACATGGCCGTAACCCCGTTGCGCCGAATCGAGTGCGCCGCACAGGGCAACTTCGGGCTCGGCATGCGTGTCCAGGTACTTTCGCTCGGCCTTTTCGAAGGAGGCGCTCATGGGCTTCTCAGTGCACGGCAGGACGGACGGGAAGGCTCGAAACAATTTCCGATTCCCGGTCCAGCAAGATGTCCTGTCGCGCATCGACCTCCTCGGGTGGAAAATACTCCCGGGCCAGCCGGTAGAAGAGGCTGTGGTGCTGCGCCTCCGATCGCACGATCTCGCGGTAGAAGTCGCGCAGCTTTCCGGGCGGGAGGGCATCGGCGATTTGGCCGAATCGTTCGCAGCCTCGCGCCTCCACGATGCCCGCAACGATGAGCTGATCGAGAAAGTAGTGGGCGGCCCCGCGTCGGATTTCCTGCCGGAGACTTTTCACGTAGAGATCCTTGTCATCGCGTCGCAGCACGAGGCCGCGTGCTTGCAGAAGCCAGAGCACCTGGTGGAAGTGCTCGAGTTCCTCGCGGGCGAGCTTCGTCATTTCCCGGACCAGGATCTGGCGGTCGGGGTAGTGGCTTACCAG
>JABSQX010000179.1 GCA_013215615.1 Myxococcales bacterium | reverse complement strand
GGCCATCGCGGTACCCGCGTAGGTCACGAGGTACGCGATGCAGAGCCGGCCGACTTCCCGCCGCCGCAGGAGCTTCAAGACCTCCCGGAATCCGCGCTCGGCCACTGCAGTCGATCCTCCAGTCAATGCCTCCGGCCCGCCGGGGACGGGCAGGCGTCGGCGGGCGTATAGCGAATCGTTCAGGGGAGGATAGGAAAAACTCCCGGTTCCTTCGGGCCTTCTGCTCTACACCGGCTCCCTCTACCACGGCGGGGGCGAAAACCGAAGCGACGGGGATCTCGTGTGGGGCTGATCGTCCACTGCAAGGGTAAGCTCACTTAGATCGGGAGCCCGGCGGGCCCTCGTGAAACGTGTACCTTCTCCCGCGCATGATGGGCGTTCGAAATCCCATCCGCGGAGGGTGTGTCGTGACGAATCGACTGGTCTCGTCGTTGCTGGCCGTCATTGCGCTCGCCTGCAACGGCCCACTCGGGCTCCTTCCGGGAGGCAAGCTCACAGGCGAGTCCCGACCCACGCCATCGGACTGGAACGGCGTCGCGAAGTCTGGGACGGTCCAACTCGAAACCAGGCCCGAGGCCCCCTACTCGGTGAATATCAGCTATCGGGTGCTCGACGGGGTGCTTTACATCAATGCGGGCGACACCGAGACCCAGTGGGTGAAGAACATCGCGGTAGATCCGAATGTCCTGTTGCGGATGAACGGCGCCCTCTACTCGCTGCGTGCCCAGCGGGTCAGCGATCCCGCCGAGATCGCCCGCTTCGGAAAGGAGTGGACGAGCCAGTCGATGTTCCTTCGGGATCCCGCGAATTTCGACGAGGTCTGGGTCTACCGGCTCGCCTCCCGCTAACAGCTTCCCAGGGGCGCGGTGTGCGGAGGGAGAAAGCGGTGAAATTCCATTTCGCGTGGGCGAGTGGGTTGGTGGCGATCTTCCTGGCCTCGGCGGTTGCCGCGGCCGATCGACCCTACGAGATCACCGAGACCCGCGAGAATTGCGTGGCCTATCAGCCGCTTCGCCAGCCCTTCTTCGGTGACACCCACGTCCACACCAGTTTCTCGATGGACGCGAACGTGCAAGATACCCGCAATACACCGCGGGACGCCTACCGCTTCGCGAAAGGCGAGCGCGTCGGCCTTCAGCCCTACGACCGCGAGGGCAGGGCGGGGCGCGGCGTCCAACTCTCGAGACCCCTCGACTGGACGGCCCTTTCGGATCATGCCGAGATGTTCGGAGAGGTGCGGATCTGCAGCGATGAGCGCCTCGACGGATACGGTTCCGATATCTGCTGGAACAAGCGCTTCCTGGGCCCCCGCAGCCTGGCGGGCTTCCTGATGCGGACGATGGTCATGCACGAGCGCTTCGAATTCTGCGGCGAGGAGGGTGCCCACTGTCGCGAGGTGGCTCGCAACGTGTGGCAGGAGATCCAGGACGCCGCGGAAGAGGCCTACGACCGCAGCGCCGCCTGCACGTTTACGAGTTTCATCGGCTACGAGTGGACGGCCGCAGTCGGCGGCGCCCTGAACCTGCATCGCAACGTGATTTTCCGAAATCAGCGGGTGCCCGACTACGCGCTTTCCTCGGTAGAAGCGCTGTCGGCCTTCGACCTCTTTCAGGGCCTCGAGCGCGACTGCCGGGAGGGGAAGCCCGGCTGCGAGGCGATCGTGATCCCCCACAACTCCAACATCTCGGGCCCCGGTCTCATGTTCGAAACCGCCCGCCTCGTCGACGCAGAGGACGCCAGCCGCGCTGTGGATCTCGAGGAGGCGCGGCTGCGCGCCCGCTACGAGAGCTTGGTCGAGGTCATGCAACACAAGGGAGATTCCGAGTGCCTGCTGGGCGGCGACACCACCGATGAGGCCTGTGGGTTCGAGAAGGTCCCCTACGACAATATGTCGGGTGCCTCGCGAGTGGGTCTCATCGAGGACCAGGCGCCCAAACGCAGCGCGTTCGCCCGGGAAGCCCTGAAGAAGGGTCTTCTGCTCGAGCAGCAGTTGGGCATCAACCCCCTCAAGTACGGGATCATTGCGAGCACCGACACGCACCTGGGGACGCCGGGACTCGTCGCGGAGTCGGACGCCATGGGACACGGCGGCGCAGGTCCCAACATGGCCCTGGGGATCCCGCCGGGACTGCCGGACCACATCGAGTTCAATCCCGGCGGGCTCGCCGTGGTCTGGGCAGAGGAGAACACGCGCGACTCGATCTTCTCGGGGCTGGCGAGGCGCGAGACCTATGGGACCAGCGGAACCCGCCCTGTGCTTCGCTTCTTCGGGGGATGGGAGTACGAGGAGAGCCTGTGCGCTTCGGAAGACTTCGTGGCGCGGGGCTACGCGGGCGGCACGGCCATGGGCGGTGATTTGCCGGAGCGACCGGCAGGAGGGGGCGCGCCTCGTTTTGCGATCCAGGCCTCCCGGGATCCGGGAACGCCGGACAAGCCAGGTACGCCCCTTCAGCGCATCCAGGTCGTCAAGGGTTGGGCGAAGGATGGCGCGAGTCACGAGCGCGTCTACGACGTGGCGGGGGGCGACAATGGAGCGTCCGTGGATACCGCGAGTTGCGAGCCCCGGGGTCCGGGCGAGAGCCGTCTCTGCGCGGTCTGGGAGGATCCCGGCTTCGACCCGGAAGACAGCGCCTTCTACTACGTGCGGGTGCTGGAGAATCCCACCTGCCGCTGGCATCAGTTTCTCTGCAATCGCGCCGAGGTGAAGTGCGAGGCGCTCGAGAGTGTTCCCACCGGCTTCGAGGCTTGTTGTGATCCGGCCTTCCCAAAGAGCGTGCAGGAGCGCGCCTGGAGTTCTCCGATCTGGTATCAGCCGACCTCGTCGGGGTCGGGAGCAGAAGCCGCCGGCGCGCCTCCCGCGAAGAAGGGGATGGAACTCGCGAACCCCGCGTCGGCGCATTGTGCCGAAGTGGGCGGGACGCTTCGGATCGAAAGCGTGGGGAGCGGGGCTGAGATCGGGGTCTGCTACTTCGAGGACGCGCGTCAGTGTGAGGAGTGGGCGTTGCTTCGCGGCGACTGTCCCGTGGGGGGTCGCCGGGTGACGGGCCTGGTGACCGAGGGTGCGCGCTACTGCGCGATTCGCGGGGGCCGCTACCAGATGACTCGCGCCGAGAGCGCCAAGGCCGCGGAGCAGGGCCGCTGCACGCTCCCGGGTGGCAAGGTCTGTGCCTCCACCGCCCTCTGGCAGGGAAGTTGCGGCTGAGCGGCCCAGGCTTCGCCGCGAAGCATCCGCGATCCTCGAAGCGCAGCCGAGCCCGAAAAGCGGCCGCTCGTTCGACTCGCGATTCTCGTTGCATCGGGAAGTCCGACGCTCCGATGGCGACGGCGCTCGATTTGAGCCAGGCGGGGCCATACCCGGAGGCACGCCTTCGCTGCCCCAAGGGCTGCCCCGCCGTCCCCCAGGTGCCATAATGCCGGCGAACCGCGATCACTTCGCCTGGAGGCGCCGAACATGAAGGCAGCGAGACTCGAAGAGGGAACGTTGGAGATCCGGGATCTACCCACCCCGGTACCGGGCGACGAAGAGGCGCTGATCCGCATCACTGCCGCCGGAGTGTGTCATTCCGATCTCCACATCGTTCGGGGCGACTGGCAGGGCGTGCCTCGCACGGGGGTGATCGGTCACGAGGCAATCGGCATCGTAGAAGGCCTCGGGCCCGGAGCGGAACGCTACTCAGAAGTGGGCGACCGCGTGATCCTGGGGCTGGGCGGGACGGGTGGCGGTTACTGGTGCGGCGCGTGTGAATACTGCCTTCGGGGTGAGCCCCGGCACTGCGCCCAGACCAAGGGGATCATGGGCACCTTCGCGGAGCAGTTCTGCGTGTGGGCGAAGTCGCTCGTGAAGCTCCCCGACAGTGTCGGTGACGAGGAGGCGCCGCTCGCTTGCGGAGGCCTCACGGCTTACGGCGCGATCAAGAAACTCTTGAAGCATCACATCCAACCCGGCCGCTCGGTGGCGATCATCGGCGCCGCAGGCGGCCTCGGCCACTACGCGGTCCAGATCGCCAATGCCTTTGGCTACAAGGTCGTTGGCGTCGATATTGGCGCCGACCGGCTGCAGTTCGTCAAGTCGCTGGGCGCGCACATGGCTGTCGGCGCCGACGAGGCCGTCGATGCCGTGCAGCGGGAGCTTCGCGGTGTCGATGCCAGCATCGTGTTCTCGGCGCGGATGGCCGGCTTCAACCTCGGCTTGAAGCTGCTCCGCCGCGGCGGCCTCTTCGTGGCCGTCGGCCTTCCCGCGACCAGTGAAGGCAACCTCGAGCTGAATCCCTTCGAGTTCTTCCTCAAGGATCCGACGCTCATCTACTCGGCGGTCGGCAACGTGCAGGACATGCGTGAGCTGGTCGACATGGTCGCGGCCGGTCAGGTGAAGAGCCACATCGGCCGCACCGGTGCGCTCTCGGAACTCGACGCGATCTTCGACGAGCTCGAAGCTGGAAAATACGTGGGCCGCGCCGTCGTCACCGACCTCGGCGCGTAGCCGACGAGTCGTCGAGCGGTTGATCTGGGGCGAAGCGTCGAAAAAGACACCGACCCGTGGCGACGACCCTAGCGGGAAGCATCAGGGTCTGTGTCCTGGCGCCATTTCCACCAGCCCAGTACTCCCCAGCACGCGCCGAAAACCCCGAGGCCATTGAGAAGGACCCCGGCGTAACGCCAGAAGGTCGATGGCCAGAGGGACGAATCGAGTTGGAAGGCCTGGAGGATGGCCGACGATGAGCCGAGCCCCGCCAGCAGGGATGCCAACACGTAGAGGGGGGCGAAGCGCCGGGCCCCAACCACCATGGCCACTCCCAGGGCCAGCAGGAATGCCGCCACCTCCACCGAGGCGGTGGGACCGGGAGCGCGCAGTCCCCGGGCGATCAGGGCGAGTCCCGCGACGTTCCACACCACCGAGAGGCCCAGGTGTGTCAGCTGAATCGCGACTGCCCTTCGAATCCGCGTCCACAGCATTACACCCTCCCCGGACCGCATGCGCGCTAGTTCACCTTCTCCAGCGCACGCGCCAGGGGTTCTACGAGCGAGGCGCGGTAGGGGTTTCGGATCGTGAAGATCACCACGTCGGCTCCCGCCTCGCCAAGCGCCGCGGCATTTTCGGCAGCCTCCTCGGGCGGCTGGTCGGCGGGCATCGCGATCTGCACCGAGCGAGTGATCTCGCCCGGATTTCGCCCGACCGAAGCACAGTGCTCGAGCAGGATCTCGTTCTTCGCGACGAAGATCTCGGGCGTCGCAAAGGGAAGATTCCAGTGATTCGCAAAGCGCGCGACGATCCGCAGCGTGCGCTTCTCGCCCTGCCCGCCGATCACGATGGGTGGATGGGGGCGCTGCGGACCCTTCGGCTCACAGCGGGCGCCCTGTAGCTGGAAGTAGTGCCCCTCGTGGTTCGTCGTCTCGTTCTCGAGCAGCGAGATCACGACTGGAACGTACTCCTCGAAACGATCCATCCGATGCTTCATGGGCAACAGTTCGATCCCGTAGGCATCGCACTCCGGCTGATGCCAGCCGGCACCGAGGCCCAGATCCAGGCGTCCGTTCGAGACGATGTCCAGCGACGCAGCCATGTTCGCCAGAACTGCCGGGTGACGATACGGAGTCCCGTTCACCATGCACCCGACGCGAATGCGCTTCGTGGCCTGGGCGAGGGCCGAAAGGGTCACCCAGGCCTCCATGCAAGGTCCCGCCTTGGGCTCGAGGAGCGGGTAGAAGTGATCGAAGTTCCACGCGGATTCGAAGAGCGGAACCTCGTCGGCGGCCCGCCAGACATCGAGCATTTCCTGCCAGGTACAGAGTTGGGGCGCCGTCTTGATTCCGAATCGCATGAGTCCTCCTTTTCTGTTGCGATGCTAGACTGCCCGGCGTTCGAGCTTCCGGTTCGCGACCTGCCTCCCGTAGGCGAGCCCCGCCACGGAGAGTGAGAGCGCCAGGGCCATTGTCGTCACCCCGTCGAGGAGCGGCACGGAATCAGCGCGCACCGTCACGACACCGAAGGGCTGACAGTTTTCCAGGTTGCAGGGTTCCGAGGTGGGCCCGTAGGCGAAGAACTCGATCCGATTGCCCGGGGCGAGAGCCGTCAAGCTCACCCAGAACTCGACGGTCTCTCCAGCGGCGAGCAATCCCGGGTCGGCGGCGGCGTCGAAGAACCAGGTCCACGCCCATGGAAAGAACTCGTCGGGCCCGGGAATGCGATCGGAGTTCGGGGTGTAGCCCGAGGCCATGATGCAGCAGAAGCTCGAGCCGCCGGGTTGCGGATCGTCGCCTTCCACGGAGCCCGCGAGGGAGAAGAGCGTGCCTGTCGAGAGGGATGCGCGCACCAGCAGCACGACGTTGCCCGGCGAATGGACACCGGCGACGGTCTGGGCGCCAGCGGGGAGCGCGTAGGAGAGGCCGACTAGCGTGAGGGTTCCCTCGGCGGGCGCCACGGAGTCGTGGGTCATGATCGCCAGTGAACTCTCGCTGAGTTCCAGTGCTTTTCCCGATTGGGGGATCTGCGCGAACAAGACCCCGATCAAGAGTGTGCGCAAGGGGGCGAACATCGGCTTCATTTCGAACTTCCGCTTGCGCGAGCATCGCAGAGAAGAGTGTCCGGGGCACGCTGCCTTTGGTCAATGGCGGCGGTCCGCTGCCGCGGAGGGGTCGATCAGTCCATCTCGATCATCACCTTGGCGCCGGCGTCGGGAGACTGCGCGACCGCGAGGGCCTCGAGGAAGTCGTCCAGCGCGAAGCGGTGGGTGATCATCGGACTGAGATCCCTGCGGTCGATCAACTCGATCATCTCCTCGAAGCGCTCGGGGTATTCCATGGCTCCCTGCAGGCTCATCTGCTTCATGAGCACCATGATGAGATCGAGGGGGGTTTCGCCGCGATGCAGCGCCACCACGGAGACCCGCGCCTCGGGCGCGCAGCGTTCGATCACCTGCTGGAGGATCGAGGTGACGCCGGTGGCTTCGATGAAGACGTTCGTCTCGACCACCTGGGCGCCGAAGAAGCGCTGGCTTCCGTGGAGCCCAGCGAGTTCTTCCCAGAGGTCCTTCCCGCTTGCGTGGATGGTTTCGGGGGCGCCGAGCTTGCGGGCGACCTCGAGGCGGGTCTCGGAGAGGTCGACCACCACGAAATCCTTGATGCCGCGGTCGGCGAGGGTGGCGACGGCCGAAAGCCCGATGGGCCCTGCGCCGAGCACCGCGACCTTGTCCCCCGGCGCTACCCGCACCCGGTCCACCGCGTTCATGCCCACGCCCAGGGGTTCGGCGAGGGCCGCCAGCTCGAAGGGCATGTCGTCGGGAATCGGGAAGAGACTCTTGCCCTGGGCAGCACCGCGCACCAGCAACTTCTTCGTGAAGCCTCCCTCGGGTCCGCCGTTTCCGAGACCGAAGCCCGCCGCACCCGGATGGAGGGCCACGCGCGCTCCGATCTCGACGCCCTGAACGCGCTCTCCTGCGGCGATCACCGTGCCCGCGAGTTCGTGTCCGATGGCCATGGGTTCGGTGACCGGCGCCATCACGCCGCCGATGCGCGCATAGCCGACGTCGCTTCCGCAGATCCCGCAGGCGCCGACCTCGAGCACGACATCATCGGGGCCGACTTCCGGCTCCGGAACCTCGTCGAGTCGAACGTCGCCGGGGCCGTGAATGCGTACGAGCTTCACGATGGATCCTCCATCCGGTAGCCGGAA
>JABSQX010000018.1:13496-38699 GCA_013215615.1 Myxococcales bacterium | reverse complement strand
GAACGGGTTCTACGGGGCCGCAGACAGTGGCGGCGTCGCTTTGCCCGTCAGTAACGTGCCGATCAGCTACGACGTGCTCGCGATCACCGGGATCGTCAACACCGTCCCCTTCCTCGAGATCAACTCGGTGACCATCAATTCCCTCGACGGCACTTTCTTCGGGGAGCCCGGCAAGCACCTGACCATCGTCGCCAGCTACTACGTGACGGCGGTCCCGGAGCCGGGAACGGGCATGCTGGCTGCATTGGGTCTGCTCGCCCTCGGTTGGCGGCAGCGCCGGAGAGTTCGCAAGGCCTAGACCCGCCGGCAGGGCGCCCAGAGAACTTCCCCAGCCGAGTTCCCATCTCCGTTGCGCTCAGCGCGGAGGCAGGGGTGCGTTTCGCACGGGGATCCAGACCCGCAGGGCCATCCCGAGACCCCAGCGGGTGGCATCCGGAGACAAGCCGATCACCGCGTAGGGGCTCACGCTCCACCGCTCGTTGAACTGGAAGCTCGCGTAGGGGAAGAGTTCGTGGGCGTCCCCGTAACCCGCGGAGCCCGACTGCCACCAGTCGTAGAAGATCCCCGCGGAAAGCCGGGAGGTGAATCGGCGCACGACCCCCAGCGACGCGAAGCCGGCGTCGCGGAGGTCGTAGCCAGGTGCCTTCTCGACGATCCGGTAGCCGCCGCTCGCGAAGGGCGTCCACTCCCCGAAGCTCTTGAAGACGTCGACTTGCACGGTATAGGCGGGCTCGCCGGTGCTGAGGGCCTTCTTCTCCGACCCCGTGGGCAGCTTCACCCGGCCGCTGAGTTCCACGGCGGGAAGGCGGCTTTCCACCGGCGGAAATACCAGATAGCTGGCGCTGACCTGGACATCCCCCAGCCCGTTGCGCGCATCGCTGGGCAGGCGGTCGCCGGTTTCGGGGTCCGCGGGTCCCCCCGAGCCGTCGGGGACCACCGGGCCGTCCACCCGGAGCCAGGGCAGCGTGACCTCGACTTCGAGGCGGTCGTTGGGAGTTGCGGTGAGCGCGAAGTGGTCGAAGAGGTAGCTCGCGGTGAAGGGGAGGTAGAGGATCTCTGAATCCGTGGGCTCCCCGTAATCGCCCTCCCGGTAGTCGATGCCGGTGGCCAGGCTGAGCTCGCCTTCGAGCCAGCCGGGAAGCGCGTGGCTCGGCACCGCACTCGCCGCCAGCGCGCAGAGGATCGCGAGTTGCAGTGCGACTTTGCGAGTCATGAGGCCCGGCGATCTTCCCGCCCGTCGAGAGACTAGAGGGGCGCGTCGGCCTCCGCTGTTCATCATCGTCGGTAGCGCCGCAGGGAGCGCTTGAACTCGGCCTCGACGGCCTTGCGGAGCGATGCGGGTTCGAGGACCAGGGCGCCCGATCCGAATGAGAGCACCCAGCTTCGCAACTCCACGGCGCCGCCCACCTGCATCTGCAGCTCGATGCGACCGCCTGCGCGTTCCACCAGCTTCTGGCTGTCGTGCCAGACGCGTTCGCTCACGTAGCTCGACCAGCTCGCGTCGAAGAGGATGCGCACGCGGGTGGCGGGCTCGGCGATCACCCCGAAGGAAGATCCCATGTAGCGGTCGAAGTCGAAATCGGCGTGGATTTCGAAGCGCTCCTCCATCACTTCGATGCGCTGGATCCGGTCCACCGCGAAGGTGCGGATTTCCGACGAGTCGTGGTCGAAGCCCACGGCATAGAGCCCCCCGCTGCGGTACCAGACCCGGTAGGGGTCGAAGCTTCGGGTCTTCACCTTGCCGGTGCGTCCCGTTCGGTAGCGCATCCGGACCCGGCGCTTCCGAAGCACGGCATCGTTGAGGGTCCGAATGGTCTCGCGCAGGTGTGCGTAGCGCTTGTGCGGTCCGGGAAGCACGCGGAAGGCGCGGCCCAGTTCCCCCAGGTACTCGCTGAGTTCCGGGCCGAGGCCCGCGCGAATCTTGGAGAGCGCGGAGCGGATGGAGTCGTGGAAGACGGTGCCCTCCAGCGTGCGCAGGAGATCCTCTCCAAAGGCCAGGGCCAAGATCTCGTCCGGGGTGAAGGGGACGTCGCCCATGCGAAAGCCGTCCAGGAAGCGGTAGTAGGCGCGACCCTGCCGCTTCTCGCTGACCACGGGAAAACCCGCGAACATCAGCGCGTCCAGGTCCCGGTAGACGGTGCGGCGCACGCAGCCCAGGTCTTCCGCGAGGTCGTCGAGGCTGATGCCCGCGCGGCTGTGCGCCAGGCGCTGGATGAGTTGCCACTGCCGCGCCAGCTGGTCGCCCCTCAAGGCTCCGCGACCCCCGGGTCGTCGCTGAAGAAGGCCACCAGTTCCTCCTCGCGCTGCTGGGCGTCGCGAAAGCCGAGTTCGGCCAGGGGGGCCACGAACTCGCCGTCGAAGAACAGGTAGGAGAGCAGGTCGGGCTCCGCGGAGGGTTCTCCTCCCTCCATACCCCTCATGGCGAGGCGGAAGAGCAGCGAGCGGTCGCGCACGTGGGGCGTGCTCTCGAGCACCTCCACCGCCAACGCGCCGAGATCCGCCGAGGGCCGGATCACGAGTTCGTCGATGATGCGGAAGCGTTGCCCGCGCCGCTCTGTGGCGACGCGATTGAGCCGCGGCAGGAAGTCGGGCCCGAATGCCTCCATGCCGTCGCCCAGCATTTCGTTCATCAGCTGCATGCGGGCGAGGTCCGTGTCGAGGTGGTCGAGCATCACGGAATTGAGCAGCTTCCCGAACATGTAGGTGGGGCTCGAGTAGTTCCCGGCGTCCGCGGAGGTCAAGGCCGCTTCGTGGACGGCCTGGGCGCTCGGTTGCAGAGTCACCACCAGCACCCGGTCGGCGCCCAGGCGCAGCGCGGGTGCAAGCGGTGTGTTCAGCCGAAGCCCGCCATCCGCGTAGTAGGCGCCGTCGATGCGCACGGAGGGAAAGAGCAGAGGAATGGCCGCGGACGCCAGCGCGTGGGAAGGGCCCAGGCGTGTCGGTACCGCCACCACGGAGGGATCGCGCGTCCAGCCGGGCAGCGTGGGGGACGCCGACTCCAGGAAGACCGCCACCCGGCCCGTGGCGATCTCCGTAGCGGCCACGCAGACCGCCTCCACCAGGCCCTTCTTGATGTTGGGATGGATCGAGCGCCAGGGAGTCGAGCGAAGCACCAGACGCTCGAGCGCGCTGGTGTCGAAGAGCCCGTAGAGACGTTCCGGGTGGAGGGCCGCGCCTCCGCTTCTCGCGCGCCGCCGGAGTCCCAGCAGGCGCCGCGGCAGTTCGAGGAGGTCGCGCCGGCCCAGGGGCAGGATCTCCTCGATGCGCATGGAACGCCAGAAGTCCACCAGGCGTTGACCGCGCTCCTCGCCCAGGTGTGCGCTCCCAGCGAGGAAACAGGCGTGGACGGCCCCCACCGAGGTACCGCAGACGATGTCGAAGCGGGGTGGCTTCCCCAGGCGCCGCGGCAGCGCCTCGACGAGATAGCGGACTACCCCGGCCTCGTAGGCGCCTCTTGCGCCGCCACCGGAGAAGACCACGGCCCGCTTGGGGCGCTCCTTCGGCGTGCTCGCCGAGACGCGCTCAGGCCACGCGCTCGACGTACTCGCCCTTTCGGGTGTCGACCCGCACGTTCTCGCCTTCCTTGATGAAGAGCGGCACCTGGATGACCGCACCGGTCTCCAGGGTGGCGGGCTTGGTGGCGCCGGAGGCGGTATCGCCCTTGAGGCCGGGATCGCACTGGGAGACCGCGGCCACTACGAAGGAGGGCAGCTCCACGCTGATGGGCTGGCCCTTGTAGAAGACCACGTCGACATTGAGGCTCTCCTTCAGGTACTTGACGCCTTCTCCGATCTGCTCCGCGCTGAAGGGAAGCTGATCGAAGGTCTCCCCGTCCATGAAGATGTAGGAACTCGAGTCCTGGTAGAGGAACTGCATCTTCTTCTCTTCCACCTCGGCTTCCGTGATCTTTTCACCGGAGCGGAATGTCTTGTCGAGCACGCGTCCGTTACGAAGGTTCTTGATCTTGGTGCGTACGAAGGCACCCCCCTTGCCGGGTTTCACGTGCTGGAAGTAGATCATCACGAAGGGCTCGCCGTCGAGTTCGATCTTGAGACCGTTGCGAAAACTCGAGGTGTCGACCGCCATGGCTTGCTCCGGATGGTTCTTTTTGGGCGAGGGGTTGTAGCAGGCGCCCAGTCTAGCAGGGTGCGGTAGTCTGCGGGATCAGGGCGTGGGGCCGCTGCGGATCACACCGGCCTCGCGCAGCGATTCGATCTCGGATGTCTCGAGGCCGAGATCCTTCCGAAGGATTTCCTCGGTGTGTTGGCCGAGGGTGGGCCAGCGATCGTCCGGTACTTCGGGGGTTTCGGAGAGCTTGATGGGGTTGCCCACGACCATCAACGGCTCTTCGGCGTCGGGGCGGGGGATCTCGCGGATCATGCCGCGCGAGTTGACGTGCGGGTCGGCGATGATGTCTTCCGCGGAGAGACAGGGCCCGGCGGCGATGCCCTGTCCGCAGAGTTCCGCGCAGATCTCGAGCTTGCTGCGCGTGGCGGCCCAGGCCTCCACGGCCGGGCGGATCACGTCCTCGAGATGCACACTCCAGCCGAAGCGATCCGCGAATCGCTCGTCCTCGAGCCACTCGGGGTGCCCTACGGCCTTGGCGAAGATTGCGAGGTGGTGCTCGCGAACGGCCTGCATGACGAACCAGCCGTCCCGGGCCTTGAAGGGGGCGACGATGCCCCCGGTTGCACCCCGGCGGGTGTCCCGCACTCCCATCGACCAGAAGAAGGGCACCACGTCGGCCATCGCCACCATGGCGTCGAACATGGAGATGTCCACGTATTGGCCACGACCGCTGCGGTCGCGCTCGCGCAGTGCCGCCAAGATGCCAATGGCCGCAAAGAGCGAGGAGCCGATATCGCCGAGTGCTCCCGCGGCTCCAGGTCGCGGGGGCTCGTCCTCGCGGCGCGCGGCTTCCAGGAAGCCCCCCATGGCCTCCGCGACCACCGCGTAGGCGGGCCAACTCGCGTACGGGGACTCGGTGAGGTTCCCGAAGCCGGAAACCGAGACGTAGACGAGGCCCGGGTGAAGGGGGGCGAGATCCGTGTAGCCGAGACCCAGCCGTTTCATGGTGTTGGGCTTGAAGTTTTCTCCCACCACGTCGTAGTGGGGGACCAGCCGCTTGATGAGCGCGATGCCGGCCTCGCTCTTCAGATCGATGCAGATGCTCTTCTTGTTCAAATTGTTGCGCAGGTACGTGGCGCCCACGCGCTCGCCGTCGACATCCGCTACGGCCGGCAGGGCGCCCCGGGCCGATTCGCCGGTTTTCGGGTGCTCGACCTTCACCACCTCGGCGCCCAGGCGTCCCATCAGCTGGGTCGCGTAGGGGAGCGCCTGCATCTGCTCGATGGCCAGGACGCGGATGCCCTCGAGGGGTCTGTTCATCGCTGCGTCCTCCTCGGAGAAGACGCCTAAGGGGACGTCACTGGACACCATATCGCAATCGCCGTCCGGGATGGACTGGCGCACGGCATCCGCCGGAAGAGGAAGCGGGGAGGAGGGGCGGATCACAGACGCCCGTCTCCAGGATGCGCAGGAAGGCGTCGACCAGGTACGGCTCGAACTGGCGGCCCGTGAAGCTCTGGAACTCGTCGAAGATGGTCTGTCTCGACAGCGCCCTGCGGTACGGGCGATGGCTGTTCATGCTGTCGAAGGCGTCGCAGACCGTGATGATGCGCGCGGCCAGCGGGATCTGCCCGGCGGAGAGCCCGTCCGGGTAGCCGGAGCCGTCCCACCACTCGTGGTGATGCAGCACGCCCGCGACCACGCCCCGGGGCAGCGACAAGTCTCGTAGCATGCGAGCCCCGAGCACGGGATGGCGCCGCATCTCTCGCAGCTGGGAGGCGTCGAGCTTGCCGGGCTTCAGGAGGATCCCGTGCGCGACCCCGAGCTTCCCCACGTCGTGGAGGAAGGCCCCGGTCCGGACCTGCCCCACCATGCCCTCCGGGAGCTGCAGGCGTTGCGCGAGCAGGTCCGCGAAGAAGGCGACGCGGTGGGAGTGATCGAGCAGCGCCGGGTCCTTTTCCCGGAGGCATTCCGTCACGCCCGCCAGATCCACGGCTCGTGCCGGGCGCTGCAGGGCTTCGAAGGGGGTGAGGGCGAGATCGAGCTGGCGGGCGACGCGTTTCATGGGACCTCCGGGTTCGTCCTGCGCATGAGCAAGCTGCGTGCCGACGCCGTTTCGCATCCGCTCCGCCCCCCGAAAAGCTTCGAATTGCTTGAGGAATCCCCCGTTTCCCGAGAGGCGACGGGGAGCTTCGAGGCGTCGCTCGTGTACGCGCAGGTACGCTTTCCCGCACGCCAGCGGACGGATTCGGTGTCCGTAGGAGACGCGGATACCCGGGCCGGGTAGCATCCCCGGAAATCTCGATCCGGGCGCGGGAGCAGTGGCAGGACGATGAGCGCGAAGTGGCTGGGCTTCGGGATCTTGATGTTGGCCGTGGGCTTTGGATTGGGCCGTTTGAGCGGCTTTACGCCCGCTGGGGAAGAGGAGCGCAGCCTGGCTTCCTTCCAGCAGGCCCTGGTCGAGCGCGATCCGCTGCAGCGCTGGTTCCGGGTCAGCAGCTACTTGCAGGGTCTCTCCCCCGAAGAGCTACCCGACGCGGTGGCGGTGCTGCAGGCCCAGCCGCGCCGCCTGCAGTCCGACGAGTTGCGGGCCTTCATGCTCGCCTGGGCTCGCTTCGATCCCCACCGCGCCCTCGAGCAGGCGCTGGCCTGGCCTGCAGCGGACCGACGTCGGGCCAGTGGGGCCGCGATGTTCGCGTACGCGTTCTATCAGCCCGAGGCGGGGTCTCGGATGCTCGCGCGGCTACCGGAGGGAAAGCTCCGAGACTTCCTCCAGGAGCGGATGCTGGAGGGCTGGGCGGCCAGCGGCCGCCTGGGGGAGCTGAACGCCTACCTGGCGTCGTTGCCCGAAGGCGATCGGCGCAACGTGCTCGTCGCGCTGCTTGCCCGTGAGGTCGCCCGGGACGGGCCGCAGGCCCTCGTGCGTTGGCGGGACGAATTCCCCGCCGAAGACCCGGCCCTCCGGCAGTTCGTCGTGAAGCAGGTTCGAGCGAACCAGGCCGCTGCGCGGACGTCGCGCTAGCACCCCTGCGAGCGGACGCGCTTTAGGGAGGGACTGCGGGATGGGGGACCGGGCGAAGAACCGATAGGGTCTCGGGGAGCGGGTTCGGGGGGCTGCCGGGTCGGCGGGCTCGTTGCCGCGAGACACGTGCAGGCTGGGAGAGGCGAGGGGATGCCGGGAAGTCGAGACGCGGACAGCTTCGGAGCGGGACATGAGGACGGTCTGGAGCCGCTCGAGCCCTTGGATCCAGCGCGTGCCAGCACCGTAGACGCGCTCGTACGCGCCATGGCGAAGACCGCCTTCGGCGGGCGCAGGCTCGGGGAGGCGGCCGACGTTCTGGAGGAGATGGTGCGCGACACGGACTGCTTCCGGGTGGTCACGGTGTCGGGAGCGATGACGGTCGCCAAGCAGGGTCTATTGCTCTGCGAGATGATCGAGCGCGGCTGGGTGCAGGCCGTTGTGAGCACCGGGGCCCTCATGACCCACGGCCTCTCCGAAGCCAGCGGCATGCTCCATTTCAAGCATTCCGCGCAGATGCGCGACGAGGACCTCTACCACAAGGGCTACAATCGGATCTACGACACCATCGAACTGGAAAAGAATCTCGATGACGTCGAGCGCATCCTGGGGCAGGTCCTCGCAGACATCCCCGAGCAGACCCTCCTGTCGAGCCGATTGCTCTGCGAGTGGATCGGCCGCCACCTGCAGCGCGAGAATTCCGAACGCGCGATCTTGAGGAGCGCCGTCGAGCACCAGGTGCCCGTCTACGTGCCCGCCTTCACGGATTCGGAGCTGGGTCTGGACTTGATGATCTACAACCAGTTGCGGGAGCGCGACGGAAAGGCCGGTCTGCGTTTCGACCCCTTCCTGGACCTGCAGGACTTTTCGGAGCGGGTGCTGGCCCACGACAGGCTGGGGATCTTTACCATTGGCGGCGGGGTGCCGCGCAACTGGGCCCAGCAGGTGGCCCCCTACCTGGAGATCCTGGGTTCCCGGCTCGGGCGCCCCGACTTTCTCCGACGTTATCGCTACGCGCTGCGGATTTGCCCCGAGCCTGAACATCTGGGAGGGCTCTCGGGCTGCAGCTACAGCGAGGGAGTTTCCTGGGGGAAGTTCCTCCCGGAAGCAGAGGGTGGCCGTTTCGCCGAGGTCTTCGCGGATGCCACCATCGCCTGGCCGCTACTGGTTCGAGCCGTCATGGAGCGCCAGGACGCGGACTGAGTATCGGTCCGCATTCTCCGAGCCCGGGTCTCGCCCGCGCAGCGGGGATGGGGTGCGGGCAGGCTGGGGACTCGCTCAGGGTTCGCTGTCGCCTTCCACGGGGGCCTCTTCTTCCGCCGGGCTCTCGGCCTTGGCGGGGGCGGGCCGATCGGGTCTCTCCCGCTTGACGCGCGTGCGTTCCTGTTGTGCCTTGTCGCGAAAGGCTTTGCGATTTTCATCGAAGCTCACGCGCTGCTTCTCGTCCAGCACTTCGCGGATGGCAGTCAACTGCGCGCGACGCCCCGGCTCGCGCCGCATCTCGCGGAGCTGGCTTCGGATCCGCTTGGCTTCCGATATCTTTCCGGCATCCTGGGCGGAGCTGAGGTCACGCCGCAGCTGGCTGCGTTTCTTGTGTCGCTCGTCGATCTCCGCTTCGAATTTCGCGTCGAGCGCTTCGATCTCGGACTGCTGGTCCGCGGTCAACTCGATGCCCGCCATCAGCGCCGTCTGGCTGTCTGCCCAGACTTCCTGGCGGGAAGCTGCGGGGCGCTCTGCTGCGGCTTCTTCTGCACCGGTCTCCGCGAGCCCCGGAAGCGCCACGCTCAAGGCGAGGACCGTTCCGACTGCCAGGGAGTTCGTCTTCGTCATGGTTACGACTCCGTGTCCGGGGGAGAGCGATCTTCGGGAGAAGTTAGTCCAGGACCGACGGCGGTACACCCGTAACCGCGCGGGCGACGTGTCGGCGCTAGGGTGTGGCGAGCCCGGGGCGGGGCCCCACGGAGGTTGCAATGGAAGGATGGGAGCCGCGCTACGAGAAGCAACGGGTCCGGGTGCTGAACCACGAGATGGCCTATGTGGAGGTCGGGGAGGGCGACCCCATCGTGTTGCTCCACGGCAACCCCATGTCCTCCTACCTGTGGCGCAACGTGATTCCGCATCTCGAGGCTCTGGGGCGCTGCATCGCACCGGACCTGATCGGTATGGGGGATTCCCAGAAGCTCACCGACTCGGGCCCCGGGCGCTACGGCTTCGTCGAGCACCGGACCTTCCTGGACGCGCTGCTCGAGGAGCTGGGGGTGCAGGAGCGCGTGACCCTGGTGATCCACGATTGGGGGTCGGCGTTGGGATTCGACTGGGCGAGGCGACACCCGCAGGCGGTCCGGGGCATCGCGTACATGGAGGCCATCGTACAGCCGCTCTCCTGGGCGCAGTGGCCGAAAGCGGTGGTCCCAGTCTTTCAGGCCTTCCGCTCGGAGCAGGGCGAGAAGCTGATCCTGGAGCAGAACGCCTTCGTCGAGCAGGTGGTGCCCGGCTCGGTGCTCCGCGACCTGCGCGACGAGGAGATGGCGGAGATCCGGCGCCCCTTCGAAAGGGCCGGCGAGGACCGTCGGCCCACCCTCAGCTGGCCGCGACAGATTCCGCTGGGCGGAGAGCCCGCGGAAGTGGTGGAGATCGTGGCCGCCTACGCGCGGTGGTTGCAGGGCTGTGACGTCCCGAAGTTGTTCGTGAACGGCGACCCCGGCGCCATCCTGCGCGGCGATGCGAGGGAGTTCTGCCGGAGTTGGACGAATCAACGCGAGATCACGGTTGCCGGCGTGCACTTCCTCCAGGAAGATTCACCGGACGAGATCGGACGCGGGGTGGCGGACTGGCTGGGCGAGATCGGCTGAAGGCGCCCCGCCGATCTTCAGCCCTTGGCGTTCTTCACCGCACTGGTAAGGGCAGGCACGATCTCGAAGAGATCACCCACCACCCCGAGGTTCGCGACCTCGAAGATCGGCGCGTCCGGATCCTTGTTGATGGCGATGATGTAGTTGGAGGCCTTCATGCCCACCAGGTGCTGGATGGCACCGGAGATCCCGCAGGCGATGTAGAGCTTGGGGGTCACGACCTGCCCCGAGGAGCCCACCTGGTAGGCGTGAGGGAGCCAGCCCGCGTCCACCACCGGGCGCGAGGCCCCCATGGCGCCGCCGAGGGCGTCGGCGAGCGGCTGGATGACCTCCGGGAACTTCTCGGGATTGCCGACCCCGCGGCCTCCGGAGACGATGACGTCGGCCTTGGTGAGGTCCACGCCCTTGGCCTCGGCCGGCTTGATCTCGACGAAGCGGCTGCGCGTGTCAGTTGTGGCCACCTCCAGCGCTTTGGTGCTGCCGCCGGTGCTGCCCTCGAAGGCTGCCGTGGCACCGGGCTGAACGCTGGCCACCACCATCTCGCTGCTCGTCGAGAGCGTGGCCTCGAGCTTGCCGTTGAAGACACGGCGCTTGAAGCGGAGCGCGCCGCCCTCTCCCGAGATCTGAAAGCAGTCGGAGACGAAGCCCGCGTCCAGTGCAGCCGCCACGCGCGGTGCCACGTCCCAGCCCGAGGGCGTGTTCGAGATCAGCACCAGATCGGCCCCGGAGGCAGCGACTGCCGCCTGGATGGCCGCCGACGCCAGCTCCGCGTTGTAGTTCTCGAAGGNCGCGCCGTCCGCCACGTGGACCGTGCCTCCGCCGCGAGCGGCCAACTCCTCGGCCAGGGTGCCCACGTCCTTGCCCATCAGCAGGCTCGCGACCTCGCGGCCACTCTCGCCTGCCACCTGCTGCGCGAAGCTCGCGAGCTCGTAGCTCGCCTCNCGAATCTGCCCTGCCTGGATTTCTGCGACGATGAGGATGCTGCCCATCGGTTGTTTTCCTCTCCGGGGCTAGAGGAGCCCCAGTTCCTTGATCTTGTTCACGAGGCCGCCGACGATCTCATCCGTGGAACCCTCCAGGAGTTCCGCGGAGTCCCCCTTGGGCGGCGGTTCGATCTGCTCGATGGTGACCTTGGCGGCGCTCGCGCCTACCTGTCCGGCGAGCCCGAGATCCTCCGCGCTCTTGACGTCCAGCGGCTTCTTCTTGGCNGCCATGATGCCCTTGAGGGACGCGTAGCGAACCTGGTTGAGCCCGGTTTGAACCGCCACCACGCAGGGGGACTGGAGTTCCACCACCTCGCTGGCGCCGCCCTCGATTTCGCGATCCACGGTAACGCTGCCGTTGCTGCGCTCGATCTTCACGGCGGCAGTCGTGTGCGGGACCCCGATCAGCTCGGCGAGCATGGGGGCAATCGCGGCGAAGTTGCCGTCGTCGGACATCAGGCCCATCAGGACGATGTCCGGGTTCTCTTCCTTGGCGATGGCGGCCAGCAGTTTGGCGATCGCCAGCGCGTCGGAGCCGTCGACCTCTGGATCCTTCACGTGGATGGCGCGGTCGGCGCCCATGCCCAGGGCGGTGCGCAGCGCCTGGGTGACGCGCTCGGGCCCGATGGAGGCCACCACCACCTCCGCCTCGTCGGCGTCCTTGATGCGGAGCGCCTCTTCGAGCGCGTAGGTGTCGTAGCTGTTGATCTCGAACTTGATGCCGTCTTCCTTGATCCAGGCACCGTCGATGTCGAGACGCGCGTCCTGGTGGGGCACCTGCTTCAGGCACACCATGATCTTCATGAGGATGGCCTCCGGGGGGTAGAGGGAAGGGCTCCGGGGCAGCTGGGCCCAGGGGCCGTCGAGGGCGGCGGAAACCTAGTCGACGGAATTCGCGATTTCAAGCGTCGGTGGTTCGCTAAACGCCTGCCCGTGCAGGGCTATGCGCCGTTCCGAAAAACCCGCAGGGGTGGATCGCGCCCCTAGACGCCCATGAAGGAGAGGAACTGCTCGAGGCCCGAGACGCGCATCAAGGGGTTGGTCCGCTTCTGCTCCCCCAGCGATCCCTGGGGATCGCCGTAGAGGTGCCCGGGGAACACGATGGTGTCATCGGGCAGGCGCACCAGGGTCTCGTTGAGGCTGCGGTACATCGCCTCCGGGTCGCTGCCCGGGAGATCCACGCGGCCACAACTTCCGAGGAAGAGCGTGTCGCCGGAGACCAGCCGGCCCGGTTGGCCTTCCTCCTCGACGAGGAAGCACTGGGAGCCGGGGGTGTGGCCGGGGGTATGGAGCAGGCGGACGCGAATCGCGCCCAGTTCCAGCACGTCGCCTCCCTCGACGCGCCGCAAGTCCGTCTCGGAGGCGCCGGTGACATCCTTGAGGCCATCGGCCTCGTGGTGGTTCACGTGAATGGGAACCGGCTTGCGGGCGAGTAAGCGGGCGATTCCCTCGATCTCCGTTCCAAAGAGCGAGCCCCCCACGTGGTCCTGGTGGTAGTGGGTGGCGAGGGCGCCCGTGACCTCGATGCCGTCCTCCTCTGCCTTGTCGAGCAGCGCGTCTACCGCCCAGGCCGGGTCGACGATCAGTGCCTCGCGGGTGGAGCGACTGCCCACCAGGTAGACGAGGTTGGCCATCTCGCCCACGTGGAGCTGCTCGAAGTAGAGGTCGCTCTCGCCACTCATACGGTGCCCCCGAGGATTTCCTGGATCCAGTCATCGACGCCGCGGATCAGCTCCTGGACCACCTCTTCGTTCGTGCGCTGGGACCGTTTGGTCACGCGGAAATGCCGGTCGGCCCCCTCCGAGACGTGGAGCGTGGTGGGCGCACCCACGCGCCACAGGATTTCGCGCAGCGCGTCGAGGTTGCAGGTGCGGTCGCGGTCTCCCTGCAGGAAGAGCAGCGGCGACACGATGCGAAAGAGTTGGTCGGGGTCGAGCTTCTCGGGCCGGTCCTGGGGGTGCAGGGGGTAGCCCATCAGGAACAGGCCGTCGGTGCGCAGCCGGCTGGTGGAGATGTCGGCTGCCACGCGGGCCCCGAGCCCCTTGCCCCCCAGGATCAGGTGCGCGGGGGCCGCGGTGGGATCACGCATCAGCAGCGCGACGGCGGCACGCAGCGCCCGCCGCAGCACTGGCATGGAGTCCGCGCGCGTCTTGCGCGCCTCCGCGAAGGGGAAGTTGAAACGCAGCGTGAGGTAGCGGTTCTGCGCCAGGCCCTCCTGCAGGCCGGTCAGCACCGGGTCGTCCATGTCCTCGGTGGCGCCGTGGCAGAGCACCACACTCACCCGGGAGCCGGTGGGCCACCAGCGCGGGATCCCCAGGACGCCCGTGGTCTCCTCGAGCCCGTGGACGTGCTCGGAGAGCGGGATCTTAAGTTCCTCGAAGCGTTCAGACGGTTCGACCAAGCGGTCCCTCCGGGGTTGAAAGCGCCGGTACATATACCACGCCGTCCCGAAATCGCTGGAAAGGGGCAAGGAGCGGCGATCGAAATCTCATCAAGCCATTGGAATTCATAGAAGAAATCAGCTTCGAACTCGGTTCCCCGAGGGGTCGCGTGCGTCTCGGGTGAGCCCTGGGCACGACGCGGAGGTACCCTTTCCCCGCGGAGGCCAGTCCCGTGTCCGAGCAGCACTTGAGCATCGAACTGAATCCCGCGGAGCGGCGGCTCTACGATCGACTTCGGGCCTGCGTGGTGGATCCGGAATCCAGCGCCCCCTCGAGCGTTCGGGATCTCCTGCTGTTTCTGCCGGATCTCGTCGTGCTCCTGGTGCGGCTGTTGCGCGACCCGGAGGTGCCCCGGCCCCGCAAGTGGGTCGCCGCGTTGGGGCTCGGCTACGTGCTGTCACCGGTGGATCTGATGCCGGGACTACTTTTCGGCCCCCTGGGGCTGCTCGATGACCTGTTGGTGGTGAGCGCGACGCTCTCCCATCTCGTCAACCACGTGCACCCGGACCGGGTGCGCGCCCACTGGTCGGGGCAGGGGGATGTACTGCGCGTACTGCAGCGCGTCAGCGCCTGGTCCGAGTCCTTCTTCCGCCATCGATTGCGCGATCTGGTCGGCGCCTTCGGCCGCCCGCGCAGACGCTTCACCGCTCCCTGAACGATCCGCGGGGAGGCCCCGGGGTCCCCTCTTCGCGCTGCGGGCTACGGAGCCGTTTCTACCGCCAGGCGACGGAGGGAGTCGCGCCGTTCGCGCGGCACCCGGCGCGCGCGTCCCGTCTCGACGCTTACCGCGGCGTGCTCGGTGGCCCCGCGCGCGACCAGTGCCTCACCGCGCTGGATCGTGTAACGGATGCACAGCGAGGCGTGACGCACCCAGGCCAGCCACGCCGTGATCTCGATCTGATCGTCGAAGCGGACGGCGACCTGGTAGTCGACCTCGACCCGGGTGGTCGCGAAGTGCAGTCCCTGTTCGACGTAGGCGGTGTAGGGCTGATCGTGCTCCTCGAGCCACACCACCCGGGCCAGTTCGAAGTAGCGCACGTAGTTGCTGTGGTGGACGACGCCCATGGCATCCGTTTCGAAGAACGGCACCCGGTGGCGCACGCTCGACCGCACGGCTTTCGGAGGTACTGCGGGGTCGTGGCTCAGAACGAGTCCTTGAGATTGCGGCGTTCACCCAGCTCCCGGGCGTCGCGAGCGCGCAGGAAGGGGTTCGTGGCGCGCTCCTGGCCGATCGTGGTCGGGACGCTCATCTCCGCCGGGGTGGCATCGTGCCAGTCCGCCGCCGCTCCGGCGCGCAGCGCCACCACGCGCTCGAGCATGCTCTGCACCTCGCGGTTGTCGGGTTCCACGTGGGCCGCGAAACGCAGGTTGCTCTCCGTGTACTCGTGGCCGCAGAAGACCCGAATCGGGTCGGCGAGCGCGGCCAGCTTGACGCAGAGCGCCTCGTACATCATCTCGGGGTCGCCTTCGAAGAGCCGACCGCAGCCCGCGGCGAAGAGCGTGTCGCCGCAGAAGAGCGCCTCGGCGGCCTCGAACACGTAGGCGATGTGACCTCGGGTGTGGGCGGGGATGAAGAGGATGTGCGCTTCCTGCTCACCCACCTGGATCCGGTCGCCCTCCTCCAGGCCGTCGGTAAAGCCCGGGATGCGGTCCGCATCGGTGGCGTGCCCGAAGACCGGCGCCCCGTAGTGCGCGGCGAGTTCCGGGTTGGCCGCGGAATGGTCGAAGTGGTGGTGGGTGGAGAGCACCTTCTCGACCTCGACACCGAGTTTCTCGACGCGCCGGATCACGGGCTCGGCCTCGGGAGCGTCTACGACGGCTGCCTTGCCGGTGGCTTCGCAGATCGCCAGGTACGTGTAGTTGTCGCTGAGGGTGGGGATGCGCTCGACCTGTAAACCCATGGGGGCCAAGCTACCAGATCAATTCGGTGCGTTCATGCCCTTTGCGGCAGGCGTCAAGGGCAGTGCGAGTTGGTCGACGCTGCCCGCGGCGGTGTCGACAGCGCCGGATCGCGGACTCTCGGGGGGCTCCCAGGTCTCCTCCCAGCTCGGCAGATCGGGATCGCGCTCCCGGTTGCCCGGGCAGCGGGAGCCGAACTCACACCAGCGGCAGAGCGGGCTGGGTCGGGTCTCGAAGCGCTCGGTGCCGCGAATCTTGGCGATGAGCGCCAGCGTGCGTTCGCGCAGGGCCAGGAGTTGGTCGGCGCTGCGCGTGGAAGTGAGGGTCCGCCCGCGCTGCAGGAAGTGCCAGACCAGGCGGAAGGGCTGGCGCTCGGGGTAGTGATCGGTCAGGGCGATCTGGTAGAGCGCGAGTTGCCGGTCCTTGTCGAGCTTCGCCTGGCTCGGCACACGGGCGCCGGTCTTGTAGTCCTGGATTTCGATGACGCCCTCGCTGGTGCGTGCGATGCGGTCCACGTAGCCCTGGATGTGCGCCGGACCCGAGGCGTCGGGCTCTCCGAGTTCGAAGCCCACGTGCTCCTCGAGACCCAGCGTCTCGGTGGAATCGAAGGGGTAGTGGTCGTGGTAGTAGTTGGCGAGGCAGTGGTCGCCGAGTTCCCGGTAGAAGGAGAGGGGGTTCTCGCGACGCACGATGCGTATCCGCTTCTCGTCGTAGCGATCGTCGAAGATCTGCCGGTAGCGCGCGATCACGCGCTGCAGGGAGGGCACGCCGCCCTCGCCGACCTTCGTGTACAGCCGCTCGAGCACGTCGTGGACGACCTTGCCCACGAAGCCCTCCACCCCTTCCGACTCGGAGGGAATCTTCATCAAGTAGCGGTACTGGTACTTGCGCGGGCAGTCCTCGAAGCTCGAGAGCCTCGAGTGGCTGTAGGTTTCCGCCACCTCGGTCCCCCCCTTGGCGACGCCTTCACCCTACCACAACCGGGAGTTCTTCCGTGCCGAACCATGCTCGGGACCCACGTTCGCGCGCCGCCGCGTTCGCCCCGTGGGGCGTGCGCTCCCACTTCGGGATACACTGGCGGGCCCCTCCGGGAGCCCTTCGATGCACCCCAAGGAAGCCTCGCGTCCGCGGGACGCAGACCTTTCCGCCGATCCCGATCTGATCGCGGAGACGGTGGGGGCGCTTTCGCGCGCAGAGTACGACGCGCTGGGAAAGGCGGCCGCCGAGGGCCTGCCCGACCGCGCAGGCGCCGTGGACTGGGTGGAGCGCGTGAAGGACGTCCTGTTGCTCCGGACTGGGGTCTCCGAGCTCCGTGCCGAAATCCCCCAGCTCGCCGAAGGCTTGCTCCAGCTGCTGGGACAGCTGGAGCTGAGTGCTCCGTACTCGCCCACGCAGGTGGTCAACGCCTTCCTGCCGCGCCTGCCCGCGATCCGCGCACTTCTCGCCGAAGATGTGGAGGCCGCCTACCGAGGGGATCCGGCAGCCCGGAGTTTCGCGGAGATCGTGGTCGCGTATCCCTCCATCCGGGCCATCGCGATCCAGCGCATCGCCCACGAACTGCATTGCCTGAAGGTTCCGGTGCTGCCGCGGATGATGACCGAGTACGCGCACGACCGGACGGGGATCGACATCCACCCCGGCGCGCGTATCGGGCACCGCTTCTTCATCGATCACGGCACCGGAGTGGTGATCGGCGAGACCGCGCGCATCGGCGACGACGTGCGCATCTACCAGGGGGTGACTCTGGGGGCCCGCGCGCCGCGCCTGGGAGAGTCGCTGCGCGGCCTCAAGCGGCATCCCGACATCGAGGACCGGGTCACCCTCTACGCGGGCACCACCGTGCTGGGGGGTGACACGGTGATTGGACGGGACAGCGTGATTGGCGGCAACGTCTGGCTCACCGAATCGGTGCCCCCCGAGTCCCGGGTCGTCGCGGAAGCCCCGCGCGCCCGGGTCCGGCGGCGCGACGCCGACGAAGGGCCCGAGCAACTGGGCTGGGAGCTCTAGGCGTGGCTGCCGCCTGTCTTCGGGCGCCGCGCCAGGCCGTTCCGGGGCGCGCGTCCCGGCGCCGCATCCCGGGGCGCCACGCGGGCCGTCGCGGAATTCCGCTGCTCGTGCTCTGCCTCGCGTTGGGGGCGGGTGCCGCGGGCGCGGAGCCGGAAGGCTGGGCGTATACCCTGGCCAACGAGCTGATGAGCCCCTTCTGTCCGGGGCGCACCCTCGCGGAGTGCCCTTCTCCCCAGGCCGAAGACCTGCGGCTCTGGATCATCGTGCAGGAGGCGGCAGGCCGAAGCCAGGGCGAGGTGGAGGAAGAACTGTACGCGCGCTTTGGCGACATCATCCGCTCGACGCCCGAGCCGAAGGGCATCGGGATCAGCGCCTATGCGCTGCCCCTCGCGGTCTTCGTCGGGGGCGGCTTCGTGGTTGCCTTCGTGCTACGTCGCATCACCGCGAAGCCCGCGGCCGTTGCGGACGGCGCGGTAGGAGCCGCTGTGCCACCGCTGGACGCCGAGTTCGAGCGCCTGATCGACGAGGAGCGGCTGGGTTGAAGATCTATACGCGGCGCGGAGATGCGGGGGAGACGGACCTCTTCGGCGGGCCGCGTGTGCGCAAGGACGAACTGCGCGTCGAGGCTTACGGCGCAGTGGACGAACTCAATGCCGCGCTGGGCGCAGCGTTAGCGGCCACGCTGCACCCCGACCTGCGCGAATTGGGAGTGGAAGTCCAGGCCCGGCTCTTCGATCTCGGTGCCCAGCTCGCGACGCCGGACGCGCGACACCGCGAGAAGAGCGGCATGCCGGTAGTGGGGGGCGCGGAGGTGGAGGTGCTGGAGGGCGCGGTGGACAAGCTGGAGGAGGAACTCCCGCCGCTACAGCGCTTCATCCTGCCGGGGGGCTCCCAGGCCGCGGCGGCCTTCCACGTGGCGCGCACCGTGTGCCGCCGCGCGGAGCGCCGCTGCGTGGAACTGGCCCGCGAAGCGCATATCGAGGACGGCGTGCTCGCCTACCTGAACCGCCTCTCGGACCTGCTCTTCGTGATGGCGCGGGTGGAGAACCGGCGCGGCGGTCTGCCGGACGTGGAATGGTCGGGCCTCTCCTGAGCCCCACCTGTTTCTTCGCCTACGGGACCCTGCGCCGGAACGCGCCCATGCACTCGTTGCTGGAGGCGGACGTCCGCTACCTGGGTCCCGCCAGCTACCGGGCGCGCCTGCTCGACCTCGGGGATTTTCCGGGCGTGGTGGCCTCCGAGTCGGCTCAGGATGTCGTCGTCGGCGAACTCTTCCTGGTGCGCGCCGAACTCGTCGAGGAGGTGCTGGCCCGTCTCGATCGCTACGAGGGGCCGGCCTTCGTTCGCCGGGAGGTCCAGGTGCGGGGCGAGGACGAAGGGGACGTACTGGCCTGGGTCTACCACTATGGTGGCGACCCGGCGCGCGGGCGCCTGGTGGCTTCGGGGGACTGGCTGGACGACGCCGCGCGGCGACTCAGCTGAGCAGATCGAGCAACTCCTTGCGGCTGATGGCCCCGCCGCCGGAGGCTTCTCCCAGCGCGGCTTCCCCGAGTTCCCGCTTGCGGGCCTGCAGGGCCAGGATGCCCTCCTCCACGGTGTCGGCGGCGACCAGGCGGTAGATGACCACGGGCCGCTCCTGGCCGATGCGGTGGGCGCGATCGGCAGCCTGGTCTTCTACGGCGGGGTTCCACCAGGGGTCCACGATGAAGACGCAGTCGGCCGCGGTGAGGTTGAGGCCGACTCCGCCGGCTCGTAGCGAGAGCAGCAGCACCGGGGGCCCGTCGTCTCGCTGGAAGTCGTCGACCACGGCCCCGCGGTCGCGGGTGCTGCCGTCCAGCCGGGAGAAGTCGATTTCGGAACGCCGGAGGTGGGGTTCGATGCGGTCGAGGAGCCCCGTCCACTGGGAGAAGACCAGGGCCTTGTGGCCCTCCTGCACGGCTTGCTCGAGACGTTCGAGCAGCAGCGCGAGCTTCGTGGAACTCTCCGCCTGCTGGCCGGGTACCAGATCCGTGTGGCACGCGGCCTGGCGTAGGCGCAGCAGTGCCTCGAGGGCGCGCATGACGCCCCCCCCGGAGGCCAGTTTCTCCACCACCTCACGGCGCGCCGCGGCCCGCACGGCATCGTAGACGTTGCGTTCGTCGCTGCTGAGTTCGGCGCGCAGCACCACCTCGGTGCGGGGGGGCAGCTCCGGGGCGACTTCGCGTTTGCGCCGCCGCAGTACGAAGGGACGGATGCGTTGGCGAAGGTGCGCGATGGCCTCCGGGTCACCGGCCGCGACGGGGCTTCCGTAGCGCTCCTCGAAGTCTTGCAAGCTGCCCAGCAAGCCGGGGTTCAGCGCGTGGAGCTGACTCCAGAGTTCCTCCAGGCGGTTTTCTATCGGAGTTCCGGTGAGCGCGACTCGGAAGTCGGCGTGCAGGCGGTGGGCGGCCTGGGCGACGGCGCTCGCGGGGTTCTTGATGGCCTGGGTCTCGTCCATTACCAGGCTGTTCCAGTGCACCGCCGCGAGCGTGTCCACGTCCTGCCGCAACACCCCCCAGGTGGTGAGGGTGACCTCCACGTCGGGGTCCAGTCGCCGCCCGCTGCCGTGGTAGCGGGAGAGGGAGAGCGACGGCCGGAAGCGTCGAATCTCCGCGACCCAGTTGTGGAGCACGCTGGTGGGCGCCACCACCAGCGTGCGCCCGCGCAACGCGCACAAGGCCTGGAGGGTCTTGCCCAGGCCCATGTCGTCTGCGAGCAAGGCGCCGAGTCCGGCGTCCCGCAACATCCCCAGCCAGGCCACCCCCTCCCGCTGGTAGGCGCGAAGTTCGGCTTGCAGGTCGTCTGGCAGGCTCGCGGAGGGCGGGTTGGACTCGAGTTTCTCGCGCAGCGCTGCCACGTCCGGAGGAGCGGGGATCTCGAGTTGTTCGCAGAGGCGGGCCAGGTCCGGGAACAGCGCGGGCGCGACTTTGCCCGCGGCATCGCGGGCGGCCAACAGGTCCGCCACGCGCTGGCCGTGCTCGGCGAGCCAGTCGCTGGGAAGCGGCGCAAAGCCGCCTCCTGCCAGAGGGAGCAGCGATTCGCGATCCCGCCAGGCGCTCAACACCGCGCCGGCGTCCGCGCGGCGCGCGTCCTCGCCAGTGCCCGACTCGAAGTGGAGTTCGAAACCGCCCTCGCGGGTCTCGAAATGCGGGACCAGTTCCGGCTCGCGCGTGTAGGCCCGGTGGGCATCGCCGCGGATTTCCGCTCCGAAGGCTTCCAGGCGCTGAGCGAGGCGGATCGCCTCCTCCCCGCTCTTGTGCGCGCGGTGGCCGGGTACCAATTCGAGTTGCTGGGCGAGTCCGCGCAGCAACTGGCGCTCCTCGGCCTCGTCCCGCAAGGGCAAGGGGCCGTCTCCCAGGAGGACCATGCGTCCCGCGTCCACGCGCGCGCAGGCGGGATCTCCGTAGACGAGGGAGGGCAGCACGCTGAGTGCATTTCCGTCGCGTCGTACCTCCAGTGAGATGCGGGGCGGGAGTCGCTCCGCGCGCGGCAGGCGCTTGCTGAGGATCGTCACGGGGATGCGCTTGCCGAGTGACGGCAGTACCTCGCCGACGAGTTCCGCGGCCTGGTCGGCCGTGAAGTCGCGGCCCCCCAGCCAGTCCTCGCGCTCGCGCCCGGTGAGTCGTGATTCGCCGGCGAGGCACAGCAGGTCACCGGCCCGGACCACGCCACAGGCGAAGCGCTCCTCGATGCGGGGGTCCGGGCGCACCCGGAGGCGGAAGCCGCCTTCGTGGTCGGCGAGCAGGGCCTCCCAGCCCAGCCGCTCACCGCTGGTGCGCATCGCCTCCCCGTCGAGTTGGACATCGTTGCAGCGCTGGAGCGCCGTGAGCAGGCTCGGCCAGAGCCCAGGCGGCAGGTCTCCGTGAAGGCGCGTCCCCAACGCGCTCTCCACTTCGAGATCGTCACTGCTGGCCGCAAAGCGCGGCCCGGCGACCCGGCCGGAGTGGATCGCCGCCAGCGCGGTGCGCAACGCCGTCTCCTCCTCGCCGCGCACCAGCACGCGTTCGAAGGCCAGGCCGGTGCTCGTCCGCGACAGGCGATAGCCGATGCGCCCGGCGGCCGCCGCGTCGCCGCTGGGCAGGTCCGCGCCTTCCCGGCGAGCCTGGCGGAGCGCGATGATGCCCGCGGCCACGTGCGCGCAGGCTTCCTCGAGGTGTCCGCAGTCGCAGTCCCAGTCCCCACCCTCTGGCAACAGCAGCACGCTCGGGCTCACCACGGAGCCGGAGACCGAGATGCGCAGGGCGATCTCCCCATCCTCCTCTCGCTCGCCGCAGACTGCTCCGCCCCGCGCGAGTTCGACACCACGCGACCAGTCCCCGGCCGTGCAGGCCTCGCGGATGCTCTCGAACAGGCGCTGCAGGGTTTCCGGCACCCTTCAGGAGCGCGCGGCCAGGGCGGCGTCCAACTCCGCGTCGAGTTGCGCGGCGAGCGAGAAGGTCCCGGCACCCGATTCGCGCAGCCGGTTGGCTACGCCGGTGGCCCCACCCAGCGCCTCCACGCCGCGGCTGCCAAAGCGCTCGCGCAGTGCGCTGAGCACGTGGGCGACGCGCCCGGCTTCGCGCCGCGCGGCGAGCGTCTCCGAGGTGCTGAGGTGGTCGCGGTGGGCGTCGAGGGCCTGCTGGAGTGCGTCGAGCCCGGTGCCGTCACGCGCGCTGACCTGCAGTACTGCGCGTCTCCACTCACCGCTCGCCGACTCGCCCACCGCCAGACCGCTTTCCAATTCGCTGCGGGTACGCGCTGCCTCGGCGCCCAGGTCCGACTTGTTGACCGCGAAGACGTCGGGCCATTCGAGGAGCCCCGCTTTCATGAACTGCAGGGCGTCGCCGCTGCTGGGGTTGGCGACCAGCAGCAGTGTGTCGACCAGGGAGTGCACGTCGCTCTCGGATTGTCCCACGCCCACGGTCTCGACAATGACACGGTCGAAAACGCAGGAGAGAATAAGCACCGATGCGTGGGCACCCGCCGCGGTCCCGCCCAGCTGTTCCCGGGCGGCCATGGAGCGGATGAAGATGCCGGGGTCCTCGCCCGCAGCGCGCATGCGCACGCGATCCCCCAGCAGCGCGCCACCGCTGGCGCGGCTCGAAGGGTCGACGGCGAGCACCGCCAGGGTTTCGCCGCGCGCGCGCAGGGCCCGCAGCAGCGCGTCGATGAGGGTGGACTTGCCGGCTCCGGGCGTGCCGGTGACGCCCAGGCGATGCGCACCCGGGAAGGCCGAGCGAGCTTCCAGTTCGTCGAGGATTGCGAGCGCAGCGCGTCGCTGCGCGGGACGCTGGTCATCGATGAGGTTCAAGGCCTCGGGCACGGCCTCCCGCTCGCCGCCCAGCAGGCGCTTGGCGAGATCAGGCGGCAGCGCGAGGCTCCGAGACGACGTCGACGATCTCCCCCATGATGCGGGTGAGGTCGAAGTCCTTGGGGGTGTAGACGCGGGCCACACCGGCGGCCTGGAGCTGGTCCGCGTCCGTGTCGGGAATGATCCCGCCCACCACCACCGGAAGCTCGCCGAGCCCCGCTTCGCGGAGACACTCGAGCACGTCCAGCACCAGCACCTGGTGGGATCCGGAGAGGATCGAAAGGCCGATGACATGGACGCCCTCATCGCGTGCCGAGGCGGCGATCTGGGCGGGGGTGAGCCGGATGCCGTCGTAGACCACCTCCATGCCCACGTCGCGGGCCCTCACCGCGATCTGTTCGGCGCCGTTGCTGTGCCCGTCGAGGCCCGGCTTTCCCACCAGGATCTTGAGGGGGCGGCCCAGGGAGGTCGCGAGCTGTTGCACGCGGTCACGCACGCCCTTCATGTCCTCGCCCTGCGTTTCCCGCCGCGCGGCGGTTACGCCCGTGGGCGCGCGGTATTCGCCGAAGAGTTCGCGCAGGGTGTCCGACCACTCTCCCGTGGTGACCCCAGCGTGCGCGGCGCGGATCGAGGGGGGCATCACGTTCTCTCCATTCCGCAGCGCGTCCCGCAGGCCCTGTAGCGCGGTCTTGGCCTCGCTCTCGTTACGGCGGCTCCGGAAGGCGCGCAGCGCCTCGATCTGGGCCCGTTCCGCGGACTCGTCGACCACCAGGATCGAACGCTCGCCCTCGGTGAGCGGAGAGTCGGCGGTTTCGATGAAGCGGTTCACACCCACCACGGGTAGCTCACCCGTCTCGATGGCCTGGGTGCGCGCGGTGTGGGAGGCCACCAGCTGCTGCTTCATGTACGCGTTCTCCACGGCAGCCACCGCGCCGCCCATCTCGAGCACCTGCTGGAGCTCTGCGTCGGCGGCTTCCACCAGCTCGCGCACGCGATTCTCCACCACCTGGGAGCCCTCGAAGAGATCCTCGTGTTCGAGCAGGTCCGTCTCGTAGGCGAGGATCTGCTGGATGCGCAGCGACCACTGCTGGTCCCAGGGGCGTGGCAGGCCGAGCGCCTCGTTCCAGGCGGGCAGCTGCAGGGCGCGGCAGCGCGCCTTCTTCGAAAGCGTGACCCCCAGCGCCTCGAGGACGATGCGGATCACGTTGTTCTCCGGCTGCGCCTCGGTGAGTCCCAGGCTGTTGACCTGGACGCCGTAGCGGAAGCGGCGCAGCTTCTCGTCCTCCACGCCGTAGCGCTCACGGGTGATGCGGTCCCAGATCTCCGTCATCGCGCGCGCCTTGCAGGTCTCCTCCACGAAGCGGATGCCGGCGTTGAGGAAGAAGGAGATGCGGCCGACCACCTGGGGGAGCCGCGCCTCGGGGACGTCTCCCCGCTCGCGGACCGCGTCGAGCACCGCGATGGCGTTGGCCATCGCGAAGGCGATCTCCTGGACCGGCGTGGCCCCCGCCTCCTGCAGGTGGTAGGAGCAGATGTTGATGGGGTTCCAACGCGGAATGGCATCGACCGTGTAGGCCACCATGTCGCTGATGAGGCGCATGGAGGGCTCCGGGGGGAAGATGTAGGTGCCCCGGGAGAGGTACTCCTTCACGATGTCGTTTTGGGTGGTGCCTTGGAGCTGCTGGGTGTCCACCCCCGAGCGCTCGGCGACGGCGACGTAAAGCGCCAGCAGCCAGGCTGCCGGCGCGTTGATGGTCATCGACGTGTTCATGCGGTCGAGGGGCAGTTCGTGGAAGAGCGCCGTCATGTCGTCGACGTGGCAAATCGGCACGCCCACCTTGCCGACCTCGCCGCGGGCCAGCGGATGATCGGAGTCGACTCCCGTTTGTGTCGGCAGGTCGAAGGCCACCGAAAGCCCCGTCTGCCCCTTTTCGAGGTTGTCCCGGTAGAGCGCGTTGCTGGCCTGTGCCGAGCTGTGGCCCGAATAGGTGCGGAATACCCAGGGGCGATCGCGGTCGGCTGAATTCGGGATCGACATGGTGACTCCAAGTACTCGATAAAGTAGACGAAAGATCCACGTGGCGGTAATCGACGGCAGCGCCGAGGCTGGTCGCGAGGTCGACCGAAGAGCTACGCTTCGGCATGGTCAGCGGCAACGGCGGGCTTCCCGGGGCCTTCCCCGAAGATCTCGAGGAGGCGATCCTCGAGCTCAAGCGCGAGCGCAACGCGGTACTGCTCGCCCACTACTACCAGGAGTCCGAGGTCCAGGACGTCGCGGACTTCGTGGGAGATTCCCTGGCGCTCGCCCAGGCGGCCACGCAGGTGGAGAGCGAGGTGATCGCCTTCTGCGGCGTTCACTTCATGGCCGAGACGGCCAAGATCCTGAACCCCGAACGGACGGTGGTGATTCCCGACGCGGCCGCGGGCTGTTCGCTGGCCGATGGTTGCCCCCCCGAGGATTTCCGTGCCTTCGTGGACGCCCACCCCGGCGCCCGCGTGCTCTCCTACATCAACTGCAGCGCCGAGGTGAAAGCCCTCTCGGACCTTATCTGTACCTCGTCGAATGCGGTGCGGATGGCGCAGGAGTTCGACGGGGAGCCCCTCATCTTCGCGCCGGACCGCCACC
>JABSQX010000018.1:0-13397 GCA_013215615.1 Myxococcales bacterium | reverse complement strand
TCTGCACCTCGTCGAATGCGGTGCGGATGGCGCAGGAGTTCGAGGGTGAGCCGCTCATCTTCGCGCCGGACCGCCACCTGGCGCGCTGGGTGGCAGGACAGACCGGCCGCGATGACATGATCGTGTGGCAGGGCACCTGCGTGGTCCACGAGCAGTTCAGCGCCAAGGGCTTGGCGGCCTTGCGGGTCCGGCACCCCGAGGCGGAGGTCCTCGCCCACCCCGAGTGCGACGCCGCGGTGCTCGCCCAGGCGGATTTCATCGCCTCCACCACGGGCATCATCGATCGCGCGGTGCACTCGGAGGCCGCGACCCTCATCATCGCCACCGAGGATGGTGTCTTCCACCAGATCCGGCAGCGAGCGCCGGAGAAGGAACTCATCCAGGCGCCTGGGATGGACGAGAGCTGCGCGTGCAACCGGTGTCCCTTCATGCGCCTCAATACGCTCGAGAAGCTCTACCTCTGCCTCGCGAACCTCGAGCCCCGGGTGGAGGTAGCGACCGAGTTGCAGGAACGGGCGCGGCGACCCATCGAGAGGATGCTGTCACTCTCCGGTTGACGGCTGCCGAGGCTAGGCGAGATCCGAGGCCTCGAACGCGTAGGCGCGGGCGAGGTCGGGGTCACGGCGGGCCAGCAGCTTCGCGAGGGCGACTGCCACGTGGCACTGCTTGACGGTGGCATCGTCCTGCATCTTGCCGTCGATCATCACGCAGCCGCTGCCGTCGCCCATCTCTTCGATGACCCGCTTGGCCCAGAGGACTTCGTCGACGGGCGGGCTGAAGACCTGTCTCGCGATCTCGATCTGGGCGGGGTGCAGGCTCCAGGCGCCCACGCAGCCCAGCAGGAAGGCCGCGCGGAACTGATCCTCGCAGGCGAGCGTGTCCGCGATGTCGCCGAAGGGACCGTAGTAGGGGTAGATGCCGTGGGCCGTGCAGGCGTCCACCATGCGCGCCAGCGTGTAGTGCCAGGGATCCTGCTGGGCGGTGATGCGCGTGGCCTCGGGGTTCTCGGGATCCGGATCGTTGCGCACCAGGTAGAGGGGGTGACCGCCGCCCACGCGGGTGGTCTTCATGCGGCGCGAGGCCGCCAGGTCCGCGGGGCCGAAGGAGAGGCCCTGCATGCGGGGTGAGGCGCCGCAGATCTCCTCCACGTTGGTGACGCCCAGGGTTGTTTCGAGAATGGCGTGGACGAGTAGCGGGCGCTGCAGGCCTGCCTTGGCCTCGAGTTGTGCCAGCAGCTGGTCCACGTAGTGGATGTCCCAGGGGCCCTCCACCTTGGGGATCATCACCACGTCGAGCTTGTCGCCGATCTCCCCCACCAGGCGCGTGAGATCGTCGAGCATCCAGGGACTGTCGAGGCTATTGACCCGCGTCCAGAGCTGGCAGTCCCCGAAGTCCGTGTCGCGCCCGATCTTGACCAGACCCTCGCGGGCCGCCTCCTTGTCGGTGGTTGCCACCGCGTCTTCGAGGTTGCCGAGCAGCACGTCGCAGCGCTTCGCGAGTTCCGGGACCTTGGAGGCCATCTTGGGATTGCTGGGGTCGAAGAAGTGGATCATCCGCGACGGCCGGAAGGCAATTTCGCGCGGGGGCTCCGGGGCGCCGATGGCCTTGGGGCGGAAGAAGTCCTTGGGACTGCGCATGGGGGGCTCCTATTCGTAGAGCTTGAGGACGCGGACGCTGCCCTCGGGAGCGGCGGCGAGACACAGGTCACAGAGTACGCACTCGTCGAGGTTTTCCTCCACGATGCGCAGCCCCGCTTCGCCGGCTTCGAAGATATCCACCGGGCAGGCCTCGGCGAGCTTGCTGGCCAGCTCGGGGTCAGCTGCTGTTGCGGGGTCCACCTGGACGTCGATGAAGAGTCCCGGCATCTCAGTTCACCTCTGCTTCCGCCAGCCGCTGGCGGATCAACTCGGGGATCTCCTCGATGCGCTCCGCGACCGCGATCCCCGCCGCCTGCATTCGGGCGATCTTCTCGGAGGTGGTGTCCTCCTTGCCTTCNACGATGGTGCCCGCGTGGCCGAATCGCATGCCTTGCATTTCGTCCATGAAGCGGCCGGCCATGAATGCGACCACGGGCAGTCGCGAAGCGTTGTCCCCCAGCCACTGGGCGAGTTCGGCCTCCATGCGGCCGCCGGGCTCCGAGTAGATGGCGATGGCCCGGGTGTTGGGATCCGCCTCGAAGAGCGGCATCAGCTCCGCGTAGCTGGAGCCGATGATGGCGTCGCCGCCGATGGAGATGGCGGTGGACTGCCCGAGGCCCGCGGCCGTGAGCGTGCTGGCGATCTCGGTGGTCATGCCGCCCGATCGGGACATGATGCCCACGGGCCCCGGCGTGTAGGCCTGGCGGGTGTTGGCGGCGGGGCCGCCGATGCCGCCCATCTTCGCCTCTCCAGGCGTGATCAGCCCCAGGCAGTTGGGCCCGATGATGCGGGCGCCGCGCAGGTTGGCGAGTTCGACCATCTGGGCCACCTCGCGGCGCGGCACGTTCTCGGTCACCACCACGATGACCTCGACGCCATTCTCGATGGCCTCGAAGACGGCGTCCCGGGTGAAATTCGGCGGTACGCAGACCACTGAGCCCTGGACCTTGCCGTGGGATGCCACGACGTCGCGCACGCAGTCGTAAACGGGCACGCCGTAGACGTCGCGCCCGGCCCGGCCCGGCGTGACGCCGCCCACGATCCGGGCCCCGTAGTCGAGGTTCTCCCGGGTCAGGCTCACTGCCTCGCGGCCGGTGATGCCCTGGACGATGAAGGGGGAATCCGCGCTGATCAGGATCGACATCGGCTAGGCGCCCAGCTTCGCCACGGCGCGACCCGCCGCTTCGTACATGGAGACGCTGCGATCGCAGTACTCGACCCCGTACTTGCGAAGGATCTTGAAGCCCTCGTCCTCCCAGGCGCCCGGGATGCGAAAGATCGCGATGACCTCGGCGGGATCCTTGCCGGATTCCAGGCAGCCCTTGATGACGCCGCGCGCCACGATATCCACGCGCGTGTTCGAGACCACGTTCATCATCACCGCGATCTTCTTCACGCCGGGCTTGGCGAGGATCAGCTTGGTGAGTTCGCAGGCCTTGCTCACCGAGGGGTTGCCGCCGATCTCGCAGTAGTTGGCGGGCCGGCCCCCGTGCTTGCGGACGGCGTCGAAGAGGGTGAGGGAGCCGCCGCCGGCGCCGATCACCAGGCCGAGATCGCCGTCGAACTCCACCACGTTGCCCGCCACGCCGCGGTGGTCGACCTCGTTGACCTGGCGGCCCGCGATCTCGAAATCCGTGGGAGGGCGCGCCTGGCGGGTCTCGTCCTCTCCGATGCCCAGCTCCTCGAGCAGGGCGCGGTGGCGCCCGCGGGCCTCGGCCTCCATGTCCACGTGTCCGTCGAGGACCACGAAGCGGCCGTCTTCGAGGCGCGCCAGCGGGTTGATCTCCGCCAGCGTGAGGTCGAAATCGAGAAAGAGTTGCATGAGCTCGAAGACGATGGGGGTGAGACGGTTGAGCGCACTGCCGGAGACCCCGGTGGCCGCGATGGCCTCCTTGGCGATGCGCGGGGAGAGCGGGAGCAGGCTCGAGAAGTGGGTGCGGGAAAGATGCTCCGGGTGCTTCTCGGCGACCTCCTCGATGTCGATGCCCCCCATGTCGCTCACCAGCAGCACGGGCTGCTTGCGGCGCCCGTCCCAGGTGACGCTCGCGAAGTACTCCTGGGCGACCGGGCTCTTGGCCTCGACGAGCACCGAGCGGGCCTCTTGGCCGTTCACCACGATGGGCAGGATCGTCTCGAAGTACGCGGCGGCCTCTTCCGGGGTATCGGCGAATTTCACGGCACCGGCCTTCATGCGGCCGCCGGAGAGCACCTGGCTCTTCAGGACCACGGACCCGCCGATTTCCCGGGCCGCCTCCGCGGCTTCCTTGGCGGAGTGGACGACATGGCGGGGCGAGAGCGGCAGACGTCGCTTCTCGAAGAGCTTCTTGGCCTCGTATTCGTAGAAGCGCATGATCGCTAAGCGTAGTGGCTGCGCCGTTTGACGGCGATGTCGCGTTCGAGTTCGAAGATTTGCACCTTCTTCCAGCCGGAAGGCGCGTCGCCCGCCGCCTCCGCGTCGTCGTCGCGTACGAACTTGTGTCCCAGCAGGCGCGTCTTTACGACGCCCAGGTCTTCGCGCCCGGGGTACTCGTGCAAGCCGTGGATCTCCGACGCCGCGAAGACCGTATCGCCCGCGAAGAGCGGTGCCGTGTGACGCCCCGTGTGGTACGCGATGTCCCCCAGCGCGTTGTCGCCCACGTCGGGGGAGGAGAGGCCCAGGCAGAGCACGAAGGGGATGCCGCCGAAGATGATCAACTGGCCGCCCACGTATTGCTCGGGGTTCTGGTCGATCATGAACTGGTTGCAGTGCACCTGGCTGGTGTTGTCGAGTACCGCGGTCAGGTGGATGTGTTCGCTGGTCATGGTGCGCCCCCGCGAGTGCTCGATGCGGGTACCCACCTCGAAATCCTCGAAGTAGCTGTCGGAGCTCGAAAGGTGGGCCATGGCGGCGTGGTCCACCGAGGCGTCATGGGCGGGCAGCTCCAGCGAGCAGGCCACGTCGTCGGGCTCCACCTCTCCGGGGTGCAGTTCGGCGTCGTCATCGCGCTTGTAGACTTGCACCTTGCGCTGCCAGGTCATCACCACGGCCTCGTCGGGGGCGCCCACGTTCTTTCGCGCGGTGGATTGCACGTGCACAATTCCGAGATTGGGGCGGCTGCTCGAGGGCCGCACATTCAGGGTCTTCGTCTCCACCTCCACGGTGTCGCCCACGTAGAGCGGGGCGCCGAAGCGCATGTCGATGTACTCGAGGTTCGCGCGGGCGTTCTCGGAGACGTCCTCCACGGTCTGGCTGAAGCAGATCAGCATCGTGAGGCCCGGTGGAGAGAGCAGTCCGCGAAAGCCGTAGGCCCGCGCGTAGCGCAGGTTCTTCGCCAGTGGGTTCGAGGTCATCGCGAACTCGGTGAAGGTGCTGAACAGGCCCTCGGTGAGCGTCTTCCCACCCTTGTGGCGGAGGACTTCGCCGGGGCGGAAGTCCTCGAGAAAATTGCCGGTGAGCTTTCGGATACTGCGAAATTCGTCGGCCAAGGGGGGCTCTCCTCGTCGGCGCGCGACTCTAACCAGCCGGGACCCGGCCAGCTAGCCCGTTCCGGTCGGGCTCCGTCGTGCCGGGCAGCGGGCCTGCAGGGGGCAACGTGGCGTGGCCCCGCGCAGGCAGGCAGCGGCGCCCAGGCGCTCGAGGGCGGCCTCCACGTCGGCCAGCGCCGGGGCATCCGGCTCGCCGCGGAGTCGCGCGCGCAGCGCGCCGGGCTCCCCGTCCTCGTCCTCGCCCTCGGCGAGCCAGCCCAGGTGCAGGGCGGCTGCCCGGGCGGCCCGGCTCAGGGGGATCTCGGCGGCCGCGGGCCAGTGGTCGCGCAGGGGGCGTAGGAATCGGGCCACGGTCGCCCGCCCCAGGCCCGGGGCGAGCTCCGCGAAGCGGGCTCCCAGCTCCTCGAGGCCCTCCGCTTCGCGGGCCAGCCGCTCGCTTCCCCCGCAGCCGCAAAGGCCGCGGGCCGCTCGTGCCAACAGCCCGGCAGGCGCCTCGGGGTTGCGCCAGCCCGCTTCGCCCAGGGCCGCCGCCAGCTGCTCGGGTGCCTCCGCGACGCTCTCGGGCGTCGCGAGGCCCCGGGCGTTCAGGGCCCGGAAGGCCTCCAGCGCGCGCGCCTCCCCACCTCGCTGGGAGAGCAGGCAGGCCGCGAGCAACCAGCGGTCCTGGTCGACCCCGAGCGCCAGCTCGAGGCCGAGCACGCGACTGGGGTGGCCGCCGAGCTCATCGATCAGCTCTCCGGGACCAGGGCTCGCAGCCATCCAGGCTCCATGAAATTGCGGGGGCGCCGACCCGCGTGCTAGAACGACGCGGCCGCGGCAACGCAGGCAGTTCTACCACAACAGGGGAAATCCGATGCCCCGAGCCTTTTCCATCAGTGCCGAGGCCATCGCCTCGGAGCGCGAGCGGGTCGGTGACGACCTGGACGCCTTCGACGTGGCCCGCGTCATCGAACTCGGCGAGCTCACCCTGCCCGCCATGGGCGCTGGCGACCTCCGCCTGCGCATCCTTGCGGTCTCCGCGGAACACAACGTGGACCACGCCGCATTGGCCGACACCATGAACATCGCCGAGGCCCGGGGGGGCCGGATCTACCCCGGCAACAGCGCGATCGCCGAGGTGGTGGAGGTGGGAAACGAGGTGCAGCGCTTCTCGGTGGGGGACGTGGTGATCACTCACTGCAACGGCGAGCCCGACGCGCAGGGCTACCCGCTGCGCATCTGGGCCTACGATCAGCCCGATTCCATCGGCTGGTACGCGGAGGAGGCCGTGGTGGGCGAGTGGCAGGTGATTCCCGCCCCGCTCGACTGCGGGCTCAACCTCTGGGAGATTGCGGCCATGCCCCTGCGGGCTCCCACTGCCCACCACCTCTGGCGCCGTGCCATCGGCATCTTCCGTCTCAAGGTTTCGCAAGCGCAACGCGCGCAGCTGAACGTGCTGGGCTTCGGCGGAGGTGTCTCGGAACTCTTCCTGATGCTCGCCCGCCACGAGGGTCACAATGCCATCTTCTGCTCGGGGAACCCGGCGCGGCGCGCGCACCTCGAGGGCCTGGGCATCGAGTCCATCGACCAGCAGGCCTACAACCGCTTCGCCTCCAGGGACGACGTGCGGGCCTTCAACAAGCAGGTGAAGAGCATGACCGGGGGCGAGGGCGCGCACATCGTCTGCGACATGTTGCGGGGCCCCGTGTACGCAGCGGGTTTGCAGTGCCTGGCGCGCATGGGGGTGAACGTGAGCGCGGGCTGGCAGCTCGACACATCCTGCAAGTACAACTCCGCGAACCTCTCGGTGCGGCAGATCACCGTGGATCACGTCCACTACGAGACCGTGGACGGGGCCAACGCGGCCACCGAACTCTATGGCAAGGTCTTCCGGCCCACCGTGCACGAGGAGATCTATGCCTTCGAGGATCTGCCCCGGGCCATGGAGGAGATGCACCAGAATACGCAGACCGGGATCCCCATCGTGAGGGTCGCGGAGCAAATGCCGGATGCCCTGAAAGGCCTGATTCCGTGAGCCGGGCCGCTCTTCGCGGCGCTTGGCCTCGCGTCTTCCCGGTCCGGGACTGCGCGTGAAGGTCGGGATCCCCAAGGAGGTCGCCGGGGGCGAGCGCCGAGTAGCGATTACGCCCGACGCCGCGCGGGCGCTCATCGACCTCTCCCTCGAGGTGGGTGTGGAGAGTGGCGCGGGACTGGAAGCGGGTTTCGCGGACGCTGACTACGAGGCCGCGGGGGCGGTGGTGGAGGAAAGTGCCGCCACGGTCTTTGCCGCCGACCTGGTGCTGAAGGTGGCGGCCCCCTGCGAGCGGCAGGAGGGGGGCCACGAGCTGGATTGGCTCTCCCGGGGTGCTGCGTTGGTGGGCTTCCTGCGCCCCCTCGACGAGCCCGAACTGGCGGCCCGCCTGGCCGAGCACGGTATCAATTCCTTCGCGATGGAATTGGTCCCGCGTATCACGCGCGCCCAGTCCATGGACGCGCTCTCCTCCATGAGCACCATCGCGGGGTATCGCGCGGTGATCCTGGCAGCGGGTGCGCTGCCCAAGATCTTTCCGATGCTGGTGACCGCGGCGGGCACCATCCAGCCCGCGCGTGCGCTGATCATCGGCGCGGGCGTGGCGGGTCTCCAGGCGATCGCCACGGCGCGGCGGCTGGGCGCCGTGGTCGAGGCCTACGACACGCGCGCCGCGGTCAAGGAGCAGGTGGAGAGCCTGGGGGCTCGCTTCGTCGAACTCGACCTCGACAGCGGGGATGCCGAGGACGCCGGCGGCTATGCGACGGCACAGAGCGAGGCCTTCTACCAGCGCCAGCGCGAGGAACTGGGCCGTCACATGGCGCGCTGCGATTTCGTCATCACCACGGCATTGGTGCCCGGTCAACGCGCGCCCCTGCTGATCGACGAGGCGGCGGTGAAGGGCATGGCGAGCGGCTCGGTGATCGTCGACCTGGCCGCGGAGCTGGGCGGGAACTGCGCGTACACGGATCCCGAGGCCGAGCGGGTCGTAGCGGGAGTGCGGATCATTCCGGGGGTGAACCTGCCCAGCCAGATCCCCGCCAACGCGAGCCAGATGTACGCGAAGAACCTCACCACCCTCGTCAAGCACCTGGCCCCGGAGGGCGAGCTTGTGCTCGACCTCGAAGACGAGATCACGCGCGGCGCGCTGCTCACCCACGAGGGCCGGGTCAGCAACGAGCGCGTGAGCGGCCTGCTCTCGGGAGGCACCTGATGCTCGAGAATCCGGTGGCGGCGCTGACGATCCTGGTGCTCGCCATCTTCGTGGGCTTCGAGGTCATCGCCAAGGTGCCCCCGCTGCTCCACACCCCGCTGATGTCCGGTTCCAACGCCATTTCGGGCATCGCCATCGTGGGGGCCATCCTGTCGGCGGGCGGCGAGGACCAAAGTCTCTCCACGCTGCTGGGCTTCGTGGCCATCGTGCTCGCCATGATCAACGTCGTGGGTGGCTTCCTGGTCACCAACCGCATGCTCCGCATGTTCAAGAAGCGCCCGGAGCGCCAGTGAGCGGGGATTTCGTCCAGTACGCGTACCTGCTGTCCGCGGTGCTGCTGATCCTGGGCATGCGGAACCTCGGCTCGCCAAAGACGGCCCCGCGCGGCAACTTGCTGGCCTCCCTCGGGATGGCGGTGGCGGTGGTGGCCACGCTGCTCATCCAAGAGGTGGTGAGCTACTGGACGGTTTTCGCCGGCATGCTGGTGGGCTCTGCGATCGGCCTCCTGCTGGCGCTGCGCATTCAGATGACCGCCATGCCCCAGATGGTGGCGCTCCTCAACGGCTTCGGGGGCGCGGCCTCGGCGCTGGTGTCCTCCGCGGAACTGTTGCGCTACGCGCGCGATGCCGACGCCTCGCTGGGCGGCATCGTGCCCCTGGCGATCGCGCTCGGTGTGCTGATCGGTGGCCTGACCTTCACGGGAAGCCTCGTGGCCTTCGGCAAGTTGCAGGAACTGCTGAGGGGGCAGGCTGTCGTCTACCCGGGCCAACGCGTGGTCAACGGCCTGCTGGGCCTGCTCGTCCTCTGCGTGACCGCCGCCATGGTTCTGGACCCGCTTTCCCTGCAGTGGTTCTACGGCGTGCTGGCGCTCGCTTTGTTGCTGGGGGTATTGCTCATCATTCCCATCGGCGGGGCCGACATGCCCGTGGTGATCGCGCTCCTCAACTCCTATTCGGGTCTGGCGGCCTGCGCGACCGGCTTCGTGCTCGACAACGCGGGCCTGGTGATCGCGGGCTCGCTGGTGGGGGCTTCGGGACTGATCCTCACCAAGGTGATGTGCGATGCCATGAACCGCTCGCTCGGCAACGTGCTCTTCGGGGCCTTCGGTGCGGTGGATGCGACGGCTGGCTCCTCGGGAGGCGCGCCGGATGGACGCACCGCCAAGGGCTATACGCCCGAGGATGCCGCGGTGATCTTCTCCAACGCGCGCTCCTGCATCGTGGTGCCGGGCTACGGGATGGCGGTCGCCCAGGCCCAGCACGCGGTGCGCGAACTCGCGGACCTGCTCGGTTCCCAGGGCATCGGCGTGAAGTTCGCCATCCACCCCGTGGCGGGGCGCATGCCCGGCCACATGAACGTGCTGCTCGCCGAGGCCGACGTTCCCTACGAGGCGCTGGTGGAGATGGACCACATCAACCCCGAGTTCCCGGAGACCGACGTCGCCCTGGTGATCGGCGCCAACGACGTGGTGAACCCGGACGCGCGCACTGACCAGGGCAGCCCGATCTACGGCATGCCGATCCTCGACGTGGACCGCGCCCAGCACGTCTTCGTCATCAAGCGCAGCATGAACCCCGGTTTCGCGGGTGTCCAGAACCCGCTCTTCTTCAACGAGAACACCATGATGATCTTCGGCGACGCCAAGGGTATGGTGCTGAAGATCGTCGAGGCGGTGAAGGCACTCTCCTAGCGGGAAGGACCGGGCAGCCATCGTGCATACCGAAGATCTCGAAGTCGGTTATCTCGCGCGGCCCGCACGCGGGACCCACCCCGGCGTACTGATGCTCCACGACGTGTGGGGGCTCTCGGAGCACACGCGGGACCTGGCGCGGCGGCTGGCCGCGGAGGGTTTCTCGGTGTTGGCCCTCGACCTCTACCGCCGCGAGCCGGTGGAGATCAGCGACCCGGGCAGCCACATGCGGGGTCTCAGCGATCCCCAGGTGCTCGCGGACGTGCAGGCCGGGGTGGAGGTGCTCGCGGAACGGCCGGAGACCGAGGGGCGCCGCACGGGCGTGGTGGGCTTCTGCATGGGGGGCATGTACGCGCTGATGGCTGCCTGCAGCTGCCGCGGGGTGGCGGCGGCGGTTCCCTTCTACGGCCTGCTTTCCCACGAACACGGCATCCTCTTCGACGAGTCCGGCCTGGACCCGGCCAAGAAGCCTCGGGCGCCGCTCGACTACGTGCCGGAACTCCGCTGCCCGCTGCTGGCCTGTTTCGGCGACCAGGACGAGTTCATTCCGCTCCCCGACGTGCGCGCGCTGGAGGCGCGCCTGGGCGCCACCGCCCGGGATACCCAGGTGGTGGTCTACGAGGGCGCAGGGCACGCCTTCATGAACGACACGCGCCCCGACGCCTTTCATCCCGAGGCCGCTGCCGATGCCTGGCGGCGGGCGACGCGCTTCCTGGCCTCGAATCTCCGCTAGCGGGCGTCGGGGAGTCGCTTTGCGCCCAGCTCCGGGGTGCGCGCTACCACCAGCGCCAAGGACCGCTTCCGGGTCTCGAAGCGGGTGATCGAACACGCCACCTCCACGCACTGGTGACGGACGTCCTGTAGCTGCGTGTGAAAGTGCCGGGGTTCCGCTCCCTCGCAGACGGCGTCCAGCTCGATCCACCAGTCGGCGTGCCGCTCCCCGGGCACGAAGGAGAGCAGGTCCAGACCGAGCAGGGCATCCCGCCGCAGGCCCAGCAGCGACCCGGCGGCCGGGTTCGCGTCCGCGATGCGCGCCGTGTCGGCGTCCACCGCCAGGAAGGCGTCGGAAATTCGGTCGATGGCGGCCGTCACCGCGCGCCGCTGGGTGCGCGGCCGGCCCCGGCTGCTGCGGCCGAGAGCGCTGCTGCGAAGGGCGTTCTGGAACTCCTGGATGAGAGGCGACAAGGCCGCCCGCAACTCTCCCGCGCGCTTGCCGGCGAGTTGCGCAGCCGCTTCCGCCCAGCAGTCGAGCAGGGCCGTGGTGCGCCTCTCCTGGGCCCGCAGGCCATCCAGGGCCGGGGCCGCGAGCTCGCCGCCCCGGTGCATCGAGGAGGCCGCATAGGACCGAAAACGCCTCAGAACCTCGCTCTCGGGAGCGCCGGGAGCCGGCGCCGCCGGACCCATGCTTGCGTCCATGGCGGCCTCGATACGGGAGCGTTCCCGGATCAGGAAGGCGGCGAGTTCCGGGGCCGGTTGCACGTCCCGATGCTACTGAAATTTCCCGCCGCGCCCAGCGCGAAGCTGCCTGTGGAAGTGCGTACGCGCTCAATCCTCGGCTGGACATGGCCGAAAAGCAGGCGATGGATGCCGCGGATCGAGTTCTGGTGACACACGCTGCTCCCGAGGCATTCGCGCCGACGACACGCGAGATGCTCGAGAAGCTCGGCTATCGCATCGTGGAATCCGAGGACTACGAGAAGAGTCGGGAGGAGGGCGGGAAGGCCTCGGCGTTGCTCCGCCTGGTAGACGAGCGCCGGCTCGCCGAGGTGCCCGACGAGGGGCCTAGCTCCCTGCCCATCATCATGCTGACCGGACGCGTCGGAGCGGTCGGAGCCGATTCGCGCGTGGTCGGAGCGCTGCGCCGACCCGCTGGCGTCCACGAACTCTACCGGCTCGTGCAGCAGATCAGCGAGGACACGCCGCGCTCCACGCCACGCGTCCCCGTCCACATCCCTGCCTCCTGTCGGACCTTCGACGAGGATTGCCGCGTGGTGCTGCTGTCTCTCTCCGAGAACGGTTGCCTGGTGCGCAGCGCCCAGCCCCTCGAGCTGGGCCGCCGCGTGGAACTCGCCTTCGAACTCCAGGAGCGGGGGAATCTCCGGCTGCAGGCGGAGGTCGGGTATCAGCTGCTTCCCGATTTCGGACTCGTCTTCCACGGCACCACGCCGAGGGACCGGGATCTCATCCGGGATTTCCTCACCTCCCTCTTGCAGGGCTGAGACGCGCCTCGGGCCCGGCCGGAAGGCTGCTAGACTGGCCGCCTTCGCGGATCCGGGGGTGCCAGGCGATGCGGGGAGATTCCAGCTGGCGGGCTTTCGACCTCTTCGCGCCCACGCCGGAGCACACGCTGCTCGCCGAGACCCTGGCGCGCTTCGTCGAGGAAGAGGTGGAGCCCCAGGCGCTCGCCAGTGACCGGGAGGAGCGCTTCAACCACGCGCTCTTCCGCCGGGCTGGGGATCTGGGCCTGTTGGGTGTCATCTTGCCCGAGGCCCACGGGGGAGCGGGCCTCGACGCCGTAGCGGCGGTCCAGGTCTGCGAGGCCCTCTCGCGCTCGGATCCAGGCTTTACGCTGGCGGTGCTCGCCCACGCCATCCTCTTCGCGCAAAACGTCCACGTCAATGGGAACGACGAGCAGCGGCGCCGCGTCCTGCCCCGGGCGGCAAGCGGGGAGTGGCTCGGGGGCCTGTGCATGACGGAGCCCGAGGTGGGCACCGACGTGCTCGCGATGCGTACGCGCGCGCGCCGGGAGGGCGAGTTCTACGTGATCGATGGCACCAAGACCTTCATCACGAACGGGGGCAGTGACGAGCGGACCCTGGGCGACGCCTTCGTGGTCTACGTGAGCACGGGAGAGCGCAGCCTCACAGCCTTCCTGGTGGAAAAGGGCATGGAGGGCTTCCGACTCGGGCAACTCTGGAAGGACAAGTTGGGCATGCGCGCGTCGGTCACCGCGGAGTTGATCTTCGAGGGGGTGCGGGTGCCGGTAGCCAATCGCCTGGGCGAAGAGGGGCAGGGCACGCTGGCGATGATGCGCAACCTGGAGATCGAGCGCCTCGCCCTGGCGGGAATGTCCACGGGGATCGCTTCGCGCTGCCTGCGCGTGATGGTCGACTACGCGAACCAGCGCAAGGCCTTCGGAAGGGTGCTTCGCGAGCACGGGCAGATCCAACGGTACATCGCCGAGAGCTACGCGGAGTACCGCGCGGCGCGCAGCCTGGTCTACGAGACCGCGAGAAGGATGGACCTTGCGGCCACGGGGCAGCGGATCGATGCAGACGCCGCGAAGCTCTTCGCCGCCCAGGCCGCCAAGCGCGCTGCGGACGCCGCGATCCAAGTGCTGGGCGGCTACGGGTACATGGGAGAGAACGTCGTCGAGCGCTTGTG
>JABSQX010000178.1 GCA_013215615.1 Myxococcales bacterium | reverse complement strand
GGGAGAGCTGGGTCACGTTCTGGCTTTCGACCCGGGCGAGGCGCTGCGCGAGCGCGCGGGAGCGCGGGCCCGGAACGGGACCCACGATTTCGGGAAGTTGATCCTGCGCGCTCGACACGGGGCCGGATTGTAGCTGTACCATCCTCCCATGAAGGTCGAGGGCGCTCCTGACGCTTCTTCTCCGCCCGGACCGGTCCGGCTCGCGGATCCCTCTCCTCCCGATTTCCTGTACGAGGGGAAGGGGGGCGAGCCGTTGCTGCTGCTGCATGACGTGGGCGAGAGCGCCGCAGTCTGGGAGCCAAACCTGGGCGCGCTGGCGGCAGCGGGCTACGAGGTGATCGCGCCCGACCTGCCGGGCTTTCGTTCCGCAGGCGCGCGCACCGAGCTTGCCGGGGCCTGGCGGGAGGAGACCGCATGGCTCGACGCGTGGCTGCGCGACGGACTTGGGGTGGAGCGCATCCTGGCGCTGGGGGGAGGACTGGGGGGCGTGGTCGCCCAGCAGTTGTCCCTCTGGCAGCCCGGCTTCGTGACGCGTCTCGTGCTGTGGGACTGCGCGCTTCCGCGCATCGACGGCTCCGCGGAAGCGATGGGTGGGCAGCTTGCGCGCTCTGCTACCCAACTCTTGCCCCTCCCCAACCCAACCCCGGCGCTGTTGCTCTGCGGTGAGCCACGAAACGCAGCCGGCCTCGAATTCGAAGCGCGGGCGCCGGATGTGTTTTCCGATCACCTGGGGCCACTTCGCATGCCCGCGCCGGCGGGCGAGTTCGGGCGACGGGCGGCCCCCCTCTTCCACCACGCGGTCGCGCGCTTGCGCTCGAAGCGCACTGCAGCCGAGCCCGGTGAGCTTCGAGCCTTCGTGGCGCTGGGCTCGAACCTGGGCCCCCGTGAGCTTCGGCTTTGTGGCGCCATCGCACAGCTGCGCGCGGAGCCGGGCATCCGCGAAGTCTCCGTTTCCCCCGTCTACGAGACGGACCCGATCGGGCCGGGAAGGCAGGGCGCCTACCTGAACGCGGTGGCGTCGCTGCAGACGACGCTCGAAGCCCGCGCGCTGCTCGCGCGGCTGCAAGCCATCGAGCGCGAGGCGGGGCGGCGTCGCGGGCGCGAACGCAACGCGCCGCGCACGTTGGACCTCGATCTGCTCTTTCACGGCGAGCTCTGCATCGCGGAGCCCGACCTGGAGGTCCCGCACCCACGGCTCCATGAACGAGCCTTCGTCCTCGAGCCTCTCGCGGACCTCGCTGCCGAGGTCCGTCATCCTCGACTGGGTCTTGAAGTCGCGGAACTCGCCCTGCGAGTCCGCGATCCCGCTGCGGTGCGAAGGCGCCGCTAGTTTCCGAAGGTCTCGTTCAGGAGGGTTCCGCCATGGCCATCGCAGCCGTCAGCATCTCACCGGTAGGAGAGGGTGTGAGTGTGGGTCGTTACGTGGCGGCCGCGTTGCGCGTCGTGCGCGCACAAGATCGAGTGCGCCACCGGCTGGACCCGATGTTCACCACGCTGGAAGGTGAGTTGACGGACATCTATGCGCTGGTGGCGCGCATGCAGGAGGCGGTCTTCGCGGAGGGAGCGCAGCGGGTGGGCACGGTGCTCAAGATCGATGATCGTCGGGACCGGCAGGTGGAGATGCAGGATAAAGTGAGCAAGGTGGAGGCCGAGCTGGCTTAAGGGTTCCAATATTCCGCACAAATCAACTGTGGAATATTTGGAAATCCGCGTTTTCTCTAGTAGATTAGAGAGGTTATGCAGGCCGTCGAGATCCGCCCGGATTCGGGAAAATCCCTTTCGGATGAACATCTTGAGTTCATCGAGTCGGGCGAATCCGAAGCCCTGGATGCCCAGCAGATCTTGAGCTGGGGGATCGAACACTTTTCCCCTGACCTCTCCCTGTCCTGCTCGTTTGGAGCGCCCGAGGGCCTGGTGGTGCTCGACATGATGCACCGCATCGACGCGACCTCGAGGGTCTTCACGATCGACACCGGACGCCTCCCCCAGGCGACCCACGATCTCGTGGACCGCGTGCGCGATCGCTACGCGAAGCGGGTGGAGGTGCTCTTTCCCAGTGAGGGCCACGTTCGCGAGATGACCGAAGCGCACGGCACCAACCTCTTTTACGAGTCGGTGTCCAGGCGGCAACATTGCTGCTGGGTGCGCAAGGTCGAGCCGCTCCGCCGCCACCTGGCGACGCAGCGCGCTTGGGTGACCGGCTTGCGCCGGGACCAGGGCGTGACCCGAAGTGAAACCCGGAAGATCGAGATCGACCACGTGAATGGGGGCGTGGTGAAGTTGAATCCCATCGCGGACTGGACGCACGAGCGGGTGATGGAGTACGTGCGATCGCACAACGTTCCCGTGAATCGTCTCCACGGCGCGGGCTACCCTTCCATCGGCTGTGAGCCCTGTTCCCGAGCGGTGGCACCCGGCGCGGACCCGCGCTCGGGCCGTTGGTGGTGGGAGAAGCCGGAGACGCGGGAATGCGGGATTCACGTCGAAGAAGAGCAGGGATCCGGAATCTGAACGCCTGGGGCTGTTCGGCGCTCGACCGTCGCGGCTTCCTGGCCGCCGCGCTTGGCGTCTTTCTCTGGAGGCTGCCGCGCCCGGGCCACGCCGCGGCGCTTGCCGACGACACGCGGCGCGCCCTGGAGAGCAGCCGCTACGTCTACGTGAGCCCCCTGCGCGGTGACGGAAGTGAGAGTTCCTGTCATGGGGAGGTCTGGTACGGCTGGCTCGACGGCGCGGTGGTGGTGATCGTCTCCCACGACTCCTGGAAGGCACGGGCCGTGGAGCGGGGACTCGCCCGCGCGCGAATCTGGGTGGGAGATTTCGGGAGGGTGAAGGGGTTCCTGGGGAGCAACGAGGCCTTTCGCGAGGGACCGCGTATCGAGGCGCGTGCTGACGAGGTTCAGGACGCTGCCCTGTTGGAGCGCCTGTTGACCCGCTACGAGCGCAAGTACCCCGCGGAGATTGACCGCTGGCGCGATCGGATGCGCGAAGGTTATCGGGACGGCAGCCGTGTCCTGCTGCGCTACACGCCTGTCTGAGACTCGCGGGGGGCGGGGCGTCGCGTTCTGCCCCGCGAGGTGGCCCTCCGGGCGCTTTGCGGCCTCACCTTCCTCCGCATCTTGCGGGTGCGCCGTACCGGGAAATGCGGGCTAGGCTCGCTCGACGCCGGGAGACCCATGAATTCCTCGTCCAGCCTGCGCGAGCGCAGGATCGTCGCCGGGTTCTTCGCGATCTGGGCGCTCGTCTCCATCGGCGTCGCCACCGCGATCTTCCTGGCGCCGACCGCCGAACACCTCCACCACCCCTTCGTCGACACGAGGTTGGGCAGTGCTCCGCTGATCTCCGCGCTCGCGCCCGGCGCCCGGGAAGGCCCTGCCTCCGTGGGCGACGTGGTGCTCGAGATGAACGGCCGGCCCTTCGGAGAACTGCTGCGGGCGAGTCCCGTGGGGCTGCGGGCTGACGTTCCCAACAGCTACCTGTTGGAGAAGGAGGATGGCGAGCGGGTCTTGGTGAGCCTCCTGCCAGAACCCCTGGCCTGGGCGATCACGCCTGCGCTGCGCGTCCAGCATGCGCTGCTGATTCTGGTAGGCATCGTCTACCTGGTGGCGGGAGCCGTGGCCTTCCGGCAGAAGCCGGAGCGTCGAGAATCGTTTGCGCTGTTTCTCTTCTGCTGCGCGATGGCCTCGCAGATTACTTCGGCGGTCTCCACCGATCTCCTGCCCTGGGGTTGGATCCGGGTGGCGGTCGACACCCCGCTGGTAGCGGCCACCGCCTTGCACCTCTTCGCCGTCTACCCCGTGGAGGCTCGCTGGCTGGCGGGCAACTCCCGGCGCCTGTGGATCCCCTATGGGGTGGCTGCGCTTCTCGCCTTGCTCTCGCTGGCCGGCCCTTCTCTCGCACTTCCGTCGGGCGCCGGCCCCAAGCTCTCCCTCTACTCCCTGTGGCTGGCCTTCGTGCTCTCACTGGGCGGCCTGGCCCTGGCACGCAGGCGCCAATCGCGTGGCGAAGTACGCGACCGCCTCGACCTGATCTTCCTCTCGGCGCTGGTGGCCTTCTTGCCGGTCATGCTCATCTTCGGCCTGGAGTGGTTCTTCGAGACCCCTCTCCCCCACTGGCCAGCGCTCTGCTGGACCTTCTCGTTTCCCGTGGCGGCGGCTTATGGGATCTTACGCCGCAAGCCCTTCGAGTTTCGCATGGTCGCGAAATCCTCCGCGATCTACGGCGCGGCCACCCTGGCCATTACGGGCATCTTCGCCTTCCTGATCACCTTCGCGAACGCGGTGGCGGGTCGGTTGGACGTGGGCTTCCGCTGGTTCGACATCACCTTCCTCTTCCTCGCCATCCTCGCCTTCAATCCCCTGCGCGAGCGTTTGCAGGCGCTGGTGGACCGGATCTTCGATCGAGATCGACAGGGCTATCGGGTAGCGGTCCGCGAGATCTCGGATGCCATGGTCTCGATGTTCTCGCTTCCGGAGATCGCAGACCGGATCCTGCTGGCCCTCACGGACACGATGGGGGTCGAGCGCGCGATGGTGCTGCTACTCGAAGATGACGCCCGCTCGCTGCGCGCCAACGCCTCGCGGGGTGAGTGGGAGGAGAGCGCCCGAAACTTCGAGATCCTGCCCGACCATCCGATCTGGCGGCACCTGTGGACACGGCGGGAGAACCTCTCCCGATCGGACTTCGGGGACGAGGCCGACCAGGAGCGAAGCGAAGCCTGCCGAGAGGTCTTCGACAATCTGGGGATCGAGATCCTGGTTCCGATCCTCTACGGCGTCGATCTGTTGGGTGTGATCGCCGTTGGGCGCAAGCTCTCGGGCGATCCGCTGGTGGCCGACGATCGCACGTTGCTCCGGACCCTGGCCAACCAGAGCTCCATCGCCATCGAGAACGCCAAGGCCTTCGACGAGATCGCGAAGCTGAACGCGACCCTGGAAGCCCGGGTCGAGGCCCGCACCCTGGAGCTTCGGGAGACCCAGGCGCAGCTCTCCCAGGCGGAGAAGATGAAGTCACTCGGCCAGCTGGTGTCGGGAGTGGCCCACGAACTCAACAACCCGATCGGATTCGTGCACGCCAACCTGCAACTCCTCGAGGAGTACGTGCAGAAGCTCCTAGATGCCCAGGAGAGGGGCGCCGACACCAGTGAGTTCCGCGAGGCCATCGACAAGCTGCTCACCCGTAGCCGCGAGGGCACGCAGCGTGTCACGAAGATCGTCCAGGATCTCCGCACCTTTTCCCGAATGGATCAGGCGGAGTTGCAGGACGCGGACCTGAACGAGGAAATCGAGCGCACCATCGCTCTCATGGAGCCCCGCTGCCGCAACTGCATCGAAATCGAGCGGGATTTCTCGGAGCTTCCACCCGTGCGTTGCTACCCGGGCCAGCTCAATCAGGTCTTCCTGAACCTGATGATGAACGCCTGCGACGCGATCGAAGATGAGGGGCGCATCGTGGTGAAGACGCGCGCGGTGGATTCCGGCGTACGGCTCGAATTCTCGGACGACGGCCCTGGCATCCCCGAAGAGGTGCAGAGCCGCATCTTCGACCCCTTCTTCACCACCAAGCCGGTCGGCGCAGGTACGGGGCTCGGTCTCTCGCTCTCCCACGGGATTCTCGAGCGCCACGGAGGCCGGATCCTGGTGGACAGCGAGGTGGGCGTGGGCACCACCTTTGCGTTGGAACTCCCGCTGGTGGCGGAGGGCGCCTCCTAGGGAGCGGCGTCGGGCTTGGCGGGGGGTTGCTCGTCGACCTGCAGGTCGAGGCGGCGCCGCATTCGAGGCGCGCGTGCGAGCAGGTCCGCGCAGACGCGTGTGGGTTGGAGCACCGGACGGCCCTCCGGCGTCTGGTCGATATCGATCACCACCATGCGGGGGCGGTAGCCGGGGGCACGGAAGAGCACGGTGTGGGGTCTGTCGACGTCGAGTTCCAGGGCTTCCGGGCTGTGGTCGAGGCGCTCGCCATCCACGAAGATGGTCACCTGCTCGGGCAGGCAGTCGAGCGCCACCCGCTGCTTGGCCGCGCAGCCACACAGCCCCATCAGTCCAAGGGCAGCGAGACAGAGTGGCCTGGCGAAACGCCCGTAGCGGCGTTGGCACGACATCCTTCGATACCCTCCGCGCGGAAGCTAGCAGCCTGGTGGCGGCCCTTCGCAGAGGCATCGCCAGGCGGATGCGATGACGGCGAGGCCGGACGGGGAGGCGACGACATGGCGAGACTCGAACCCCTTGCTCGCGAGGAGCTGGAGGAATTCGAGCCCTTCTTCCAGGCCCTCGAGCAGGGCATGGGCTTCGTTCCCAACAGCGTCCGGACCATGGCCCACCGACCCGAGTTGCTGCGCGCTTTCGGAGCTTTCGCGGGGGGTGTGCTGGGAGAAGGCGCCATCGATCCGGAACTCAAACAGCTGGTGGCCTTCGTGGCCAGCCGCGCCGCGGGCTGTCGCTACTGCCAGGCACACACCGCGCACTCCGCGCACCGCGCGGGTGCGAGCACGGAAAGGATCGACGCTGCCTTCGACTTCGAGGCCAGCCCGCTCTTTTCAGAAGCGGAGTGCGCCGCGTTGCGTCTTGCCCGAGACGCCGCGCTGGCGCCCTCCGCGGCGGACGAGAGTCACTTCTCGGCGTTGGGCGAGCACTTCAGCGCGGCGGAGATCGTGGAGATCATGGGGGTGATCGCCTTCTTCGGCTTTCTGAACCGCTGGAACGACGCCATGGCCACCACCCTCGAGGAAGAGCCGCTCGCCTTTGCGCGGGAGCAACTCGCCTCGCGTGGCTGGTCGGCGGGTGCTCACGCGGGGAAGGGGTGAGGGAGTCGGAGAGCGATATGAGGAGGTCGACGTGACGCACGAGGAGGCGGTACGAGTCGAGAAGAAGGGATCCGTCACCACGGTAATCCTGTCACGCCCGCAGGCGCGCAACGCCGTAGATGCCCCCACCGCGGAGTCTCTGGCGGCGGCCTTCCTGGCCTTCGAACGCGACGACGAGGCACGGGTCGCTGTGTTCTACGGAGAGGACGGTGTCTTCTGCGCGGGGGCCGACCTTCGCGCTCTTTCGGGAGAGCGCGGCAACCGCGTCTCTCCGCCGCGCACCGGGGAGGCCTGGGACCGACTGGCGGTCGACGGGCCCATGGGGCCTTCCCGTATGTTGCTCAGCAAGCCCGTGGTCGCGGCCATTGCGGGGCACGCCGTCGCCGGTGGACTCGAACTGGCGCTCTGGTGCGATCTGCGTGTCGCCGAGGAGAACGCGGTGCTCGGCGTATTTTGCCGACGCTGGGGTGTGCCGCTGCTCGACGGCGGCACCGTGCGGCTCCCGCGCCTGATCGGACAAGCGCGCGCCATGGACCTCATCCTCACCGGCCGTCCCGTGGAAGCCGAGGAAGCGCTCGCCATCGGCCTCGTCAACCGGGTGGTCGCACGGGGAAGCTCGCGCGAGGCCGCAGAGGAACTGGCGCGGGAGATCGCCCGCTTCCCGCAGGTGTGCGTGCGCGCCGACCGGCGCTCCGCGTACGAGCAGTGGGACATGCCCTTGGATCTCGCCCTGGCCAACGAATACGATTGCGGGATGCGGGCGATCCGCGCTGGAGAGAGCTTCGAGGGCGCGCAGCGCTTCGCGAGCGGCCGGGGCCGCGGGGGTCGCTTCGACGACATCTGAGGCGATGCTCGTCGGGCGGATGCCCCCGCTCGTCGATGGGCACGGGGGCGGGTAGCAGGGCCCGCTATCCG
>JABSQX010000177.1 GCA_013215615.1 Myxococcales bacterium | reverse complement strand
TGCAGCCCCATCCACGAGGACGACATCTTCGCCCACGTACCGGGTCTGCTGGCGGCTGCCTCCGTGCCGGCGACGCTCTGCAACTGGGGGGGCGATGAGCCGGTCACGATCCAGGAACTCTGCGCTTTCATGGCGTCGCTGGTGGGTCGGGAGCTCGAGATCGTCGAGTCGCCCGAGGGTATCCACCACTACCTGCTGGACTCGGCCCGGCGCAGCGATCTCGCCGGCCCCTGCCAAGTCTCGTGGAGGGAGGGCATCCGCCGCATGATCAGTGTCCGGCACCCGGAGCTGGCGCTCGCTGAGGCCTGAGGCGAATCGGGCGAGGTCCAGCACGACCTCGGACCGGAGCCATGTCAGGGATCCGGGCACTTCGACGCGTCGCGGCCCCGGGAGCTTTCCGGGCCCGCGGCAGTCGTGTTCGAAGCGAAAAGCGGGACACGGCGCTTGCCGTGTCCCGCTTTCTAGTTCGGAGTCAGCGAGGCGGTTGGCCTCGCAGGGTTAGCTCAGTTCCGGCTGCGTGTGCGTGCCAGACCCACGAGCAGGAACATCCCTACCGCGAGCCCCAAGCTCGCTCCCGGCTCGGGGAGCGTCATCTTCAGGTTCGTGATCCGGAAGAAGTTGTTTCCCGTACTTCCACCGTGAGCGATGCTGCCGCCCACCAGCTTGATGCTGCCGTTCCCGCCGGCCGTCCGGTTGTCGTATCCGGAGGTCGTCGAGGAGAAAGGACCGCCCTGCGCGGTCTCCGGCGTCGCGTCGATCACGAAGATCGTGCCCGTGGTCATCTTGAAGCCCGTTGCCGTCCCGTCCGGCGGATCCGTGGGGGCCGCGCCCACGTACGCGCCCAGCGTCATTACCTGGCCATCCACCGCCGTCAGAGCACCACCGACGTAGATCTTGCCGGGCAGGTTGGTGTCCATGATGGTCCGATGGTTGGTGATCCCACCCGTCCAGTCACGCGGGAAGCCCTCCGTGTTCGACTGGAAGGCGAGCGTGAGGTTCGGTGTCTGCGCGACGATGAACCAGACGCCGCCACTCACGTCGCGCAGCAGGCGGAAGACGCCTCCGAAGCGAGCCGCCGTCGGGGTGACCTTGAGGAGCGCAGGCTTGAAGGTTCCCGCGGTGAAGGTCGTGCAGCCGGTTGCCTGCGGGCAGAAGTCGATCGCCCCCGCCCCAGCGCCAGCGGCAAACGTTGCTGCCCGGTTGTAGGTCTGCGAAACGAATGTCAGCTGCGCGCAGCAGCTGAAGGCCGCAAAGGTGCGGAAGTTGGTGTTCGGCGCGACCAGCCCGTTTGCGGAGGGGCTCGCCGCGAAGTTACCGATCTGCCACTTCTTTTCCGGCAGGAAGATCGAGCCGCCCGCGCCCTGGGAGACGGTGAGTGTGCCGCGGTTCGCGTTGGGGATGTCTACGCCCGCGTTGGTGGGCCCGGCGGAGGGGTTCCCGATACGGATCGAACCGGTCATCGAGAAAGTGGCCGCGCTGCCTGCGCTCGCAATTAACAGTGACAGCGCGATACTCGCGGCAAAGCTACCAAAACCGATAGTGATTCTATTCACGTCTTTACTCCCTAGGCAGATGGACCGAAATACGGACCAAGCGTGGTGATTTTACGGCTCCCTCGCCGAACGTGGGGGTCTCCATGGAACACGAAGGGGTACATCTCGATGCTACCATACGCAGCGCCGGCTCTGGAAAGAATCTACGGGTATCGCGGGGGTTTTTTCGCGAGCAGTTCGACGCCTTTGCCTCACCATTGCCTTTCAAGATTGTTGCCCCTGGTCCTAACTATTGGAATTCTAACCGGATGTGGCAGTGATCGAGCCAGCGATCCCCGCGGGGTAGATCTGGATTTCTCGCGGGGGATCGACGCAACCTTCAACGCCATCACCCACAACCAAAATCCCCTCGAGCGGGCCGCACTGTGGGTTGAGTTCTACGCCTCGATCGACCCCGCCGATGCCCCGCGCGTGGGGGACCTCTTCAAGAAGTCGATCGGGGGACAAGACGAGGTCTCCGCAACCCTGCTCGCGAGTTGGTGGGCGCAGCATGACCCCCGCGGTGCCCTCAAGCGCGCCTACAGTTGGCCCTGGGACGATCGGAAGCTCGGAACGCGCGTCGTGTTCTACGAGTGGGGTCGATCTGCCCCCGAAGAGGCACTCCAGGGCCTGGCGGGCTTGCCAGGCCTCGTATCGGGGCAGATCCAGAGCGCGGGAGGCGCGTTCGTTCGGGGTTTCGTCGACTCCGGCGCGGCACCCAGTGCGGAACTGGCATCGTTCATCGAAGGCATCGACGTTCTGAAGGATCGCGTCTCGATGATCGAAACCCTCATTAGCGGCCTTTCGGCCCGGGACGGCCTGAAGGCGACCGAAGCGTACGTGGGGTCCCTTGATCAACAGGTCGCCCCGGATCTCACCAAGCAGTTCTTCCGAACGTTCGTGGGGGTCGCTGCGATCCGAGACCCGGACGAGGCGAAAGTTTTCGTCGAGAAATACGCGGACAGCGTCTACGGAAAGCATCTCCGGCGTCGTCTCGGGGCGCGCTGGGCGCGCTTCCATGGAGCGGAGGCCATGGAATGGGCGCGCGCTTTGCCCATCGAAGATGACCGAGACGACGTGGTCGAGCACACGTTCCGCAACTTCGTCTTCGCGGATCGTTCCGCGGCGACCCTGTGGATGCACGAGCGCCACGATGACCCGTCTCTCGAGGCCGTTCTTCCGATGTTCCTCGCGGTTCTCGCGAAGCAAGACCCGCAGCAAGCTGCCCATTGGCTCCCGAGGGTGAGCGACGCCGAGAAGCGCCAGAGGACGACCGAGAAGGTCGTGAAAGAGTGGCTGCGTACGGACCCAGAGGCGGCCATGGCGTGGGTCGATGCATCGGAGCTTTCCCCCCGAGTCAAGAGATCGCTCTCGAAACTCCTGGCCGAGAAGTCCTGAGCCGAGGGGTGTGGGTGCCCGGCCTTTGGGTTGAGCGGGCGACCGACTAGGCGCCGAAGCGTGTCATCGGGGATACCCGCTGGTGGATCGATGGATTCTCATGTTCCGGGAGCGCTCGTCATTCCTCTGCGGGTTGGCCTTTGCCTCCCGCGCTTCGGAGTTCGTCCAGGAGGACTCTCGCCTCTTCGCCGCCTCCGAAACGAAGCGCTCTGCGTGCGAGATCGATGCTGTCCTCGGTCGCCTGCCCCGATTCCACGCGCAGCTTTGCGAGCAGGATCAGGGTGGTCGCGTCCTGGGGGTGCTCTCGCAAGAGGGAGTTCCAACGCTTGATGGCCTCTTCCCGGTGGTCCGCTTCGGCTTCGATCGAGCCGGCGAGCCGCAGGGGGTCCGGATCGTCGGGGTCGGCTGAATTGGCGCGGTCGAGGAAAGCGAGTGCGGATTCGAGTTGCCCGGCTTCTGCCGCCAGCCTGCCCAGGGCGGCCAGCGACGGGGCGTGCTGTGGGTCGATTTCGATCGCGCGCTGGTAGGCCTCGACGGCTGCGTCCTGGGACTCTGTTGCTTCATGGAGCCAGCCACGGATCTCCTGGAAATCCGCCGAGTCCGGGTGATCGGAGAGCGCCGCCTCGATCGCTTTTTCCGCTTCGCCGCTTCGGTTGGCTGCAACCAGGTGCCGGACGAAGGATTTCAGCGCTGCGGCGCTCGAGGGCTCGTTCAGTTGGACGCGCTTGTTCTTCGCGATCAGCTCGATTCCCTTCTCGGGTCCGAACTGCTCTGCGAAGCTGTTCGAGCGCTCCGCCAAGGCGATCGCCCAGCCGTTGGCCGAGGACAATTCGTCGATCAAGGGACGCAGGCGCGCGGGACGGTCCATGCGTTGGGCGAGGCGGAAGAGGAAGGGAAGCATCGCGACGTCCTGGTTGCGGGATTTGTAGTACTGCGCGGCGACCGCCCAAGCGCGTTCCAATTCGCCTTGTGCCTCGTGGATTCTCGCCAGGCGCAGGCCAGCGTCCGTGAACGCGGGACCCGAGCGGATCGATTGTCGATACTCTTCGATCGCCCTCTCGAAGTCACCAATCTGCTCAGCCGCGCGGGCGGCGTAATAGCGCGCGCCCGGGTTGTCGGGCCAGCTCGGGAGGACTTCATCGAGGATGCCGAGCGCTCTCACGGGCTGATTCTCGTTCAGGAATACGCGTGCTTCGATGAGACCTCTCTGCGCCCTGTCCTCGATCCGCTGGGCGATTTCGAGGGCACGTTCGTTGCGGCCTGCCCGCGCGAAGAGATCCGCCAGCGTGAGAATCTGGAAGGGCGTCGGATCGGGGAATGATTCGAAGGCCTTCGCGTAGAGGTCGGCCGCCTGGGCTTCGTCCCCGATCATGAGGAAGTGGTCGGCGAGCGCGGCGTATGCGTCGGTCACCCGTTGCTCGTTTTGGACATCGAGCCCCGCCCGCAGCACCTCCTCGGCTGCTTCGATCTCCTGATGCTGCCGGAGCCGGTCTGCGAGAGCGATGCGAAAGTGAATCGAACCCGGCGATCTTTCGAGGATGTCCTCGAGGATCGAGAATGCGCGTTCCACCTGGCCGGTATTCTCGAAGAAGCGAATGGTCTCGGAAAGCACCGCACCGCTGTCGGAGAATCGCTCCAGGCAGTCGCCGAAGAGGATCTCGGCGTCTTCGAGGTCGCCCTTTTCAGACGCGAAGGTCGCGTGGGTCACGCACAATTTTCCGAGGGCAGCGTCGCCGAGGTTTGCCTTCTTTCCCTGCTCTTCGAGCCCGGAAAAGATTTCGGCCGCTTCGTCGATCCGCTCGAGGCGGAGAAGCGTTTCGGCTTTGAGGACGTGGATCCGGAAATCCTCGGGTTCGATTTCGAGCAAGCGGTCGAAATCCACCAGCGCCGCCTCGGGGTCGATCTGGCCGGCGCTGAGACTCTCCGCCCGGATCGCCAGCGCCCCGGGGTGATCGGCTTCGAGTTCCAGTATTCGATCTGCGGCTGCCAGAGCCGTTTCGTAGGCGCGTATCTGCATGGCCGCGATCGCCAGTTCGAGGCTTGCCTGCAGTTCCCAGTCGGCATGCTCGGCGGCCCTGCGGAGCGACCAGACCGACCGCTCGGGCGAGCCCGAGACCCGAAGCGCATGGCCGTAGAGATAGAGGAGTTCCGGCTCCTCCTTTCCCTCCGAGATCAGTTCTTCCAAGATTTCGATGGATTCCGAAAAGCGCCCTGCCTCCAGGGATTCGCGTGCCTCTTGTAGCGGGTCCGAGGGCGCGCAGCCGGCGAGGATGCCCGCAATGAGGAACGCGGACATCAGCCGTGCAGAGGGATTTCTCCAAAACGCTTGACGTGAAGGCATGGGAAAAGATTAGCGGTTGCCCGGATCGACGTCGCGTGGCTCAGCCCTTGCCCCGCTCGTTTCGGGTGGGCGGGAGCCTGGAACCCGCTAACTTTCCCTTCGCATGTTCGATCGAAGCGCGCGTCGGTTCTGGCCATGGCTCGTGGCCGCGTTCTTCATGCTGCTTCTCTATGCTTCTACCTTCGTTGAGATCACGAGCGGAGATCCTCGCTTCGTGGGTTCTGCGAAGCACGTCGTGGCGCTCCAGAATCATCGCGACATCAACGTGTTGTTCGTTCTGATCGACACTCTTCGGGCCAGTCGGCTTGCCTCGTATGGGAGTTCACGAGAGACGAGCCCGAACATCGACTATATGGCGTCGACGGGAGTTCGTTTCGCGCGTCAACTCGCGCAGTCGTCTTGGACCAAGTGTTCGATGGCTTCTCTGTGGACCGGGCGCAACCCCGCTCGGACCGGCGTGCTTCGGGCGGAACACGCGCTTCCACTGGAAGCCGTCTTGCCCGCGGAATTGCTGCGGGATGCTGGCTTTCGGACAGCCGGAATCTGGCGCAACGGTTGGGTCGACTCCAACTTCGGATTTTCGCAGGGCTTCGAGGTCTATGAGCGACCGCGCGCCGGACGAGTGCCCGCCACGCTGCACCGCAAGAATCCGAATATCTCCCTGGACGGGACCGATGCAGACGTCGTGAGTGCGGCCCTGGATTTCCTGCGCGTGTACGGGCGCGATCGATGGTTCCTCTACATCCACATGATGGACGTCCACCAGTACGCCTACAGCCTCGATTCAGCGATTTTCGGGGGCGATTACCTGGATATCTACGACAATTCGATCCATCACACCGACAATGTGCTGGGGCGTTTGCTGAACCATCTCGCCGAGACCGAGCTGCTCAAGAAGACCTTGGTGGTGATCGCCTCGGACCATGCGGAAGCTTTCATGGAGAGGGGCTTCGAGGGACATGCCACGCAGGTCTACCCGGAGTCCACGGAAGTGCCCTTGGTCATTGCATTCCCCTTTCTCCTCGATCCCGGCGTGGCGATCGAATCGCGTACCCGAAACGTGGACATCTGGCCCACCATTCTGGATCTCTTGGGCTTGCCGGAATTGCCGGATACGGACGGGCGCTCGCTGGTTCCCGAGATTCTGGCAGCGGTCAGGGACGAGGAGATGCCGGTCGAGCGGCCACCGGCAATCGCCCACCTGGACCGCAACTGGGGCCAGCCGGAGGGCTCCCCTCCCTTGGATGCGGTTGCCCTAGAGGAGGGCGGATTTCGCATGGTGCGGAGGCATCAGGGTCGGGATGGGAGTGTGGTGATCGAAGAACTCTTCGATCGCGAGAGCGATCCCGACGAGACGCTCAACGTCATCGGAGAGCACCCCGAGGAGGCGGAGCGCTTGCGTGGTCTGGTCGACGCCTATCTCGACCCGCCAGTGTCGCCGTGGGGGGTGGAGGTGCCGAGCGTGGAGATCGATGAGATGGAACTCAACCAACTCCGCGCGCTCGGCTACGCGATTCCCTGATCCGCGCTTTCTCCAGTTATCAGAAGTTGACGCGCAGGCTCATGCCGTACGTGCGGGGATCGCCGACCAGGGAGTTGACCATACCGACGCCGACCGAGACGTCGAAGGCGCCCACCTTGTAGACCTCGTCCGCGACGTTCCGCACCCAGGCAGCCACCTCGATGCGATCATCGGGAGTGGTGTAGGTGAGCCCGACGTCGTGGAGCCAGTAGGCCTTCTGCCCGACCGCGTACTTGGGCATGAAGATCTCATTCTGGTTGTTCGGCGCACCTCGCCCTTGAGAGGGATCGAAGAAGATGTCGTCCGTCCAGCTGAAGTCGTAGCGTGGTCGAATGTTGCCGAAACGGCCGAGTTCGAAGGTGTATTCCAAGCTGCCGCTCAGCTTGAAGCGCGGTGTATTCGGAAGCCGATTGCCCGTGTAGTCGAAGGTCCTGGAATAAACAGAGAAGCGCACCGGGTTGAGGCTGAAGGGCACCTTCACCGCGCCCGTATCCGTGAAATCGAGAAAATGGCTCTCCAGCCAGCCGAAGCGAAGGGTGGCGATCAGCCGGTCGATGGGTTCGATGGTCGCGTCGAGCTCGGCGCCGTAGAGCCTAGCGGCGTTGGCATTGATGACTTTGCGCACCGGCGCGGAGCCGAAGTTGTTTTCGAAGAGGAAGACCTGGTAGTTCGCGTAGTCATACCAGAAGAGCGAGCCGTTGATCTGCAGGCGATCGTCGAGCCAGTTCGATTTGAACCCCCACTCGAGGGAGTCGATCTCCTCGGGTTCGGCGAGGGTGTTGGATTCTGGCGTCAGGCCGC
>JABSQX010000176.1 GCA_013215615.1 Myxococcales bacterium | reverse complement strand
CCCAGGTCGAAGATCTCGAAGTCCGCGGGCACGTCCCGCTCCCAGTCCACCAGGTACTGCCGGATGATGATCTGGGTGACGTTGGGATGCAGCTTCATCCAGTTGCCTGGCTGGGGCTCTCGGGAGAGCGTGATCTCGAAGCTGCCGTCCGCCTCGACCTGCATGGCCTCGGAATCCAGCGTCGCGTAGTTCTCCAAGTCTCCCAGCTGCATGTAGCCCTGCTTGGACTCGATGAGGAAGCAGAACGCAGAGTTGCGGCGGCCGCGGATCTTGTAGGTGCGGTCGCTCCGAATGCGGCAGAAGTGATAGAGATTGTCGGCGTTCTCGGCCCCGTACTTCGACGTGCTGTCGGGGTGCCGGATGAAACGGGGATGCAGGGGATCGCTGTTGAAGACGTGGCGGATCCCCGCCTGGCTCAAGTTGGCGAGGTAGCGAAAACCCTCGGCTCGATCGAGCGGCGTATTCGGCGCGGTCTCCGCCAGCACGTGCCGGCCCGCCGCCTTGAGGCGATCACAGAAATCCTCCCACGCGGCTCCGCTCATCAGGCGCTTTGCGTCCACCTCCTCGCTCTTGTGCTCCAGACGCTGCAGCTCGAACTCCGAACCGTAACCGCCGACTGCTCGTTCTTCTTCCGCCATTGCCCTCTCCTCCGGACCGCGAAGGGCCCCTGTCATTCGACCTCGGAGACCACCCCGTAGCGCTCCTGGTAGACCGCATAGCGGGCCCGCTCCGTGGCCAGGTCCAGCCCGAGATCGTGAAAAGAATAGAAGTGCTTGCCGAACTTGCCCCGCGGCTTGGCATCCAGGTAGCCGCGCATCCGGGCCCGCGCATCTTCCCCGTACTCCCAGCCAAAGTGCCTGTAGACACCGGCGATGGTGCCGATGGGGTCCGTCATCATGTCGCGGAAGCGCACATCGAAGAAACGCTCCTCGGGATATCGGCCGCTGTCCCTCAGCTTCATCATGTTCTCGAGTTGCGGCGCGTAATAGGCGGGGCCGAAAGCCAGTTCGATGAGTTCCCGGTTCACCGCGTCCGCCCGCATCCAGATGATGGCCGCGATCAAGCTCAACGTGGAGCCCATGATCTGCAGCGGGTCTCGGTGGGTCTGGACGATGCGAGCGTCGGGGTAGACGGAGAAGAGCGTGTCCATCCAGTTCATGTGGGCAGGGGCTTTGAGCACCCAACGGTCGCAGCGGGTCTTCCACTGCAGGATCTGCAAAATCTGCTTGTGGATCTCGTAGGCGGGGCGCATCTCCCGCTCCGCGATGAAGGCCGCGTAGCTCGGCACCTGGTGGAGGGCCGGAAGGCGATCCCCGATGAATGCGTGGGCCGTGATGTCCCCGCACTCGGCCTGGATGCGGCCGCCCATCTCGTGCATGGACTCGTAGGGGGGCACCAGGGCCGGCCAGAGCCTGGCTTCGAAGTGCGCCTTGCGGATGCGTGGATCCCGCGCGTAGCTGGCCTGCTCGGGAGGCGGACAGGGGTAGCGGGCCTCCCAGGTCTCGAGACTCCGCAACCCCGGATCCTGGGCCATCACCTCGTGGAGGATGGAGGTCCCCGAACGCGACAGGCCCACGATGAAGAGCGGCTCTCGGACCTCCTGGCGGGCGATCTCCGGGTGGCGCTTCAGAGTCTCTGCGATCTGCAGGCGATTGCAGAGCAGCACGAAGACATCGCGGCGGGCCAGGATGCGCCCCATCGGGGTGAGGTGCGCCTCCTCGTCGAGGGAGCGCAGAAAGGCCCCCAGCGGCTCGAGGAAATCGTCGCTCCCGAAATCTCGCAGGCCCGTACGCCGCCGCGCCGCCGCGAGCAATCCCTCCTCGTCGAGGCGGACCCCGCCTGCGAAAGGCTTGGCGACCGCATTGAAGGCGCGCAGCCACAGCGGGCGTGACTTCGAGAAGTCCGTCAGGTCGCGGATGTCGCCAGCCTCGGTCATCGCCTGCTCCGCGCAACCCTCAGGGCATGTAGGCGCCGCCGCCGACGCTCACGTGTTGCCCCGTGATGTAACCCGCTCGGTCGGAGGCAAAGAAGAGCGCGAGATCCGCGATGTCCTCGGGCCGGCCGACCCTTCGGATGGGTTGGCTATCGATGTTGAACATCTCGCCCTTCTGGGCCTTCTCGACCATTTCCTCGGGGGTGCCGAAGAAATCGTAACCGTACTTCTTCCAGAAACTGCCTTCCCCCACGTGGTCCTTCTCGTGGGGGACGATCCAACCCGGCGCGATGCAGTTGACCCGGATGTTGTGCTTCCCCCACTCGTAGGCGAGGGCCTTCGAGAGCGAGCCCACGTAGCCCTTGGTGCCCCCGTAGTGGGCGACCTGGTCGGCGGCCGCCGGGACCAGCGCCGAGTTCGAGGTGATGTTCACGATCGCGCCGCCCTCGCGCGCGATCATGTCGTCGGCCACCGCCCGGGTGCAATTGACGACGCCCCAGATGTTGAGGTTCAGCTCCCACTCCCATTCCTCCCGGGGCTTCTCGACGAAGGGGCGGGGATAGAAGACGCCGCCGGAGTTGTTGACGAGCACGTCCACCGGGCCGAAGAGTTCCCGGGTGCGCTTCACCAGCGCCTCCACCTGGGGCATCTCGGTCACGTCGGTCTGCACCACCTCGACGCGCCCGGGCCGCTCCGCGCAGGCATCGGCCACTTCCTGGCTCTTGGCGGCATCGCGGCCCGCGATCACGACGTTGCAGCCCTCGTCCGCGAAGCCGTAGACGATCCCCCGGCCGATGCCTCCACTGCCGCCCGTCACGATGACGGTCCTGCCCTCGAGCCCCAGATCCATGGGAATCCTCCTCGTGATTGCCCGGCGTGCTGCCGGCTCGCCGCTCAGCGTCCCCGGAAGACCGGGGGGCGCTTCTCCGCAAAGGCCGCCACACCCTCCAAGTAGTCCTCGGTCATGGCGCCGCGCACCATGCGCTCGGCCTCGAGGTCCAGGCAACTCTGCAGGTCCTGGTGGAGCGCGCGGTTGAGGTTGTCCTTCATCATGCGCAGCGCGATGGGCGGGCCGGCGGCGATGCGACGCGCCATTGCCATGGACTCCTCGGCGAGCGCGTCATCGGGCACGACGCGGTTGGCGAGACCCAGGGCCAAGCACTCTGCGGAAGGAATGCGATCCGCGCTGAAGAGGAGTTCGCGGGCCTTGGCGGTGCCCACCAGGTGGGTGAGGAACCAGCTGCTCCCGTAGTCGCCGGAGACGGCCAGGCGAGCATAGGAGGTGAGCAGGAAGGCGCGCTCCGCCAGGATCCGTAAGTCACAGGACAGTGCCAGCGCCATGCCGGCGCCCGCCGCCGCCCCGGGCAGCGCCGCAATCACGGGCTTCTCGAGCCGGTGGATCCAGGCGGGGATCTGGTGCTCGCGGCGCAGGATCTTGACGCGATCCTCGGGAGAAGGCGGCGTGCCCTCCTTCTTCATGTTCTTGGTGTCGCCGCCCGCGCAGAAGGAGGCGCCAGCGCCCGTGAGCAACAAGCAGCCCACGTCGTCGTCCTGGCCGAGTTTCGGGATCAGATCGAGCAGCGCCCACTTGAGCTCCCAGGTGAGCGCGTTGCGGGCCTCGGGGCGGTTCAGGGTGAGGACCGCGACGCGATCCTCCACCCGGCACAGCAGGTCCTCGGTGCCGGTCTGGATCTCACGGATCTCCGCAGGCTCCGCGCTTCCGCTCATCGGGTTCCTCCCATCGCAGCCCGGCGGGGCGAGGGAGCCTTGCCCTCTCCGCTCGCAGCGGCTCTCGCCGCCTGCAACGCGCTGCGATGGGCCCGATCATGCCATGCCGGACCGCAACTTCAAACTCTCGAGCGCCCCTGGCGGGGCGGCCACCACAGGGTGAGGAGCCGAGCGCTCAGCACCCCCTGCGGCGCGATCGTGCCGCGCGCAAGCCCAGCAGGGCGGCCAGCCCCGCCCCGAGCTGCCAGCTCCCGGCCGGCTCCGGGGCGGCGAGAACCGGGCGGTCGAAGGGGAAGGCCCGCGCCGCGACTCGGGGGTCCGTGAGTCCGTTCTGCAGGAAGTCCACCAGCGGAAGCTCGACGCCAGGCGGAAAGAGGACCGGGATTCCCGGAGACAGGTTGGGGAAGAAGCGCGGCGCACCCGGTTGGTAGAAGCGCACCACGTTCAGCAGGTTCGCGAACTGACCGGTGTGCATGTAGCTGGGCTTCAGGCCGGCGTTGCGCAGGGTGGGAATCTTGAAATGGCCGCGATCGCTGGGCAACCCGGTCACGACTTCCCTTCCGATGTCGTCGGCGATGTCGCGCAGGCCGATGCTCGCGAAACGGGAATCGGTAAACAGGGGCGGCCGGTGACAGCCCGCGCAGCTGGCCCCTTGGAAGAAGTTCCAGCCGGCCTGCTGGGCGGGCGACAACGCCGTGCCCACGCCAGCGATGAAGGCGTCCCAGGGTGTCTGGTCCGGCACCAGCGTGCGCTCGTAGGTGGCGATCGCAAAGGCGATGCGCGCCGGGGTGACGTCCGGCGTGCCGAAGGCCGCGTTGAAGAGATCCGGGTACGTGGGGAAGGCGGTAATCGCGGCCGCCACGTCCGGGGGCAGCGCCGTGGCCAGCACCAGGGGCTTCACGAAGGCCAGCTGGCTGGTCACCGAGCCCCAGCTGCGACCGTCCTTGGACATTTCCACCGAGTTCAGGATGGGCCCCAGCGACTGGCTCTCCAGGGTGCCGTCCACGGGGATGAGATTGACACCTGTGATGGGATCGTCGAAGGCCGTACTGGCGCGACCGTCCCACAGCACTTCGAAGTTCCACGATCCCCCGAAGAAGTTCGGCGCGGCGCGGCCGGTGACCTGGCGGTTGAATCCGAAGATCGGATCGGCGATGGCCGCGCCGCCGGGATCTCGGCGCACCACGCCGGGTGAGCCGAAGATGTCGTCGGCGTTGAAGAAGATCAGATCCGCGCCGGGATGGACGGCGACGGCCGGATCGGCGCCGCCGAATTCGGTGAGGTGGCAGGACCCGCAGGCCACGGTGTGGTCGCTCGAGAGTTGCTGGTCCCAGAACAGGATCTTGCCAAGCACGGCCTTCTGGGGCGTGATGGGATTCGCGGCGGGGACCGGAACCGGGGGCAGCGGCTGGGCGACTGCGCTGGCGGCCCACAGCAGCGTCCAGGCGAAGGCCAGCGACAGCACCGGCGGAAACTTCGGGGCAGGCAGCCTGGGGACTCGAAGGGGACGGCGGATCGGGTCGGAACCTCTGGATGCCATGGCATAACTCCTCTGGGATACCTCCAGTCTGCCTGCCGATGGCCGGAACGAGTGTGAACCAGTTCACACTAGGAGAATGCGGTGTTGGCTCGACTTCCCGGGTCGCTCGAGCGACAGAACGCGGGGTTTTGGAGTCAACGCGCGGGGCCGAGGACCAGCGTGCCGTTGTGCCCGCCGAAACCAAACGAGTTCGAGAGCGTGGGCCCGGGGGTCCAATCCCGCGGACCGCCCGTCACCACGTCGATCGCGGGAAGCGCGGGGTCGACTTCTTCTAGCCCGTCGGTAGGCGGGATCCGCCCATGCTGCATGCACAGCACCACGGCAGCCGCCTCGAGCGCGCCCGCGGCGCCCAGGGAGTGGCCGGTGACCCCCTTCAGCGCCGCCACCGGCGGCCCCGGCAGACCGAAAAGCTCTGCAATGGCAATGGCTTCCGCTTCGTCGTTGAGCGGGGTTCCGGTCCCGTGGGCGTTCACGTGGGCGACCTCGCCGGCCGCCAGGCCGGCGTTCTCGAGGGCGGCCTGCATGCAGCGCAGGGCGCCCTGCCCGCCCGGCGCGGGCGCGGTGATGTGGTGCGCGTCCGCGAGGCTCGCGGAACCCAGGATCTCCGCGAGAATGCGGGCACCGCGCGCCTGCGCGGACTCCCACTCCTCGAGCACCAGGACCGCCGCCCCCTCGGAGAGCACGAAACCGTCGCGAGCCGCGTTGAAGGGTCGCGAGCGGCCATCGGACGAGAGGGCCTTCATGTTCGCGAAACCCTGGGTGGCCACCGGGGTCATGGCCGCTTCGCTGCCGCCCGCGAGCGCCGCGTCGCAGAGCCCCCACTCGATCAGGCGTGCCGCGTAGCCGATGCAATGGGTGCCCGTCGCGCAGGCGGTGGCGAGGCTCTCACACGGCCCCTGGAAACCGAAGCGCATCGAGAGCGCCGCCGCCGCGGAGTTCGGCATCATCATCGGCACCATCAGGGCGGAGACGCGTCGCGGGCCCTTGTCGCGGTGGACGAGCACGTCGCGCTCGAAGGTCCCGATCCCCCCCACGCCACTGCCCAGGATCACCGCGCTGCGCTCTGGCGGGGCGCCCGGCGTCCCGGCCTGCTCGAGAGCCTCGACGGCGCTGGCGGTTGCAAACCACGAGACCCGGTCCGCGCGTCGCACTTCCTTGGGGCTCGCGTAGTAGGGGGCCGGGTCGAAGTCCCGCACGCAGCGCTTGCCCTCGGGCTGCGGAGCCAGCAAGCCCTGCCAGAAGGCCTCTCGGCCGATGCCGACGGGCGACACCACGCCGATCCCCGTCACCGCCACACGCCGGGCCGCCTGCATCGAGAACCTCGCAAGGGAATTTTCAGAGCGTCGCCGGGGCGCGCGTAGCTCCAAGCAATCGCCCGACCATAGCGGATCGCATGCGGCGCCCCGGGGACGCGCGCTTGCGCTACCCGCGCGGATCTCGCGTAGAATGGGCACCCCACCCGTCGGAGCCTGCATGGCCGAGTTCTTCCTCTTCCTGCCCCAGATGCGCCTCGCACTCGACACGCTGGTGGCGCGCGGGCGGGCCGCGGAAGCAGCGGGCTTCACGGGCCTCGCGCTGATGGACCACCTGGCGCCACCCCTCGCGGAATCGCAGCCCATGCACGACGCGATGATCTCCGCGGCCTGGCTGCTCGCCCACACCGAGCGCCTGAAGGTCGGCCACCTGGTGCTCTGCGATGCCTTCCGTCACCCCGCGGTGCTGGCCGCCCAGGCCGTCAGCCTCGACCACGCCTCGCGCGGCCGCTTCGAACTCGGCATCGGCTGGGGATCCGTACCCAGCGAGTTCGAGCAATTCGGCGTGATGAACAGCGACGCGAAGGGCCGCGTGACCCGGTTGGGAGAGACCCTGGAGGTCCTCGCGGCGCTCTGGACCGGGGAGGTGGTCTCCTACCAGGGTGAGTTTCACCACCTCGAGTCCGCGCAACAGCGACCCACCCCGCTCGCACCCATCCCCATCTTGATCGGCGGAGTCGGCGCGAAGACCCTCGCCCTGGTCGCGAAGCACGCGCAATGGTGGAACTGCCCCGCACACCGCCTGAGCCACTTCGACGAGGTGCGCGAGGGGGCGGGAAAGGCTCGCGTCTCGGTCCAGGAGCAGATCACCTTCATCCCCTCGGAGGCGGACCGCGACGAGATCACCACCACCGCCATGCGCCGCTTCGCGACCTCCAGCGACAAGCCGGTGGTGGGAAACGCCAGCGAACTCGTCGAGCACTTTGCGGCGCGACAGGAAGCGGGGATCGAGCGCTTCTATCTCTGGTTCACGGACTTCGCGAAGCCCGAGACCCTGGCGGCCTTCGGGAGCGACGTCATCGAGGCACTGCGAGACTGAAGGGGAAGGAGACGAGCATGAAGGAGTGGACCTTGCGAATCCTGCTGGCGGGACTCGCTCTGGCCTTTGCGGCCACCGCCGTGAGCGCGTTCCTGTCGCCCCAGACTCTCCTCGAGCCCATCGGGATCCAGCTGACCGGATCGGACGCCCTGGCGGAGATCCGGGCCGCCTACGGGGGCTTCTTTGCCATGACCGCTGCACTCTGCGCGGTGGGGGCCCTCCGCGCCTCCACTCGCGGGCTGGTACTGGGACTGCTGGCCCTGCTCCAGGCGGGCTTCGTAGGGGGACGCCTGCTCAGCGGGTGGCTGGACGGCCCCGCCACCCACCCGGTCTCGGTGATGAGTT
>JABSQX010000175.1 GCA_013215615.1 Myxococcales bacterium | reverse complement strand
TGCAGCGAATCCCCGTTCCCTCGAGTTCGAGTGAGAGCCCGTCCGACAGGTTTTCGAGCGCTGCCTTGGTCGCCCCGTAGGTGACTTGCAGGGGGCGCGGATTTCGCACCGAGTCCGAACTCATGAACACGATGTCCCCGGTGAGCCCCTGCGCGCGCATGGGAATCAACGCGCGACGCGTCACCAGCAGCGCCCCCAGCAGGTTGGTCTCGACCTCGGTGCGCAGCCATGCTGGATCCTGCCCGGAAAGCAGACCGGGGCGAGAAACACCGGCGTTGTTGACCACGATGTCCGCCACGCCGTGGGCTGCTTCGCTCGCCTCGAAGAAGCGCTCGATGGAATCTTCGTCGGTGACGTCGAGCGCGTGGGCAAACGCCGAGCCACCCCGCTCCCGGACATCCGCCGCCACCTCGAGGAGGCGATCCTCCCGCCGAGCACCCAGCGAAACCCGCCAGCCCCGCTGCGCCATCTGCAGCGCGATCGCCACACCCAGGCCCGACGAGCTCCCCGTGATCACAGCCGTGCGAACGTCGGACCCCATGTGCTCCTTACGCTTCCGGCTCCCCGCGCCACTCCGCGCGAACGCGGATGCAAGCCCTGCCTATCAGCCCAGGTTCGCGCGGTACTCGTCGCGCCAGAGCTTCCAGATCTCGTGATCGCCGCGCAGGCCCATCAGGCCCTCCTTGACCTTGGAGATCCCGAAGCCGAAGGCCTCCTTGAAATCGATCTCGGGCGGCATGCTGAGTTCTCCGGCGCTCACCACCGCGTCGATCAGGAAGGGCCGCTCGCTGGCCAGGGCCTGCTCGACGGCGGGCACGATGTCGGCCGCGTGCTCCACCCGCACCCCCTCTCCCCCGCACGCTCGCGCAAAGGCCGCGAAATCCGGGTTCACGAGGCCGGTGGCCGGCTCGTAGACGGGCAGGCCCGAGACCTCCATCTCCATCTTCACGAAGCCCAATTCGCCGTTGTTGAAGACGATCACCTTGAGGGGCCAATCGAAACGCACCGCCGTCACGAAGTCGGTCAGCGACATGCCGAAGCCCCCGTCACCACAAAGCGCCCAGACCTGGCGGGACGGATGCGTGGCGATGGCACCCAGCGCGGTGGGCAGGCCCGAACCCACCGAGCCGTGATTGAAGGATCCCACCATGCGACGGCCGCCGGCCATGCGCATCTGGCGCGCCAGCCAGATCGTGCACTCTCCCACATCCACGCCGAAGATCGCGTCCGAGGCCGCGCGTTCATCGATGGCCCGGGCGAAGAGCTGCGGGTGGAGGGGTTCGTCGACACGATCCAACGAGGCCTGCTTGTCCATCTGCGCCAACCACTTGTCGCGCAGAACCAGGAGATGTTCGAGGAACTTCGGATCGCTGGTTCCGCGCAGGCGCGGCAACAACGCGCCCAGCGTGTCCTTGACGGTGCCCACCAGCCCCAGCGTCACCGGGGCCCTCCTGCCGATGTGATCCACCTGCGTGTCCACCTGGATGATCTGCTTGCCACCGGGGATGAACTCGTCGTAGGGGAAATCCGTCCCCAGCATCACCAACACGTCGCAATCCTGCACCGCGTGGTAGCCGCCGGGATTGCCGATCAGCCCCGTCATGCCCACCACGTGGCCGTCCGCGTAGTCGAATACGTCCTTGGCGCGCAAGGTATGTGCGATGGGCGCCCCCAGCCGGTTGGAGAGTTCGAGCACCGCCGCCTCGCTGCCCCGGCAGCCGATGCCGCAGAAGAGCGTGACCCGCTTGCCGGCCTCGATGATCTCGAGTGCCTTCTCGATCTCGGAATCCGGGGGGAGCAGCGCTGAGCCGCCGTGCACCAGGGGATGCCGAAAGTGCTGGCTCGGCACCTTCATGCCGATCACGTCGTTGGGCAGCTCGATGCGCACCACCACCCGCTCCGCGAGAGCCTTCTGGATCGCGATCTCGGCCATTCGCGGCATCTGGGCAGGGCTCTCGATGGCCACCTGGTAGGCGCAGACGTCATCGAACATCTTGGAGAGGTCGATCTCCTTGTGGGAGTCACTGCCGCGCTGCTTGCGAGGTACCTGCCCGGTGAGGGCCACGACTGCGCCCCCCTCCTTCTTCGCGTTGTAGAGCCCGTTGATGAGGTGCACGGCGCCGGGACCGGTCGTCCCCGCGCATACCCCCAGCCCGCCGGTGAGTTCCGACTGCGCGCCCGCCGCGTAGGCGGCGTGCTCCTCGTGGCGCACGCCGATCCAGTCCACGCGATCCTCTTTGCGGATGGCCTCGAGAAGGGGATTCAGAGCATCCCCCGTCACACCGAAGATCTGGCCCACGCCCGCCTCCATGAGGATCGAGAGCAGGGATTCGCAGACGTTCTGACTCATGGGGGAAACCTCCCGACAGCGCGATCAAGCTCGCGGCCGGATACTAGTCCACGCTGCCTCCGTGTCGCGATTCAACTTCGGCAGGTCAGGCGACGGCTCAGATGCTGGTGAAGGCCGAAGAGCGCAAGTCCGACGAAGGGAAGGGAGAGCGCGACACCGTGTCGTGCGAGCAGCGACGCCCCCGGCGCCACTTCGACCTCGATGCCAGCCAGCGCGGGCAGAGACGCGTCGACCTCCCCCACCACCACCCGCCAGCGACCCGAAACGGGGAGTTCCAAACGCGCCGAATGGAGCAGCGGATTGCCCCCTGCACCACGGACGGCGCGGACTCGAATGGGCGCGACCGGTGCGCGCGCCGGATCGAGCAGATGCACATCGAGCGCGAGTTCTGCGTCGAGAACGGGCTCGCGGGTTGCCGCGTCCTGCAACAGTACGCTGAATTCGGCCGGGCCCGCCCGAAGCGGCCAGGGGGAGGCGAGCAGACTGACTCGCCACCCGTGAGCAACCGCGCTCCCCACCACCACGCCCGCGTCCGCGCCGGCCGTGGGCGCGCAGAGCAGCGCCACCACAAGGCCCCCCAGGCTTCGTGTTGCCAGGAACATCACGCGCCCCAGGTGCCGCGCATCTGCATGGGCTGATCGAGGATCCACACCCCCAACCCGTAGAGCCCCACCGCGAAAAGCGCCCAGGGGGCCACGAGACCCAGCGCGCGTCGCCGCGCAACCGCGTACGAACACGCAACCCGCCAACTTGCGTGCAGCGTGAGGAGCAGTCCCACGCCGAGGGCCACGAGCTGGAGGGAGAGCAGATCCCCGGCCACCGCCTGCGGCATCGCCTGCGACCAGTCGGGAGCGCCTGCGAGCCCGAAGCCGGTATCCCGGACTGCGCGTGCCGCGGCGGGCATCAGGCTTCCAGCGCCGGTTGCAAGGTGGAAGCCCAGGTGCCCGAGCCACATGAAGAAACCCAGGGGCAGCAACGCCAGCAGCATGCGCCGCGAAATCGCCCCCCGGAGCGCGGGGACGCCACCCCCCCACGCGCTCAGGCGTCCCAGCAGCACCACCAGGCCGAGCGGCACCACCACCATCGCCCCGACCCACAGCGCGGACTCGAGCCAGAGCGAATCGAGTCGTGCCAGATCCTGCACCCCGCGCAGCCTCCATTGCGCGACGGGCGCCAGCATCCAGACCGCATTCACGAAGGCCGCGAAGACCAGCAGCGCCGCTAGCGCGGCCAGGTCCGTGCGCTGCGAGAATCGCCCCATTCCCGAGCGGTGGACGTCGATTCGCAGATCCCTCGCCGGCACTGCCGGCGCGAGGCCCGCGTTGTCGTGCGGGCAGGCTCGCACGCAGTCCATGCAGAACGTGCAATCGAGATTGCCCTGCTTGCGGGGAAGAAAGAGGTCCGTCGCGCAGCCCGGCTGCTCGGCGTTGCCGAGCAGGCAGTCGTGGCTCACGCAAGTCTCGCAGGTCTGCACGTCGCGGGCTCTCACCTCCAGGGGCGAGAGCGTCGAGAACGCGAATCCGAATTGACCCACCGGGCAGACGTGCTTGCAGAAGCGCCCGCTGGAAAACAACGCGTCGCAGAGGAAACTTCCCGCGAAGTAGGCGAGCACGATCCAGGCCGTGAAGAGCGGGCTGTCCCAGACCCGCAGGAACTCGTAGGACCAGAAGAAGAGCAGGAGCAGCGCAAAAGCGGGCCACTTGCCCCGCAAGACGCGGGGCCAGGCCAGTCGCCGCCACGGCAGCTTCTGTGCCAATCCGCGTGACAGGGTGAAGGGGCACAGGGCGCAGAAGAAATTGCCCGCCAGCAGCAAGCCCAACAGCGCGAGGGCCCGGATGTGGGTCCACGGCAGCACACCGGCCAAGTTGCTGGCCGACGGTGCCGCGGGCCCCCAGAGGCCATCCACCACCACGGCCAGCGCGAGCAGGGCCGCGGCGCCTTGAAGCAAGCGCCGCAGCGGCCGCGAAGCCAGGCAGCGAAGTCCGAACCCGCGCAGCCACACGGCCGCGGGACCAGGAAATTCGGGACGCCGCCGGGGCCGCGCAACGCGGTGCAACCCACGCGCTTCCAGCATGTCGACGACCAGCACGAAGACCGCCACCAGCAGCACCAGTGAGCCCCCAACCCATAGGAGTGCCCCCGCGGCGGCCTGGTCGGCCAGGGGACTGATCGCCCAAAGGCGCGGGGCCGCCAGGTAGTGGGCGTAGAAGACGCGGCTCGAGAAGGCGAAGAGCGCCGCGAAGCCACTTTGGCAAACGCCCGCGAGCAGCAGGTAGGGGACCATGGCGGCGCGTGGCCAGCGCGCTCGGGCAGGCCAGGGCTGAACGACGGGGAACCAGAACAGCAGACCCGCCGCCAGAAAGCAGAGGTGTTCGAAGTCGTGCCATGCCTGCGAACGCAGCGCCAGCTCGTAGAGGCGCGGCCAATGCCAGAGCCAGGTGGTGGCAAAGAAGAGCAGCCAGCCGACGGCCGGCTGCAGGAGCGCGTGCACAGCGCGTTGCAGCGCCGGCCAGGCGAGGAAGGGGCCGAGGCCCCGCTTGCGGAAGCGCGCGGGGACGCCTCTCAGCAGGGGAGCCAAGGGGGCGCCCAGCCACAGCAGCGGGGGCACCCACATGCCGAGCAACAGGTGCTGGAGCATGTGGGCCTCGAGGAGCAGGCCCGACAGCGCGTCCAGTGGCGACGCGATGGCCAGCAGGAAGAGCGCGAGCCCCGCCAGGAAGGCCCCGCGCCGCCAGGCCGGGAAGCGCTCCGGGGCACGCGCGTGCAAGACGCGAAACCCGCGCAGGTAGAGCCAGGCCACCAGTCCCACCGCCAGGCCGGGGAGCAAGGGAATCGACCCGGAGCGCAGCAACTCCGAGATCGCGGGATCCAAGGGTGCTCTCCTTCACGCCCTGCGTGTGTGGGTAGACGCCTAGGGTTCGCGTCCCCGGATCGACCCGCAACCCCCCGGGCCCAGGCAGAAGAGGCGCACCAGCGTTGGGAAGCTTCCCCGATTTGGTGTAGAACCCGCGCATGCTCCGCAGCTACCGCGACGCGGTCTGCCTGGTGACCGGAGGTGCCTCCGGGATCGGGGAAGCCCTGTCGAGAGAACTCGCCCGGCGGGGGGCCAGCGTGATCCTCGCCGACCGTCAGGAGGAGCGCGCCGGCACCCTGGCCAAGGAGATCGAATCCGCCGGTGGCCGCGCCCGCGCCGCGGCCCTCGACGTCCGCGATGCCGAGGCCTTCGAGGCCCTGGTTCGCGACACTTTGAGCGACGCGGGACGCCTCGACTACCTGTTCAACAACGCGGGCATTGGCGTGGGCGGTTTCTTCGAGGACCACTCCCTCGACGACTGGCGGTACATCGTGGACGTGAACCTGATGGGGGTGGTCCACGGCGCGCATGCCGCCTACCCCCGCATGTGTGAACAGGGCTTCGGCCATATCGTGAACACCGCCTCCATGGCCGGCCAGATGGGCGTCCCGGGCCTGGCCTCCTACAGCGCCACCAAGCATGCCGTGGTGGGGCTGACCCGAAGCCTCCGGGCCGAAGGCCTCGAGTACGGGGTGCGGGTGAGCGCCTTCTGTCCTGGGGTGATCAACACGCCGATCCTCGACGGCGGCGGCGCCTACGGTCGGATCCTGGGCCCCGCCAGCATCCTGGAGGCCCAGCCCGAGGACCTCGGGCGCGCCATGGACGCGACGCGCTTCGCCCAGCAAGCCCTCGACGCGGTGGCAAAGAACCGCGAGATCATCGTCCTGCCGTCGGCATGGAGGATCCTCTGGGCTTTCGACCGGCTGTTTCCGACCCTCGGAAGCCGCCTCACCGCGTGGCAGTACCGACGCGGCAAGGCGAAGCTCCTCGCACGCGCCGCCACCGAAACGCAAGACGGCGCACCGTAGCGGGCGCCTCTCCGCGAGGATCGAAGCCATCCCCTACGCACAGCGCCCCACCCACGACGCCGACGCCCACTTCGTGGAGACACCGGACTGGTTCCACGTCTTCGCGGATCGAGCCGTACGCGAAAAGCTGCCCGAGAGCGTCGTGGGCCGGATCGCGCCGGGCGAGGCGGAAATGTTCAGCCGCTTCCGGGCCGATCACGCGGACCCCGCCTACCGCGAGGAGGACGAGGCCAAGATCCTCGAGCGCAAGAACTGGGCAGCCACGGGCTCCTTCCTCAAGGAAGACCGCCCCCGCGCACTCGATCTCTTGGGCTTCTCCTCGCAGCTCGTCTTCAACACCTTCGTGAACGGGCGGCTGCTCGCCGCCGAGCGCGGCGATGACCTCGACTTCGCGTACGGCTTCGCGCGCGCCCACAACCGCTCGATGCTGGATTTCTGTTCCGCGGACCCCCGCCTGCTCTCCTCGGGCTACGTGCCCCTGCGCGACTTCCAGCGGGCACGGGAGATGGCGCGGGAGCTGATCGACCAGGGCTTCAACGCGCTGCTGGTCGCTTCGGGCTGTCCACGCGGCCACTCGCCGAGCCACGGCGGGCTCGACCCCGTCTGGGCCCAGGCCCAAGAGGCCGGCATCCCGATCGTCTTTCACGTGGGTGGTGGAACACGGCTGACCGACGGCGAGTTGCTCGACCCCGACTACTTCGCGAACGGAGCACCGCCGGTCAAGGATTTCCACGGGGGCGACGAGAACTTCCGTTCGGTGGACTACATGGCGATCCCGACCGCGCCCATGCAGACCCTCGCCACGCTGATCTTCGACGGCGTGCTCGACCGCTTCCCGAAGCTGCGCTTCGGCGTGATCGAGCAGGGTGCCAGCTGGATTCCGAGCTGGATCCGCTACATGGAGTCCGCCTTCGAGGCCTTCCGAAAGCACGAGGCTCGGCTCCAGGCGCTCGCGCTGCGGCCCACCGACTACGTGCGGCGGCAGATCCGCGCCACCCCGTATCCCGCCGAGGACGTGGGCTGGACGATCGAGAACTGCTTCGACGAGGTCTGCCTCTTCTCCTCCGACTATCCCCACGTCGAAGGCGGGCGGCGCCCCATCGAGCGCTTCGAGGGCAGCATCGCCGCGCTCTCCGAGAGTCAGAAGCAGCGCTTCTATTTCGACAACTTCGTCGACCTGATGGGCGAGGGCCTGCAAGCCCCCCTGCCCCGCCGCGTTGACGAAGCCCTACGCGACCATGCGTCCCCCTGACGTCCGCCCACCTGCACCGCCGCGCAGCCACCGTGACCGGATCCTCCGGGGCGCGTGAAGCTGGCCCTCTTCGCGAAGGAGAGAAACTTGGCACGCACCTACGATCACGAGATGGTGTCCATCTACCCCTTCTCGGAGGAAGAGATCGAAACGCTGATGCTCCACGCCGGCGAGTGCGTACTGATGTGGGCCACCCAGGAGGGTTGGCCGGTGGGGGTCACCCAGGCCTTCGTGTGGAAGGACGCCCGCATCTGGCTCACGTTTGCCGCGCACCGCCACCGGGCCGCAGCGATTCGACGCGACGGGCGGGTCTCGATCAACGTGAGCAGCGCGAGTTACCCACGCGCCACCAGCCGCGGCCGGCCCCAGGGCGCCATCACCTTCAAGGGAAGGGCCCGCTTCGTCGAGGATGAAGCGACCCGCGCCTGGTTCTACCGAGCACTCTCCAACAAGCTGTACCCCGACGACACGGACGGCGAGGCCGCCTTCCACGAACTCCTCGACAGCCCGCTGCGCGTCCTCCTGGCGGTCACGCCGGAAAAGCAGATCATGTACAACGCCAAGCTGGCATTCGCGCACATGGCGGGAACGGCCGCGGAGGCAGAACTCGG
>JABSQX010000174.1 GCA_013215615.1 Myxococcales bacterium | reverse complement strand
CCGAACTGCCCGACCGGCCTCTCGAAGACGATGCCAGCTGGATCCCTGCACTCGCCGCGCACGCGCAAGCCGCCTGCAACGCGCAAGGCGACCTGATGGGACCCCTGGCCGAACGATTCCTGCAACCGGTGCCCGGATCGTGATCGACCACGCGGAGCACGACGCCTTCCATCCGGTCAACAGCGACGACCCCGCCTGGATCGAGACGCTGTGGTTTCCCTTCTGGATCCCCGAGAGGAATCTCAGCGTCTACCCGCGAATCGTCTTCCAGCCGAACCAGGGACGCTACTCGGGCAGCGTCGCGATCTGGTCTGGTGCGGACGACCTGCACTTCGAGGGGCCCCTCGCCGGGCAATTCGCGCAACTACAGGACCTGGGCGACCTGCGTGCCCTCGCGCTCCCCGAAGGCCTGCGCATCGACTGCCTCGCTCCGGCCCAACGCTTTCGACTCCGCTACGAACACGCAGACTGCTCGCTCGACGTCACCTTCGATGCCCTGGCGAATCCCGTCTACCCAGCACCCGACGATTCTCCAGGAATGTTCTCCGGCCATCTCGACCAGCACGGAGCGATGACCGGCCGGCTTCGCCTTGGCGATGACGCCTTCGAGGTGCAGTGCTGGACGGTTCGCGATCGATCCTGGGGGCCCCGGGTGGTTCGCAGCGATCTGCGCCTGGGCAATGCCCACGGGACCGACAGCGACCAGGCCTTTTTCGCCTACATCCAGCAGGACGAAGCCGGGCAGGAGGTGATCCGCGGTGGCTCCCTCCTACGTGACGGTACCCATGCCAACCTGGTCGACGGCCTTCGAAGCACGGTCTGGGAGGAGGGTTGGCCCAGCCAGCTGCGGATCGAGGCCAGAGACAGCCTGGGCCGGAGCCTGGAAGCCCTCGGCACCTGTCGCAATCGCCGCAGTGTCGTCGCAAATCCGGAACTGTATGCAGTGCTCAATCTCGTGGAGTGGCGTGTCGGAGAGTCGCGGCTCTGGGGCGAAAATCACGACGTGTGGTCCCGCACGGCCTGGCTCGCTGCAGGCCGCGGGCCCTTGGAGAGCGGGAACTGAGGGGAAGCGCTTCGGCGCTCGAAGCGTGCGACCGGCTCCCATGCGCGCAAGGGCATGCACCCCGACGAATCCCGCGGGGGGCAAGTGGATCGAGCTGGCTTCCCGCCTACCGGAAAACCCGGAACGAGAGCGCCGAAACTCGCACAGTGGGTATCATGTGCGCCCCAACTCATGGAGGAACGTGATGTCCGTTCGTTCGCTCGTCGGTCTCGTTTCGGTCGCTGTCCTGCTCTCTGGCTGCGCCGCCATTCGTAAGAGCAACACGCTGAATACGGAACGCGTCCTTTCGGCTGCCGGGTTCCAGATGAAGTTCGCCGACACACCCGAGAAGCGCGCGCACGTCCAACAGATCGACCCGCAGCGACAGCTCGGCCCTCACACGATCAATGGCGAGCTGCGCTTCGTGTACGCCGATATGGAGTACTGCAAGTGCGTCTACGTGGGTACCGAGGCGGCGTACCAGCGCTACCAGAAACTCGCTCTCGAGAAACAGATCAGCAACCAGCAACTCCAGGCCGCCAACGCCAACCAGGCGGCTGCCATGAACTGGGGCGGCTGGGGTGGATGGGGGCCCTGGTACTAGACGGCTGCTGTCTTCGGGTGAGCGGCGGCCCCCTCTCTCACATCGAATCCCCGCGTCGGAAGGGGATCGTGGGGGCCCCGCATGAAGGCCCCCGGACCGAGACCATCACGATCCGCGCTCGCCAGGGGCATCGGCGAGCTTCGCCTCACTGAGGCGAGGAGGTCGACCGGGGCAAGTGCTCGTGAAGATCGCATGCTTCATGGTCGGCGGGGCTGCCGGCGCCGTGCTTCGTTTTCTGAGCGTCGAATTCGCGGCGCGGTGCTTCGGGCTCGCCGCCTACCGCACGATCTTTCTCGTCAACCTGCTCGGCTGCTTCGCGCTCGGGGTCTTCGTGGGCTCCCTCGCGTCCCCGGACGGAACGCTGGCCGCGTTCATCGCTCGCTGGGCGCCGGATCAGCCTGATCTTCCGGCCACCTGGCTGGCTTCCCTCATTGGAACCGGCCTGCTGGGCGGTTTCACGACATTCAGCACCTTTGCGCTCGATAGCCTGGTGCTGGCACGCGAGAGGCGCCGGGTGGAGTTCCTGGTCGACGTTCTCGGAACGCCGGCCTTGGGGATCGCACTCGCCGCGCTGGGCTGGATCGTGGCGGCGCGGGGGCTCGTATGAGCGCACCCGAAGACGCGACGCCGCGGGATCTCGCGATCCCGGATCTTTCCGCGCAGGTCCTTCTCGTCGCGCTCGGCGGAGGAGTCGGAGCGGCGCTGCGCGGACTCACCGATCTTCTGGTCCGGGAGGTGCTCCATGCGCCGGCCTGGACCGCGACTTTTGGCGTAAACCTCGCCGGCGCGTTCCTGATCGGGATCGCCTTCGCGCGCCTCGACCCGCGTTATCCGCGCATGGCGGATGTGGCGGGGCTCGCGGGCGACCTTCCAGGCCTCGATCGGAGGCGGCGGCTGTTGGCTTCGCTTTTCGTCACGGGAGGACTCGGGGCCTTCACGACCTTCAGCACGTTCGGCCTGGAATCCGCGGTACTGCTGGAGCACGGCCGCTTTCTAGAGGCGGCCCTGAGCATCGGCGGATCGTTGATTCTGGGGCTCGCCGCGGTTGCACTCGGATTCCGCCTGGGCCATCCCGCGCTGCAGCCCCGTGTTTGATGGATGTGGCTCGGAATCCGGCAGGCGCCCGGTACCGATGTGACGGTCATCGGACGTGTCATCGTCCCATCGGAAACCTTTTCGAGCAGCATTCTCGACGCGGGCTTCGCGCTAAACGATCGCACACGCGGAATCTTCGTCTGCACCAACACCGATTTCGAGCGGCGCATCGGGCGAGACGTCGAGGAGACAGGGACTAGGGGTTCTTCGAGGGACTGACGAGTGCCGCGAAACGTGGCAGAGTCCGTGTCGAGACCAGCGAGGAACTCGAGGATGAGGAAGTGGCTAGGGGGTGTATTGCTGTTGTTGCTCGCGGGGGGCGGGGCCCTGCTCTTCGCCATCGGCGAGGATTGGTTGGGCCGCAGGGAAGTCGACGGGGAGGCAGCGACGACGGCTCGACCGCCAAGCGTCGTAACAGGGCGCGCGTCTCGCCAGGCCGCGACCATCGCCAACGTCGGCGCGGAGCCCGCGAAGCAGGTGCTCTTCGGTGACTTCCACGTTCACACGACGTTCAGCTTCGATGCCTTCGCGATGAACCTGCCGATGGCGGGAGGGGCGGGAACGCGTCCGCCCGCCGATGCCTGCGACTTCGCGCGCTACTGCTCGGCCCTCGATTTCTGGTCCATCAACGACCATGCCGAAAACCTGACCGCCGACCTGTGGCAACAGACCGTCGACTCGGTGCGCCGCTGCAACGAGGCCGCGGGCGACCCTTCCAATCCGGACCTGGTCACCTATCTCGGCTGGGAGTGGAGTCACATCGGGAGCACTCCCGACACCCACTACGGCCATAAGAACATCGTACTCCTCGACACGGAAGATGGCGCCATCCCGACGCGGCCCATCAGCTCGTTGAGCGCCGTAACGAGCAGCGCGATCCCAGGTCCTTCTCTCGCCATGCGCCTCGGGTTGCTGGCCCAGAACGGGAGGCGCGGTCTCGACTTCGCGCGCCTGCTGTCTAAAGCGCTGAGCACGCCCAGGTGCCCAGACGATGTACCCGTGCGGGAGCTGCCACTCGATTGCCTGGAGTCGGCGCCGACCCCCGAAGCCCTGTTCTCCAAGCTCGACGACTGGGGGCTTCCAGCCCTCGTCATCCCTCACGGCACGGCCTGGGGGATGTACACGCCGGCCGGCTCGGACTGGAAGAAGCAACTCCCCGGCCACGATCCAGAGCGCCAGACCCTGGTCGAGGTCTACTCCGGTCACGGCAACTCCGAACAGCTGCCGGACTGGCGCGAGGTAGACGTCTCCGGGGACGGATCCTTCAGCTGCCCGGCCCCGAGCCACGGCTACCTGCCAAGCTGTTGGCGCGCGGGCGAGCTGATCGAGGGCCGTTGCCTGGAAGTGGGGGAGAGCGCCGAAGTCTGCAGCGCGCGAGCGAGCGACGCACGCGACAACTACGTCGACGCCTTTCAGGCCGGCTGGAAGACGCTCCCCGGGTTCGAGCCGGGCGACTGGTTGAACTCGGGACAGGCGCCGGCGGGCTTTCAGCCCGCCTTCAACTACCGGCCGCGCTCTTCCGTGCAGTACATGCTCGCGATTCGCGACTTCAGCGACCCCGCCCAACCCAAGCGCTTCGACTTCGGCTTCCTGGGATCGAGCGACACGCATACCGCCAGTGCGGGCAGCGGCTACAAGGAGTTCGCACGCGGCGAGATGAGCGACGGACGCGGACTGCCCCCCGGGCAGAGCGGACCCCCCGCTGGACTGTTCGGCGGCGGCAGCGAGGCTTCCGAGCCGGTCGCCGAGTCGATCCCCTTCGTGCCGAGCGGCGAGAGCCCGCTGCAGCTCTTCGAGATCGAGCGGGGGAGCGCGTACTTCGTGACCGGCGGCCTGGTGGCCGTGCATTCCGGCGGGCGCGACCGCCACGCGATCTGGGACGCCCTCGAGCAAAAACAGGTCTACGCGACGAGCGGCCGACGCACGCTGCTGTGGTTCGACCTCCTCACGCCGGCGGGCTCACTCCCCATGGGCTCGACCGCCCGCCTCGACACGCTGCCGCGCTTTCGGGTGCGCGCCGCCGGCTCCTTCGAACAAAAACCCGGGTGCCCCGAGCATGCCGTCGACGCGCTTGGGCCCGAGCGCATCCAGGCCATCTGCCAGGGTGAGTGTTACAACCCCGGCAGCGCCCGCCGACCGATTTCGCGTATCGAGGTCGTTCGCATCCGCCCCCAGGCCCACCAGGACGAGCCCTTGGAGGGACTCGTCGAGGACCCCTGGCGCACCTTCCCGTGCCCCGCCGACGGCTCGGGTTGCGTGATCGAGTTCGCGGACACCGACTTCGCCGAGGCGAAGCGCGACGCGGTCTACTACGTCCGGGCCATCGAGGCACCCGCAGCACTGATCCACGGGAGCGACCCGCTACGCTGCCGCTACGACGAGACCGGCAAGTGCGTGGAAATCGAGCCTTGCGGGGCCACCGCCCCGGTCGACGACGACTGTCTCTCGGAAGCGGAGCCTCGCGCCTGGTCGTCGCCCATCTACGTCGACTACGCGGGAGAGCGACCCAGTTCGTCGAGCAGCGGCTGACTGTAAACCACCCGCCCGCTGAGTTTGCCGGGATCCCCGCTACACAGTGCGAGAGCCGCCTCGGCCATCACTGCGGGCGCCTCGAGGGCGACGCCCGGCATCTGCTCCTCGAGCTTGTGGGCGCCGGTCCCCGCGGTCGGAACGAGCCCAGCCGGCGAGAGCGCGTTGACCGCGACTCCGTCTGCTTTGACCTCGCAGGCAAGCCCCGTCGAGAAGCGTTCGAGGGCCGCCTTGCACATGCCGTAGACCGTGAAGACGCTCATTCCGTCGGTGAAGGGTTCTCTCGGATGCTGCGCGGCTCCCGAAGAGATGTTGAGGATCCAGCCGGACTTGCGCTCGCGCATGGCGGGAAGGAAGCGCTGGGCGAGGTCCATGGGCGCCAGCACCTGGATTTCGAACATCACGTCGGCCCGACGTCTCGGAAAGGTCGCGACGGGCAGCAGAAACGTGACCGCGGCGTTGTTCACCAGGATGTCGGGGTCGCCCAGGGTTCGCTGCACCTCGCTGGCCAGCCGCTCGCGATCCTCGGGGCGATTGAGGTCCGCGGCAAAGGGACAGGCCTTTCCGCCCGCGCGCTCGATGGCCTCCACGGTCTCGCCGAGGGTGCCCTCGAAGGGGCTCTGTCCTGCCTCGGTGGTGCGGGCCGTCGCCGCAACCGTCGCGCCTGCGGCACCGAAGCGCCGCGCGATCTCCGCGCCGATACCGCGGCTCGCACCCGTAACCACCGCGATCTTCCCCTCGAGCTTCCCCACTGAGTCCCCTCTCGTGTGGGTTATACCACAAGCCACCACGAGCGAGCGACAGAGCCAGCCGCCGGCACTTCGCGTCAACGGAAGCCTGAGACGCTCCATCGCTGGTTTGTTGCGCTTCGGCGCGGCTTGTATTGTGCAGGGCGTGGCAATCACCACAGACCGACACGGGAGCGATCCAATGGACACCCCCCAATTCGCCTGCATTGACTGGATTCGATCGAGCGCGCTGGCAATCACGGTCCTGCTTGCGGTGCCGCCCGTGCTCGCAGAACAAAGCGATTCGAAGCCGGAGAGCACCGATCAGCTCGAGCAGCTGGTTGCTCCCATCGCACTCTATCCGGATTCGCTGCTCGCCCAGATCCTGATGGCCTCGACCTATCCGCTAGAAATCGTCGAGGCAGCGCGCTGGGTCAAATCGCAACCGGACCTCAAGGGCGAGGCGCTCGAAGATGCCTTGCAGAAAGAGAGCTGGGACCCGAGCGTCAAGTCCCTCACCGCCTTCCCCCAGGTCCTGGCGATGATGAACGACAAGCTCGACTGGACGACCCAACTCGGCGACGCGTTCCTCGCGCAGCAGAAGAGCGTCATGAATTCCGTTCAGGTGCTGCGCGAAAAGGCAAAGGCGGAGGGAAACCTCGAGAGCAACGAGAAGCAAACCGTGAAGGTGGAGCCCACGCCGACCGGCAACCAGACGCAGACGATCATCATCCAGCCCGCCAATCCGCAGGTCGTCTACGTACCCACCTACAACCCTACGGTGATTTATGGCCCATGGCCCTATCCCGCGTACCGTCCCTTCTATTGGTATCCGCCGGGCTACGTGGCCGCGAGTTCCATGATCTCCTTCGGCATCGGTTTCACGGTAGGCGCCGCGATGTGGGGCGGCTGCAACTGGGGCCACTCGAACGTCGACATCAACATCAACCGATACAACAGCTTCAACCGGACCAACATCCACAACGTGTCCTGGAAGCACAACAGCGCGCACCGAAAAGGCGTCCCCTACGGAAACAAGGGGCTCCAGAATCGCTACGCGGGCAACAGCGCCCGCGACGCGAAGGCGCGCGAGGCCTTTCGGGGCCACGCGGAAAAGGGACGGCAGCAGATCGCAGGCGGGGCTGCCGACCGCTTCAAGGGTGCGAAGCCGCAGGGTGCGTTTCAAGGGAAGAACCGTCCCGTGGGAGCGGGAAAGCGTGCCGGGGACTTTGGTACGAAAGATCGACAATTCGGCCAAGCAGGGGCAGCCGCCCGCCGGTCGAAACCGGGCGGGTCCGCTTTCTCGGGCATGGGCAACGCTCGCGAGGCTCGTCGTGACTCCTTCCGAGGCGCAAACAGTCGAATGGGCGGCTCGCGAAGGGCGGGCGGGTTCGGCGGAGGAGGCGGTGGACGCCACCGCTTCGGCGGCGGTGGACGGCGGCGATGAGGAGAAAAAACATGAGTCACTTCACGCGCTACGCGGTCTGCGCTTTCCTGGCAACCATCCTGGCAACCGTGTCGTCTTGTCGCACGACCGGAACCAGCTCGAGCGGCGTCGAGGCATTTGCGACCCCCCAAGCCGCCGGAGACGCCCTGGTTGTTGCGTTGAAGAAGAACGACAAGCAAGCCTTGGCGAGAATGTTCGGAGCAGGCTCCGCGCCTCTGCTGACGTCCGGGGATCCCGTCGCGGACGAGCAGCAGCGTGAGCGATTCGTGAACAAGTACGACCAGAAGCACAGCTGGGACTCTTCGGACAAGGGCGTCGCGGTCCTGGATGCTGGCGAGGACGGCTGGCCCTTCCCCATCCCGCTGATGAAAGAAGAGGCCGGCTGGCACTTCGACACCGAGCAAGGGGCAGAGGAGATCCTCAATCGCCGGATCGGAAGGAACGAACTCGGCACCATCCAGTCCTGCCTGGCCTTCGTCGATGCTGAGCGGGAGTACTACCAGCGAAACCCGCGCGACCTAAAGACGCCCGAGTACGCCCGCTTCATCCTGAGCAGCAAGGGAGAGAAGAACGGGCTCTACTGGGAGACCTCCGCGGGCGAAGCACCGAGCCCCCTCGGCCCCCTCTATGGCGCTGCGAGGTCGCAAGGATACTCG
>JABSQX010000173.1 GCA_013215615.1 Myxococcales bacterium | reverse complement strand
ACAGCCGGACGGCAGTGAACTCGCGGATGCGGGCGTCGACTGGGTGGCCAATGACATCACCACCACGGCGCCCATCGACTGGGACGGGATCGAAGCGCCCGTCAAGCTGGTGATCGGCGACGGCGGCGTCTCCGTGCCGGAGAGCTTCGTGGGAGTCGAGGTGGTGCGCTTCGGCGAGAACATCGATGCGGTGACGGCCACGAGCTTCGAGGGACCCGAGGGCCAGACCCTGGACCTCACCGGCAGTGGACCGCGTCTCATCGGCGTGCCCACCGCGGAGATTCCCCGCCCCGAAGCGGCCGTGGAACCCTTCGTGCCGCCGCGCTACGGAGACGAGGCGCCGGCCCCGGCGCTTGCCGCAATTGCGCCCGAAGTGCTCGCCCTGCTCGACTGCGCGGTGGCGGAATGCGCGGACGCCGACTACGCGCTCTCTCACCCGCGCCGCGGCCCGCTGTCCACGCCGCGCGCCGCGGAGATCGCCCAGCAGTACCGCGAGCACGTGGCCAGTGCGGCGGCGCGCGCGCAACTGCGGGTGGGCTTCGAGGTGGCCGGGGAGGCCTTCCGCGACGCCTTCCCGGGTGCCGTGCTCTCGGGGGGCGACTTCTACCGCTTCCTGACCCTCTCCCGCCAGCACGCGGGTCCCCGGCAGGATCTCGACACCCTCGCTGCGCTGTTCGCCCAGGTGGATCTCCTGGGCCTCTCCGCCGCCGATGCGGCGCGCGTGCAGCAGCGCCTGGCTTCCGACTTCGCGAGCGGCGCGGCGCTGCCGGGCTTCGATGCGCCGGTGGTGGCCGCCGCGGTCGCGGCCAGTCCCGTGGGCCTCGTTCGCTGAGCCGCGTTCCGGGCTTTCAGTGGAGCGGGCCGATGCGCGCCCGCACTGCTGCGAGACGCGCCCGCACATCCGCCGCGCCGGGATCCTCGGGTGCCAACTCGAGGAAGTGGTCGAGATCGGCTGCAGCCGCCGCGAAGCAGGCGAGTTGCTCGAAGATCAACCCGCGGTCGCGCACTTCGGGAGCCGCGTCGGGGTAAAGGAGCAGGATGCGCTCGCTCTGGACCAGTGCCTGTTCGAAGTCTCCCCTCGACAGGAAGATCTGCTTCAGGTTGCCCAGTACGCGGGCCAGGATTGCTCGGGACGAGGCCGTGCGCAGGTGCACTTTGGGCTGCAGGGGCATCGGCTCGCCCAGGGAGTGCAGGCGCCGCTCGCAATCCTCCACGGAGAGCGGTTTGCCATCGAAGGGATCCACCAGGGTCTCGGGATCGCCGCGCCACTTCACGAGGAAGTGACCCGGGAAGTCCACTCCCTGCACCGCGAGGCCCAGGCGAGCGGTCACCGCCAGGTAGACGAGGGAGAGCGTGATGGGGATGCCGCAGCGGCGCTCCAGCACCTCGTTCAAGTAGCTGTTGCGCGGGTCGTAGTAGTCGTCGCGGTTGCCGTGAAAGCCCGCCTCCACGAAGAGGAAGCGGTTGAGCTGGGTGATCCGCTCCGCGGCGTCCCGGGCCCCCTGCAGGCGCCCATGCGCGGCTTCGGCGAGCGCGTCGAGTTCGCCCAGGTAGCCGGCCACGTCGAGTTCCGGGTACTCCTCGGCGGCGATCCATAACGCCGCTTCGTCCAATGCGATCTGGCCGTCGGGAAGCGTGGCCAGGGCGGCGAAGCGTTCCCGCGGGTTCCAACTCTCCGTCAAGCTTGGCTCCTCGTTCTACTGCCCGTCTGCGCGAGGCTTCAGCTCGCGTAGCCTCTCGCGCGCAGCGCCTCGCGAATTTCGTCCAGGATGGCCGGGTCGTCGATGGTGGGCGGGGTGCGGTAGGGCTCCGAGTCGGCGATCTTGCGCATGGTGCCGCGCAGCACCTTTCCCGAGCGGGTCTTGGGCAGGCGCTCGACCACGCAGACCTGCTTGAGGGCCGCCACGGGGCCGATCTTCTCGCGCACGCGTGCCACCAACTCGGCCTCTAGTTCTTCATCGTCGCGTTCGACGCCGGCGTTGAGGACCACGAAGCCCAGGGGCACCTGCCCCTTCAACTCGTCCGCCACCCCCGTGACCGCGCACTCGGCGACGTCCGGGTGCAGGCCCAACTCCTCCTCCATGGCGCCGGTGGAGAGGCGGTGTCCGGCCACGTTGATGATGTCGTCGGTGCGCGACATCACGAAGAGGTAGCCGTCCTCGTCGAAGTGCCCGGCATCGGCGGTCTGGTAGTAGCCGGGGAAACGTTCCAAGTAGGTCTGCTGGAAGCCAGCATCGTCGTTCCAGAGTCCGCGCAGGCAGCCGGGCGGAAGCGGCAGCTTGACGGCGATGTGCCCGGTCTCGCCGGCGGGCAGCGGATCGCCCGCGTCGTCGAGGATCCGGATGTCGTAGCCGGGCACGGCCCGGGTCGGCGAGCCGTGGCGCACCGGGAGCGCCTCGAGCCCGAGACAGTTGGCGGCCATCGGCCAGCCCGACTCCGTCTGCCACCAGTGGTCGATCACCGGCTTGTCGAGCGCCCGCTCGCACCAGGCCACGGTATCGGGATCCGCGCGCTCCCCGGCGAGGAAGAGCGAGCGGAGTTCGCTCAGGTCGTAGTCCCCGATCCGCTTGCCCTCGGGGTCCTCGCGCTTGATCGCGCGGGCGGCGGTGGGAGCGGTGAAGAGCACGTTCACCCCGTGTTGCGAGGCGACGCGCCAGAAGGCTCCGGCATCGGGTGTGCCCACGGGCTTGCCCTCGTAGAGGATGCTCGTGCAGCCCAGCAGCAAGGGCGCGTAGGCGATGTAGGAGTGGCCGACCACCCAGCCGATGTCGGAAGCGGCCCAGAAGACCTCGCCGGGCTCGACGCCGTAGACGTTGCGCAGGCTCCACTTGAGGGCCACCGCGTGGCCTCCGTTGTCACGCACCACGCCCTTGGGCATGCCGGTGGTTCCGGAGGTGTAGAGGATGTAGAGGGGGTCCTTGGCCTCCAGGGCGGCGATTCCGGCTTGGGGCGATGCGGCTGCCAGCGTCTCCCAGTCGTGGTCCCGCGGCTCCTGGAACTGCCACGCCTGCTGCGGCCGCTGCAGGACCACGCAGTGTTGGGGTTTCTCGCTGACCCGCTCGATGGCTTCCTCGAGCATCGGCTGGTAGGCGATGACCCGGCCCGGCTCGAGCCCGCAACTGGCGGTGAGCACCACCTTGGGGCTGGCGTGCTGGATGCGCTGCGCGAGTTCTCCCGCCGCGAAACCCCCGAAGACCACGGAGTGGACGGCACCGATGCGCGCGCAAGCCAGCATCCCGAAGATGGCCTCGGGGACCATCGGCATGTAGATGAGCACCCGGTCACGGCGCTCGACGCCGAGCGAGAGCAACGCACCGGCCAGGCGGGCGACCTCGTCCTGCAACTCCCGGTAACTGATGCTGCGGATGCTGTCGGTCAGCGGACTGTCGTGGATGATCGCCGCCTGCTCTCCCCGGCCCGCCAGCACGTGCAGGTCCACGGCGTTGTAGCAGGTGTTCAGGGAGCCGCCCGGGAACCAGGAGACCAAGCCAGAGGGTAGTTCCTTGCTGACGGCGCGGGGGCGCCGCACCCACTCGATGTCCTGGGCGGCGCGCGCCCAGAAGGCCTGGGGGTTCTCGAGAGAAAGCCGGTATGCGTCCTCGTAGGCTCCGCTCATGGAGTCGATGATACGCGCTTCGGGGAGCTCCGTGCAGCCGTCGTCCGGGGGGGCGGGCGCTTCGAACGCGGGATGGGTCGCCTATGCTCGACGCCAGGAGGAGAGAAGGCATGGACGTACTTTGGGGCCTTGCGCTGCTCTGGCTCGCGTTCGGCGCCAGCCATGTCGGTTTGTCGAGCCTTCGTCTGCGACCGCGCCTCGTGGACGCGTTGGGAGAGCGCGTCTTCCTGCTGGGCTATTCGCTGATCGCCCTCGCGATCTTCGTACCGCTGGCGTCGCTCTACGCCACTCATCGCCACGAGGGAGCCTTCCTGTGGTTCGCGGCGGGCATCCCAGGGCTGCGGGAACTCGCCTTTGCGGGCATGGGGGTCTCCTTCGCGCTGGCCGTCGCGGGCTTGCTGCATCCGAGCCCGGCCTTGATGGGCAGCACCACGAGCGACGCCGCGGGCGTGCTTCGCATCACCCGCCACCCCCTCTTTATGGGCTTCGGAGGGATGGGACTCTTCCACCTGTTGTTGGTGCCCGTGTACCTCTCCGACCTGCTCTTCCTGGGTGGGCTGCCGCTCTTCGCCTGCCTGGGTTGTGCACACCAAGATCGCCGAAAGCTCCACGACGGGGGCGAAGACTTCCGGCGCTTCCACTCGGCCACGTCCTTCTTGCCCTTTGGGAGGCCCGCGGGATGCTTGCGCGGGATCCGGGAGGACGCCTTGCCGCTGGGCCTCGGCGTTCTGGTGGCAATTGGCGTACGCTATCTGCATCCCCTGCTCCTGTCCGGATAGTCCCGGGCCGTTGAGAGTTCCGAGGAGCTTCCCGTGATCGCGAGAGCTGTCCACCACGTCTCCTTTTCCGTGAAGAACCTGGAGGCCTCGCGCGCCTTCTACGAAGGGGTGCTGGGCCTCGAACCGGTACCGCGTCCCGACTTCGGGATTCCCGGTGCTTGGCTCCAGGCCGGGCAGGCGCAGATCCACCTGATCCAGAACGCGGAAACGGCCACCGGCTCTGCGGCGGCCTCCCCCGTCGCCAACCACTGCGCGTTCGAGATCGACGACTACGAAGAGACTCTGGACGACCTCGCCACCCTGGGTATCGACCTGGTGGCCGAGATGTCCGAATCCCATCAATGCTGGATCGCGGACCCCGACGGCAACGTCATCGAGCTGATCGCCGCCCGCTGATCCCGCGCCTCAGGCCGGAGGGGCGGAGGCGCGCGGCTGCGCGTCGGCACCTCGTCTATTCTTCCTCCCACGAGTAAAAGTATTCATGCCCCCTGTCTCCGAAGCTGCCGTCCTCGAGAGCCTTCGAGCGATCATCGATCCCGATTTCGGCAAGAACATCGTCGAACTCGGCTTCGTCAAGAACCTGAACGTCGAAGCGGACCACGTGGCCTTCGCGATCGAGTTGACGACCCCCGCCTGCCCGGTGAAGGAGGAGTTCGAGCGCCGGGCCCGGGAGTGCGTGATGGCACTCGAGGGCGTGGAGAAGGTTTCGGTGAGCATGACCGCGCAGACGCGGGGCAGCCGGGGCTCCGTGTCGGATGCGGAGGTCTTGCCGGAGGTGAAGAACGTCGTCGCGGTGGCCTCGGGGAAGGGCGGCGTGGGCAAGAGCACGGTGGCCATCAACCTGGCGCTGGCGCTGCGCGAGGCGGGGGCCACCGTGGGCGTGCTGGACGCCGACGTCTACGGCCCCTCGCTGCCGTTGCTCTCCGGGGTGCAGGGGCGCCCGCGCGCGGAGGAGAAGCGCATCTACCCCCACGAGTCCGCGGGCCTGAAACTCATGTCCATGGGCTTCTTCCTGAGCGACGATTCGCCGGTCATCTGGCGTGGCCCGATGGTGCACGGTTTGATCCGCCAATTCCTGACGGACGTAGTGTGGGGCGAGCTCGACTATCTGGTGGTGGACATGCCGCCCGGGACGGGAGATGCGGCCCTCACCCTCACCCAGCAGGCGCCCATCTCCGGCGCCGTGATCGTGACCACCCCCAACGATCTTTCGCTCATCGACGCGCGCAAGGGCCTCTCCATGTTCGAAAAGGTGAACGTGCCGGTGCTGGGCATCCTGGAGAACATGTCCTACTTCACGCCCCCGGATCTGCCCGATCGCCGTTATCACATCTTCGGCAGCGGCGGTGGCGAGCGTACGGCGGGGGAACTCGGCGTGGACTTCCTGGGAGAAGTGCCCATCGATTCGCGCATCGTCGAGGGGGGTGATCGGGGCCGCCCCATCCTGCTCGAGGCCGCGGATTCCGAGCCGGCGCGGATCTTCCGGGAGTTGGCGGGCCGCATCGCCCGGAAGCTGGTGGTACTCGCCGAGAAGATCCCGCCCATCGCCGACTCGAACATCACCTGGGTGAACTGAGCCCGGGGCTTCCCATCCCGGCGCGCAGCAGCGCCGCGCTCAGGGCTGCGGGGCGAGCAGGTCCCCGTGCAGGACCGGGATGCTCTCCACCGGTTCGGGGGAGGCGCTGAGCGCCAAGTACTCCGCGAGGGAGAGGTGCTCGAGTTCTACGTCCGCTTCCGGCTCGAAGAAACTGTCCGGGATCGAGAGCGAGTTCTGCCAGTTCGCGTAGTCGATGATGGAGCGCTGGTTGCTATTGCGGTGCCAGACCTCGAGCCGCAGCGGGACGTGATCTGCGTCCAGCGTCACCTGCAGCTCGCGGCGTCCGAAGTCGTCGGTGAGGCGAAAGCTGCCCACGCGGCCATCCTGGTCTCCCACCGGCTCCGCGCCGCGCGCGAGCAGCAACTCGTACTCGTTTCCGAAGGGGCGTCTCTCCGGGGCATCGCGCGCCACCGCGTCGGGATGCCGCTTGATCGAGATGCCACGTCGGCTGAAGGCGTCGTAGGCCACGTAGTCCTCGCCGCGCACCAGGGTCACCACCTTGTGTCCGGCCAGGACGGTCTCCGATCGCAGCATGGGCCCCTTGGACCAGAATTGGGTGGCCTGCACGCCGGAGTCGGTGCGCCGCAGCGAGAGTGCCGACCAGCTGGCGGGGCCTTCGGGCGCAGTGGAGGTCTCCTCGGCGTGCGCCGTGATGGCGGCTGCGAGCAGCAGGAAGAAGAGGGAATCCCGAGCGCGTCGGATGCTCGCCTTTCGCCACAGCATCCATCAAGGCTAGCAGCTCCCCCAATGGCCCCGGCTGCCCGGGCCGGCGCTGCTTCGCGGAATGCGCGCACGCCTTCGGGGCGGGTACCCTGGCGCACATGCGGGTAGCGCTTTCCATCGCGGGATCGGACCCCACCGGCGGCGCGGGTCTGCAGGCCGACCTCCAGGTCTTCCGCTCGCTCGGAGTGCACGGCACAGGGGTGGTGACGGCGCTCACCGTGCAGGACACCGCTCGCGTCCACCAAGTCCTACCCGTCTTCCCCAACGTGGTACTCGACCAGTTGCGCGTGCTGCTGCGGGATCTACCGCCGGACGCCGTCAAGCTGGGCGCGCTGGCCTCCGACGACGTGGCGCGGAGCGTACAGCTGGGCCTCGACGAGCTCGACCCCGCGCGCAACACCCCGCTGGTCATCGACCCGGTGCTCGCCGCCAGTGACGGCACTCCCTTGCTCGAGCGCCGTGCCCTGGGAACGCTCCAGGATCTGCTCGCGCGGGCCACGCTGGTCACGCCCAATCTCCCCGAGGCCGCCGCGCTCACGGATTGCGACGTCTCGACCCGGGAGGGCGTGGAGGCCGCGGCGGCGACACTCGTCAACCACCTCGGCGCCAGCGCGGCGCTCGTCAAGGGCGGTCACCGCGAGGGAGCCCCCGACGATCTTCTCGCGCTCCGCGAGGGCGCCACCGCGAGCTTCCACTGGCTTCCGGGCGAGCGCCTGGAGGGCGAAGCGCTGCACGGAACGGGTTGCGCGCTGGCCGCCGCGATCACCGCGGAGCTGGCGCGGGAGATGGAATTGCAGGCGGCCGTGGAGTCGGGGCGGCGCTACGTGCGCGAAGCGATGCTGGCCGCCCGGAGCCGGGGAGGCCGCGCGCGCCTGCTGGGGATGCCCTGAGGCGGCTCCTAAAGCGGACGGAAGCTACGCGTCCAGGACAGGACGTAGGCGAGCGAGCGAAGCGGCCCTTCAGCAGGCTGTCGTCGAGTATCGAGCCCGGCGCCCGCCCAGGCCGAGAAGCAACACGACGAGTAGTACCGTCATCGTATTGCGGAGAGCGGGAACCGAAGGTGCAAGCGAGCCCTCGCTGTAAATGATCTCGAGCTCCGGGGCGAAACCGGATTCCAGCGAATCGAAGCTCCGATTCGAATCACTGGCAGCGCGGCGTATGCCAAAGGCAATCGTGCCGTTGCTGACCGCACTGGTGACATCAAAATCGGCCCACAAACCACCACCAATGTCACTAAGCGCCAGCAAGGCGCCATCAATCGTCGGACGCGTGTTCCACGTCATCGTGGTCGGATCCCAACTGGTGTCGCTCATCGCGTAGATTTCGACATCCCGTATATTCGAGGTGCCCGAGCGATGCAAGCGCAAGGTAGCTCGACTGATCACACCCGATACATCGACATCAAATTTCAGGTAGGCGATCTTCTCCGCCGTTCCGTCAGTCGGCGTGCGAACGGCAAGAGTGGTCTCGCCTTCTCGATTCGAATCCGGTTGATCGGAGCGAACATCAACATCCTCACGAACCGTAATCACCTCTTGTGATTCTACGAGAGGCTGCTCGACACTGAAATGCCAGACATCGCCGGCGACGAC
>JABSQX010000172.1 GCA_013215615.1 Myxococcales bacterium | reverse complement strand
AAGATCCTGATCGGCATCTACGACGATCACTTCGTGCGCACGCCCGAGGGCTGGCGCTTTCAGCGTCTGAGCTTCACCCCGGCCGGCTTGGTGGACCTCCCGGCCGGCTGGCAGGTCTTCTAGCGCGCGTCCTTTTCCGGCCAGCGCAGGATGCTGCGGCCGGTGGTGGCGCGCGCTTCCATGCGCTCGTATTCGTCCACGATCTCACGGTAGTCGGCGACGCGGCCCACCAGCGGGCGGATGCGGCCGGCATCGAGCCATTCCACGAGACGCGCCTGGATGGACTCGCCCACGGCCCGGGGCACGAGGTTCACCTGCATGGGGCCTCCCCGGGGACTCTCCCCGTAGGCCATCAGGACGCCGCCCACCGAGAAGTTTCCGAACAGGATCGGGCGGGGCACCAGACCTCCCTCGTCCTCGGCTTCGATGCCGCCCGAAAAGCCGGTCATCATGTGGCGCCCGCCGAAGGCCATGCAGCGGAAGCTTTGGGTGGTTACTTCGCCGCCCACGAGGTCGCAGACCACGTCCACGCCGCGACCCCCGGTGGCTTCCAGCACGGCGGGAACGAAGTCCTCGCTCCGGTAGTCGATGGCGAGTTCGGCGCCGAGTTCCTTGCAGAAGGCGACCTTTTCGGCGCTGCCCGCCGTCGCAAAGACCCGGGCCCCGAAGGCGACGCCCAGTTGCAGGGCCGCTGAGCCCACGCCGCCGGCGGCGGCGTGGACGAGGAGTGTTTCGCCCTCGTGGAGATGGCCCCGTTCGAAGATCGAGAGGTAGGCGACGTGGAAGGGGAAGAAGAAGGCCGCCGCCTCCTCGTCGTCGAGGGAAGCGGGAGATTCGAAGCTCATGTTCGCGTCGCCCAGCACCCACTCCGCGTGTGCGCCGGTCGCGCCGAGCCCTGTCGTTGCCACCCGCCGCCCGATCCACGCTTCGAGGCCCGGCCCGGCCGCATCGACCTCTCCCACGGCCTCCATGCCGAGCGTGTAGGGGAGCGGCGGATCCACCGTGCGGTAGCGACCGTAGCAGCCGTCGATCTCGTTGAAGTTGAGCGCGGTGGCGCTCGTGCGCACCCGGATCTGACCGGGGGCCGGGTCGGGAAGCGCGACATCCTGGAGCTCGAGCGCTTCCCTCGGGCTTCCCTTTCGCACGACCCGCCATGCCTTCATCGCCGAGGATGCTACCGAAACGGCCCCCGGCGGCCTGCCCGGTACCCGAGAGCGCGCTTTCCGCGCAACTTCGCCGGGCGATCCGGCCCGGGCCTCTGTTAGCCTCCGGCCCATCGTCAGCGGCTTCTTGGCCGGTCCTGTGACACGTGGGAACCTGCCGGGAGCCCGGGATCGCGGCGGCCGCCGCTGCCGCCGGGAGGAGAAGCAATGAAGGTCACGCTCATCGAGAACGGACCGATCATTCTCGATACCACGGAATCCATCACCGTCCAGGTTGACGGCGAGAGCGAGGAGAGGAAGGGGCCGCTCTTCCTGTGTCGTTGCGGACAGTCCTCCACGAAGCCCTTCTGCGACGCCGCGCACCGCAAGGCCGGCTTCGAGGCCGCGGGCGCCGAGTTGGTCTGCGGATAACGGTTCTGCGACGGATGGCTTCGCGGGGCGCTGTCCTAGCGCCGAGCGGCGAGGGGAGGGGTAGCCGTGAGTGATGGGGACTTCGAGATCCTGTGGGCCGAGCGGGCCATCACCCGGGTGGTGCTCCGCTACGCGCGAGCGGTGGACGCTTGCGACTTCGAGGCGCTGCGCGAATGCTTCCACCCGGATGCCCGGATCCACTACGGGGAACTCTTCAGTGGCAACCTCGACGAAGCCATCGAATGGCTTCGCGACGCCCTGCCGCGCCTGCAGTCCACCCTCCACGACTTCGGCGCGCCCTGGATCGAGATCGACCCGGCAGCCGGTACGGCTACATGCGAGAGCTACTCCACCAACTCCGCCCGCTATCCCCCCGACGAGAAGGGTGAGGTGATCCTCAACGTGACGGGCACCCGTTACCTCGATCGTTTCGAGCACCGCGACGCAGACTGGCGCATCGTGGAGCGTCGCAACCAGTCGGTCTGGAGCCTGAACGCGCCTGAACTTCCGACCCCGCCGCCGCCCTTCCAAGTGGGGAGCCCCGCCCTCCGCTGACCCCCATGTCACAGGATTCCGCCGCGCCCGCCGAAACGACTCCGCCGGCCGAACTCATCGGCTTCGCGGATCCCTACACGCGCTACGTGATGGGGTTGCTCTTCCTCGTCTACGTGATGAGCTACCTGGACCGCCAGTTGGCTTCGGTGCTCCTCGAGGACATGAAGGCCGACCTGGGGGCCACGGACGGCCAGATGGGCCTGTTGACGGGAGTCGCCTTCGCGATCGTCTACGCGGTGCTGGGGGTGCCCATCGCGCGCTGGGCGGACCGCGGTGTGCGGCGCTCCATCATCGCGATGGGGTTGGCGGTCTGGAGCGCGATGACGGCACTGACGGGTCTGGGCAGCAGCTACGCGTACGTACTGCTCGCGCGCTTCGGCGTGGGGGCCGGCGAAGCGGCGGCGGGCCCCCCTGGCCACGCGTTGCTCTCCGATTACTTCCCCCTCGACCAACGCGGCCGCGCGCTGGCCATCTATTCGGCGGGGGGCAGCGTCGGAATGATGCTGGGAATGTGGCTCGGGGGGATGTTGGGGGACCTGTACGGCTGGCGGGTCGCCTTCGTGATCGTGGGCTTGCCGGGTCTCCTCCTGGCGCTGGTGGTGCGCTTCACGGTGCGCGAGCCGGTGCGGGGACGCTTCGATTCGGGTCCTCCACAGGAGCGGGAGAAACTCGGCGTCGTGCTCCGCCACCTCTGGGCCACCCGTTCCTTCCGCTACATGACGATCGCCGCGACCCTGCACGTCTTCGCCGGTTTCGGGGCCGCCAACTGGAACCCCGCCTTCCTGATGCGCATCCACGGCATGACTGCCAGCGAGGCGGGCTTGTGGCTGGGGCCGATCACGGGGATCGGCTCCTTCGCGGGCGGGATCTTCTGGGGCTGGCGGGTGGACGCGATGGGCCGCCGGGACCTGCGCTGGTACATGTGGCTGCCCACCATCGCGGTATTGGTCGCGATGCCCTTCGCCTACGCGTTCGTGCTGTGGCCCACCTCCAACGCGGTCTGGTTCCACCTGTTCTCGAGTTTCTTCGGCAACAGCTACGCGGGTGCCACCTTTGCGATGGCGCAGGGTCTCGTGAAGCCCCACATGCGGGCCATGGCCGCTGCGGCCGTGCTCTTCGTGATGAACCTGGGGGGCCTGGGCCTGGGGCCGACGCTGATCGGCTTCATGAACGACTGGTTGGAGCCGATCTACGGGGTGCAGGCGATCCGTGTCTCCCTGCTCATCATCGGTGTGCCCCACGTCCTGGCGGCAGTCTTTGGCGTGATGGCCGCGCGAACGCTCCGGGAGGACCGCGCCGCCGTCGCGAGCTGAGAGCGGGGGCGTGCCGCGCCCGGTGCACCGGGGCTTTCGGCGGGCCAACTCGTACTCCGGGTGGAGCGGTCCATTCGGCGGGCGGGTCCCCCAGCCCAAGGGAAGTTCGAACGACTGGCTTCCGCGCGAGGAGCGCTTGCCGGTGAGTCCCCCAGGGATCGAGGTCGGTCGTGCCTCCGGCGTCCGCGGAGGGTCCTTGGAGCCGAAGCGGCAATGCGTGTAGGATCTCGGCCAGCCATCTGGCATTCACCATGAGGAGAACCCCGTGACAGTATCCCCCGCCGTTCTAGTGCGAACCGTCGTGGCGAGCCTTGCCCTGCTGGGACTCGCCTGCGCGTCGGGAGGCGTTGGCGCGAACAGCAAAGTCTACTACGCGACTGGGGGCAACGCGGTGACGCCCGATGGTCTCCACCAGGTCAAGTGGGAGCCCTTCGCGACGACCTTCGTGCGTCCCGGTGCGAAGCTCGGCGGCTACGACGCGGTACTCCTGGACGCCGTCACGGTCTCCTACCAGCGGCCGCCGCGACGGAACATCATGCCGGGCACGGGCAGCATGGACGCCAACTTCTCGCTCTCCTCGAGTGCCATCGACCACATGAAGCGGTACTTCAAGCAGGCCTTCACGAAGGAACTCTCCCGAAGCAATGACTTCCAGATAGCCGATGCTCCGGGACCGAACGTGCTCCGCATCAGCGGCCACATCGTGGGCCTGGTGATCACGGCGCCGCCGCAGAAGGACCAACTCCCCACCGAGAGCGTCTACACCAGTTCCTCGGGGGCCATGACCTTGGTGCTCGACGCGGAGGATTCCGTGAGCGGCGAGACGCTGGTTCGCGTTGGCCAGCGCTCGCCCATCGCCCAGGGCAATGGCATCGGTGACTTCTACAACAGCAACCCCGTGTCCAATGCCGGAGCGGTGCGACAACTCTTCGACAGCTGGGCGAGCGATCTGCGCAGAGAACTCGACCAGTTCAAATCGCTACCGGAGATCCCCGAGACCTGAGTCGGCAGAGACACTCGCCTTAGGAAGCTGCCCGTAACATCGTCGAGTAGACGCTCCAAGGCTCAGTCAGCCGCAACTTCGAGGTGCGCGTCGATGGCGCGATCGAGTTGTCGGGCCACGGCGCGTGACGCGATGCGTTCGGCGGGCCCGACCGGTCCTGGAGGCCGTTGGCGGCGCGGCGCGGGGATGCTCGCGGGAGGAGCCTTGGCGTGGCTCTTCGTACTGCTGTTCTTCGTCGGAGGAGCCGCATGGGCGGGGGAGGCACGCCGAGCCCACGCGGTTTTCGTGCAGGAAGGGCCGGTCCTGGACGGCCTGCTCGAGGATCCCGTATGGCAACTCGCCGAGCCGGTGGGAGGCTTCACCCAGATTGAGCCCGACGAGGGTGCTCCCCCCACCCAGCGCACGGAGGTCCGTTTTCTCACGGACCACGAGTACCTCTACGTGGCTTTCCGCGGCTGGGACACGGACCCCTCGGCGATCGTCGCGAACCGCCTCGAGCGGGATGATTTCTTCTTCTTCAACGACAACTTCGGCATGGTGCTCGATACCTTCCACGATCATCGGAACGGGTACTTCTTTCAGGTCAATCCGCTGGGAGGGCGCCGGGACGGAACCTTCGAGGGGGTGAATTTCGAGGACGACTGGGACGGCATCTGGGATGCCGCCGCCCGGATCGACGACGAGGGCTGGACGGCGGAGATCCGCATCCCCTACCAGACACTCTCCTTCCGCAAGGGCGCCGATACCTGGGGGCTCAACATGGTGCGGAGGATCCGGCGGCGCACCGAAGAGGACCGCTGGGCGGACCTCAGCCTGGAACGCATGCTGATCGATATGAGCCGGGCGGGGGTGCTCACCGGCGTTTCCGTTGCCCGACAGGGCCTGGGGCTCGAGATCGTTCCCTCCCTTGCGCTGCAGCGTATCGACGACCCCCTCGCGAGCGAGTACCGGAATCGAGCCACACCGACCCTCGACGCCTTCTACAAGGTGCTGCCTTCGCTCACCGCCTCCCTCACGGTCAACAACGACTTCGCTACCGCCGCCGTCGATGAAGAGCGGGTAAACCTCACGCGTTTCGATCTCCTCTTTCCCGAGAAGCGCGCTTTCTTCCAGCAGGACTCGGGGATCTTCAATTTCGGCGGGCTGACGCGCGAAAATGGGATCCCCTTCTTCTCACGTCGGATTGGCCTCGATGCCGAGGGCGACAACATCGACCTGCTGGCGGGCCTCAAGTTCACGGGGCGGGTGGGGCCCTACAACCTGGGTTTCCTCGACGTTCAGGCAGAGAGCCACGGGGGTGTCCGGTCGCGCAACCTGGCCGTGGCGCGGATTTCGAGAAACGTGCTCGACGAGTCCACGGTGGGCTTCATTGCCACCAACGGCGACCCCCTCAGCGATGACGACAACTCCCTGGTGGGGGCGGACTTCAATTTTCGAAGCAACTCCGTGGTGTCGGGTCGCGTCGTCGGAGGTCATGCCTGGCTGCAGCGCTCGATCACGCAGGGCGAGAGTGGGGGACAAGCCGCTTACGGGGGACAGATCAACTATCCCAACGACCGGATCAACTGGTTGCTGCGTTTCAAGGAGATCCAGCGGAACTTCGACCCGGCGCTCGGCTTCGTAAATCGCAAGGGGATCCGGCAGTACGACGGCGACTACCGCTACCGCTGGCGCCCCGGGACGTGGCTGCGCACGGTGGACACGCGGATCAGCGGGCGCCTCGTGACGGATACACACGACCGCGTGGAAAGTGGCCGCGTGGCCTTGCGTCCGCTGGCGGTGAGCGACATCGTGGGCGACTTCCTGGAACTCCGCTATCGCCACTACTTCGAGCGCCTGTCAATTGCCACGGAATTCGAGGACCTGGACATCGAGATCCCCGCCGGTAGCTACCATTTCGACGAGGCCGCCCTGCTCTTCGATTCCAGCCAGAACCGCCCGGTCTACGTATTCCTCGAATTCCGCTACGGAAGCTTCTTCAACGGACATCGCCTCGCCTACCACCCGCGAATCGAGTGGAGGCCTTCCGGGCACGTGATGCTGGGGCTCGAGTACGAGGAGAACCGAATCGAACTCGACGCCAAGCGCGTCGGAGCCGATGGCAGCCTCGGGCCCCTCGAGCGCACCCGCGTGCAGACCCGGATCGCCCGCGTCCGGCTCAACCTGGCCTTCACCCCGAACCTCTCCTGGAACACCTTCGTTCAGTACAACGATGTCACCGACACCATCGGCATCCAGAGCCGTTTCAACTGGATCATCGTTCCCGGCCGCGATCTGCTTCTGGTCTTCAACCAGGGCCTGGACACCCAGGACGACAGGGTTCGTTGGGGGCGCACGGATTCCGTCATCAAGTTGAGCTGGACGTTCCGCTTCTGAGGTGTCGGCCGAGTCCCGCTCCCCTTCCACGGGTTGGCGGATGTGGCGACAGAAGTCGCGGCGGCTCGATCGGGTCGCTTGTGGTACAACGGAGAGGTCCTCGGTCGGCCGAAAACTGGCTGTATCAGGATACAGACAACCGAGGATCAGGTTGAAGACGCGACGCACGGCGCAGACGCTGTTGGTCTCGGCGCTCGCGGTGGCGGGCGTGGCGGCCGCCGACGAGCCCATGCGCGCCTACGTGGCTCTCGTCGCGGAGCGCCCCGAGATCGACGGCTCTCTCGATGATCCCGTCTGGAAGCACGCGCAGGTCGTCAGCAACTTCACCCAGGTGGTGCCGGACGAGGGCGGGCCGCCGTCCTTTCGAACCGAGGTTCGCTTCATCACCGACCGGGATTCGCTGTTCATCAGTTTCCGTGCGTACGACCCGGATCCGAGCGAGATCGTCGCCAACCTCATGGAGCGCGATTCGCTGCTCTTCTTCGATGACAACTTCACGATCGTGCTCGACACGTTTCACGACAAGCGAAATGGATACTTCTTCCAGGTGAATCCGAATGGAGGTCGCCGCGACGGGACCTTCGAGGCAGAGCGCTTCGAGCAGAACTGGGACGGCATCTGGTTCGCAAAGGCGCGAATCGACGCGACTGGATGGACCGCGGAGCTCGAAATTCCCTTCAAATCCCTGTCGTTCCGCGCGGGGGCGAACATCTGGGGCATGAACATGGCGCGCCGGGTTCGTCGACTCAACGAGGAGGACCGCTGGGCGGACCCATCGGTCGAGCAGATTCTCATCAACGTGGGGCGAGCGGGCGAACTCATCGGGTTGGGCGAGGCCGAACAGGGCATCGGACTCGACGTGGTTCCCGGAGCCTCGCTTCGTTACGTCGACGACTCGGCCCGGAACCTCGACGAGACGAAGGTCGAGCCCAGCTTCGACGCCTTCTACAAGCTTCTTCCCTCGCTCACAGCGTCGCTCACGGCCAATACCGACTTCGCGGGAACCGAAGTGGACGAACTACAGGTCAACCTCACCCGCTTCGCGCTCTTCTTTCCCGAGAAACGGGACTTCTTCCTCCAGGACTCTGGGATCTTCAACTTTGGCGGGCTGAGCCAGGAGAATGGGATTCCCTTCTTCTCGCGCCGAATCGGGCTCGACGCGGCGGGGGATTCGGTTCGGCTCCCGGTGGGCGGAAAGATCAGTGGGCGCCTGGGCCGCTTCAACATTGGTGTTCTGGACATCCTGCAGGACTCGCATGGAGAGGTGGATTCGCAAAATATCACGGTGGCGCGAGTGAGTGCGAACGTTCTCGAGCAGTCGACGGCGGGCATCATATTTACGAGCGGCGATCCCCAGGCGAACTCGAGCAACTCACTGGTGGGTACCGATTTCAACTACAGCACTGATTTTTTCCGCGGGGACAAGACGCTCAATGCGAACGCGTGGTTCCAGCAAAGCTTCTCGAGCGCAGCGAGCGGCCGCGAGGGGGCCTGGGGCGGTCAAGTCGAATATCCGAACGACATCGTCAACTGGAAGATCAAGTTCAAGGAGATTCAGGA
>JABSQX010000171.1 GCA_013215615.1 Myxococcales bacterium | reverse complement strand
TACGTGCGAGCATCTCGTCATGACCATCCAATGGCCGGATGCGCTGAAACTGGGCGCTGTAACGGTGCTCACCGGGACCGACGGCGGTAGCTATCCGCACGGCAACAGCGTCCTGGTGCAGGGCCGCACCCGCAGCCTGCTCATCGATCCCTCCCTGAGCGTCTTCGAGGCCGGCGGTGTCCCGGTCGCCGTGGAAGACGTCCTGCTCACCCATGTGCACGAAGACCACGTGGCGGGCCTGTCGCGCTTCCCCGACACCCCCGTTCACGCCCACGAGGCCGATGTACGAGGACTCCACTCCATCGACGAAATGCTGAAGATCTACGGGCTCCCCGAGGACGGGGAGCAGGCCTTCCGCCGCGTCCTCGAGGAGACCTTCCACGTCAGCCCCCGGCCCGATGCACGAGCCTTCACGGACGGAGCCCGCTTCGAGCTGGGGGACGTGTGCGTCGAGGTCCGACACGCGCCGGGCCACACCCGCGGCCACTGCGTGTTCGTGGTCCCGGAGGCCTCCGCGGTGATCCTGGGCGACATCGATCTCTCCGGCTTCGGCCCCTACTACGGAGACGCATGGTCGGACCTCGGCGATTTCGAGGCAACGTTGCAGCGCTGTCGCGAACTCCCGGGGGAGCACTTCGTGACCTTCCACCACAAGGGGACGATCTCCGGGCGACAGGACTTCCTGGAGCGCCTCGAGGCCTTCACGGCAGTCATCGGGCGACGCGAGACGGCACTCCTCGACTTCCTCCAGGAAGCCCGCAGCCTGGAGGAGATCGTGGCGCACCGCTTCGTGTACCGGCCCCACGTCACCAACCCAGTGGTCCCCCACGTGGAACGCCGCTCCGCCGAGCAGCATCTCGCGCGGCTCCAGGCACAGGGGCGCATCCAGGAGATCGAGCCCGGCCGCTGGCTCGCCTAGCGCGAGCCGGCGTTGCGATCCGCTAGCGCAGGGGCGTGCGTCCGAGCTTCAAGATGCGCCGGAATTCCGGCTGGGTGATGGGCACCACCGAGAGCCGGTTGTAACGCAACATGGCGATCTCCCTCAGTTCGGGGTCCTCGCGGATCTGGGCCAACGTCACCGGCACAACGAAGGGCTTCACGGGCTCCACGTCCACCACCACCCAGCGCTCGTCGTCGCTGGTGGGATCCGGGTAGGACTCCCGGGTCACCCGCGCCACCCCCACGATCTCCTTGCCCTCGTTGGAGTGGTAGTAGAGGGCCAGGTCGCCCTTCTTCATGGCCTGGAGGTTGTTGCGCGCCATGTAGTTGCGAACCCCGTCCCAGTACGTGGAGCCGTCGCGTACCAGGTCGTCCCAGGAGTACTTGTTGGGTTCGGACTTCACGAGCCAGTAACTGCGCGCCATCGCCGAGCTCCTCTTCACCACCACCACCCTTGCCGTGGCGCGCGCAGTATAGAGAACGGGGGCTCCTTGCGGCCCATGGTGGCAGGCGATCGCGGCCTCTTTCAGCTCCCGTAACCGAAGCCCTCGACCTGGTCGGCAACTCCCGAGGTGGCCAGCGTGATCCGTCTCAGCGTGCGGGCTTCCAGCTCGGGCATCTCGGGGCGAGCGTGCTGGAGCGACAGGTTGTCCCAGACGATCAGGTCCCCCTCCCGCCAGTCGTGCTGGTAGACGTTGTGGGGCGCATAGAGTTCGGCGAAGAGCTGCGCGAGCATCGCATCACTCTCATCGGGGGGAAGTTCCAGAATCCGGTCCGTCTGCATTTCGCTCACGTACAGGATCTCCCTACCGTTGCGCGGGTCGCGCAGGCAGACTGGATGCCGTGCTCGGGGTTCATCGGCGGGGAGCTCCGCATCGCGATAGGGCCGGTCGCCGCGCTGGCTGGTGAGGTCGAAGAGGTGGCGCGCGTGCAGGCCGGAGAGTTGCTCGCGAAGCGCCGCGGGCAAGCGCGACCACGCACGCGCTGCATTCGCGAAAGAGGTCTGCGCGCCCGCCGCCGGGATCTCGAGACCGAAGAGGCTCAAACCCAGCACCGGTTTCGGGGTGAAGGCCAGGTCCGAGTGGAAGAGCAGGGCGCCCTCGTCGATGATTCGGTCCGCACGCAGGTTGGAGACGTACTGCAGGAACTCCCCGGGATTTTCGTCGCAGAGCGGGCCGAAGATCTCCGCGAAACGCAGATGCGCGTCTCCCGGGAGGTCCGGACAGCGGAGGTAGAGGAGGTGGCGGTCGTGGAAGGCCGCACACAGGCGCTCGCGATCCCCGGGCTCGACGGGCCGGGAGAGGTCGAGGCCTCGCACCTCGACGCCCAGCGGCCCGTCCAGGGGCTCGATGACCAGCGCTGTATCGCTGTCTGCCATGCGCAAACCTCCACCCCGGAATACAGCACCGGGGCCGCGGAGCCGCCACCTGCGGCTGGCGCGGGCGAGGCGACTGCGTGACGCTCGGGCAAAAGCGATTTTCGCGGCATCCGTGTATGCCACGGGAGACGCTCAGCGAGATCCAAACCGGGCGGAAGCCCATCCCCTTGCCCAGCACGCAGATCGAGGAGGGCGACGATGAGTGCACGAACGACTTCTTCGCACACCTTCACCAAGTTGATCGTCGGCGACCCGGAGAAGATGGCCGCCTTCTACAAGGAGGTCTATGGCCTCGAGGAGATCGAGCGCATCCAGTCTGCGATCGGACCGGATCCCATCGACGAGATCATGTTGGGAAAACAGGGCGACCTCACCGGCGTACTGGTGCTGCTGAAGTTCGTCGACAAACCCGCGCCCGAGCAAGGCGAGGTGATCCTCGGTTTCGTCACCGACGACGTCGAAGCGGTCTACGAGCAGGTGCTCGCCGCCGGCGGTGGCATCCACGCGGAGATCAAGCAGGAGCCCGACTCGCCCTACAAGGTCGGCTTTGCGACGGATCCCGAAGGTCACCTGGCCGAAATCGTCCAGATGCTCGAGTAGCGGAGACTCCCATCGAGATTCGAAGCCGCTTCGCGCAGCCTTCAGACACGGGAGATCCCCGATGCAGGTGACTGCCACCATGGGCGCCGACGTGCCGCTCCGCGAGGTCGGCGCCCACGCGCAGCGCGTCGAAGCCCTGGGATACGACATGCTCTCCGTCCCGGAAGCCGCCCACGAGGGGACGCTCACCGCCTTCGCGGCCCTCGCCAACACGACCCGGCTCCGGGTGGGAACGGGGGTCCTGGTCGCCTTTGCGCGCAGCCCGATGCTCGCCGCCCAAGCCGCCTGGGACCTCCAGGCCTTCTCGGGCGGGCGCTTCCAGCTCGGGCTCGGCACACAGGTCAAGGGCAACGTCGTCGGCCGCTTCGGAATGCCCTGGAGCGCGCCCGCGGCGCGTCTGCGCGACTACGTGCGCGCCGTCCGCGCCTGTTTCGAGACCTTCCAGAACGGCACGCCCCTCGACTTTAAGAGCGACTCCTACACGCTCAACCGCATGCAACCCTTCTTCAATCCCGGCCCCCTCGAGTGCGGGCCCCCCAGCATCCTGATGGGAGCCATCGGCCCACTGATGACCCGGGCGGTGGGGGAGGTGGGGGACGCGATGCAGACGCACCCCACCAACAGCGAGCCCCGCTACCTGCGCGAGGTCACGCTTCCTCGTCTCGCCGAGGGACTGCGCGCTGCCGGGCGCGATGCCCACATCGAACTCGTCGCGGGCCCCATGATCGCGACGGGACCCAGCACCGGGGCCGTGAGCGCCCAGCGCAAGGCGGCCCGCGAGTCGCTGGTCTTCACACTCAGCACCCCCGCCTACTGGCCGGCCCTCGAGCACCACGGTTGGCTGGAGGTGGGCCACAAGCTCCGGGACTACACGCGAGAGGGGAGGTGGCAGGAGATGGACGGCCTGGTCCCGGACGAGATCGTCGAGGCCTTCGTTCCGGCTGCCCCCTACGACGAGATCGCGGAACTGCTCCTCGAGCAGTACGCGGGCATCGCGGATCGCGTGCTCTTCCCCGTACCCGCGGATCCCGTCAACGACGAGGCCGCGCGACGGGCGATCGAGAAGCTGCGCGCCGCCTGAGTGGCACCAAAGGAGCGAAAGCGCGGATGACTGCATCGAAAAGGCTCTGTGAGGGCCGGGTCGCCTTGGTGACGGGCGCGAGCCAGGGCGGAACCGGAACAGCGCTAGCGCTGCGACTCGCCGCGGAGGGCGCGGCGGTCGCCATCACCGCCCGCAGCGAGCCCGGGCTCGCCGAGTGCCAGCAAACCATCGAGGCCATCGGCGGCAAAGCGAGCGCACTGCCCTGCGACCTCGCGGATCCCGACGGCGGGCGAAACGACCTCCTGGCACGAGCCGAGGCGGAGCTCGGACCCGTCGATATCCTGGTGAACAGCGCCGCAGAGGGGCCCTATCAGCCCTTCGACAGCTTCGCGATCGAGGATCTCCGGCATACCCAGGAGCTCAACGTCTGGGCGCCGTGGCTGCTCATCCAGCAGGCCATTCCGGGGATGCGCGAACGCGGCCGGGGATGGGTGCTCAACATCACGACTTCCGTCGCCGAATTTCCTCCTGGGCCACCCTTTGCGAATTCGGGCCCCGCCAAGGCGGGCACGCTCTACGGGGGGAGCAAGGCCATGCTGAACCGCCTGACCGTGGGGATTGCCTCGGAGGTGGAGGGACAGGGCATCGCGGTCAACGCGCTGACCCCCCAGGCCGCGATCCTCACGAGAACGCTCGAACCCGCGCGGGACAGCGGCCTGATTCACCCCGACCTCTTCGAGCCCCTCGACACCATGGTGGAGGCCGCGCTCGCCCTGTGCACCGCGGATCCCGGCGCGCTTCACGCGAGAATCGCCTACAGCCTCGACCTGCTCATCGAAACCCGGCGACCCGTGTACGACCTGCGCGGCGAAGAGAGGCTCACGGGATGGCAGCCCGCAGACCTGCCGGAGCGTCTGGAAGCCCAGCGAAGGGCGCTCTCGGGCGAAGAGGCGGGGCGCTACGGGCTCTAGGCCCCCGCCCGGCGCGCGCCAGCACTCCCAAGGGGTGCGCTCCGAAACAGTCAGCGGCTCACGGATGGCGCGGGCCGCTGCTCGCCGAGGCGGCGTTCGATCACGCTGCGAAGGGGCACCGCGATCTTCTCCGCAATCCACTCGTTGCCCGCCTCGGTGGTGTGCGTCGGGTCCCAGAAGGGGGGCTCGTCTGCAGCATCGGCCGCGTCCCGCAGGTCGAAGAAGCGCGGATGGGCAGCGAGTTCGGGATGTACGGCTGCCTGCCGGTAGACCTCGCGGAAGAGTTCCGCGCGGCCCGGTTCGCGATGCGCATCGACCTTCGCGACGGCCGCCTCGTAGGCTGTCATTTCGTCTCGCGACCACACGACCGGCTGCCAGAAGTAGAGCACGTCAAAGCCGTACTCCCGGGCCAATGCGTCTGCGAGTCTCAGGTTGCCCGCGTAGACCTCCAAGGTCTCCCGAGCGAGGCGCTCGGTGACCGCGGGGCTCTCCCGTGGACTCCCCACGTCGCCGAGCGCCCAGCTCCAGCCCGGTACGTAGTTCAATACGAGCTGCGCGAGGGAAGAGCGGCGCGCAATTCGGAGGGCCAGCGCGCGCTCGAAATCGTGGAAGGCGTTACGACGTTGGTACTCCCAGCGCGGCGAACCCGGCGCGTTGCCGTCGTGCGTCGACTCGATGTCCACCGTGCCGTTGTAGAAGATGGCGACATCGGGAACGTTTCCGCGCCGCACTTCCAGCGCCAGGGCGATGACGTCCTGCGTACTCACGTAACCGAGTTGGCCGAAGTTCGCGACTTCGACGGGCGCCGCGAGATCGCGCGCGAGGATCTTGGCCACGAAGGAGGGAATCGTGAAGTCGTCTCGCACGTGGTAGCCGCGCAGGGTCGAAGCGCCGAACATGAAGACTCGGAAACTCGGGCGCCCGCTCCCCGGTGCCCTCCATGTGCGACGGATTCCGTCGGCATCGATGTTCATGACGGGGCCGCTGCGCGCCTCCGTCCGCCAGTACACGTAAGGTCGCCAGATCTGCCGAGACGAACCCTGCTCGTGCCAGATCGCTGGCGCACCGGGGGGCAGATCGAAATCGCCCCGGGGGGCCAGCACGCGCAAAGAGATGGGGGCGGCAAGCTCGAGCAGGAGCAGGAAGATCAGGGCACCGCCCACGACGAGCCAACCCGTCCGGGCCAACGTGAGGAGCTTTCGGGAGAGGTGCTCCACGTGCGACTAACGGACCGGCGAGTGCGCGGGAATGATGTCCCGCTCCGCGTACTCCACCGCGCCGCGTGTTGGGCGAAGAAAATCGTAGAGGCCTTTGTTGTTGCGGACGAAACTCCGCCTCGGCTCGAGGGACATGACACTCCGAGCGGCGCTTGAAATTCACGCGGGCTGTGTGCCGCTGGCTTAGTTTAGCAACCATCTCGAGCGGCTGTCGCAACCCGATACGCCGAAGACCGCCACGGCCGGATGGCGAACTCCCTGCGCTTTGCACCCCAGGACACAAGGCAGGGACCGTCTGTTCAGACTTGCTTTCGCGGATACAATGTCCGCCAGGCGCCGAGCTTGCCGGCGCCTGCTGCTCCATCCATGAGGGCAGTATCTGGGGACAACCGGCACTGGCCAGATTGGAGTGACCCCAGGGGTCCCGACCCACACCGCGATTCGTAGCGCCGAACTCCGAGGAGATGGTCTACGAGCCCTTCGAGGAGCGAGGCCTGCCCTTCGCCTCAGATCGGACGCCGGCGTCGGCTCGTCGATCTGGGGGCTTGCGGGGGTCGGGGACGGGAGCCAGGGGAGCGACTCATGAGATTCACGACACTCGCCCAGGTGCTGCGAACACATGCTCGCGAGATCCCGGAGCGGATCGCGTTGCACGCGGACGCGCGGATCTGGAACTACTCGGATCTTCACCGGGAGTCCGCCCGGGTCGCCCAGGCGTTGCTCGTCGAGGGTGTCGGTCCGCAAGATCGTGTAGCGGTGCTCGATCGAAACGTTCCGGAGTTCCTCACATTCCTCTTCGGCGCCGCAATGATCAACGCCGTCACGTTGGCGGTGAACTGGCGGCTCGCGCCTCCGGAGATGGAGTACATCCTGAACCACGCCCAGGCGCGGGTGCTCCTGATCGGTGAAGAGTTTCTCGGGCACCTCGCACAGATGAAGCTGGAAACAGTGGCGCGTGTCGTCGTCGTGGGCTCCGGGGGGAACTACGTCGCTTACCCGGGTTGGATCGGCGATCGCGAGCCGACCGATCCCGAGCTGCCATCCGCGGAGAGCGATACCTGTTTCCAGTTCTACACATCGGGTACGACGGGGCTTCCAAAAGGTGTCGAGCTCACGAACGCAAACCTCATGATCTCGGCGGACGAGGGTGGGCGCCGCTGGTCGATCGATGCCGAGAGCGTCTGCCTGGTTGCGATGCCCCTATTCCACATCGCGGGGAGCGGTTGGGGGCTCACCTGTTTCTACCAGGGTGCGGAGATGATCCTGGTGCGAGAGATCGATCCGGGCGAGGTGCTCGAAGTGATCGAGAAACGTCGGGTGACGAGTTCACTCTTCGTCCCCGCGGTGCTCCAGCTCCTCTCTTCTGAACCCGGTGCGGAGAAGGCCGACTTCGGATCGCTGCGCTCGATCATGTACGGAGCTTCACCGATCTCGGAGGAGGTCCTCGTTCGCTCGATGGATGTCTTCGGCTGCGATTTCATCCAGGTCTACGGACTCACGGAGACGGCCGGCGCAATCACGATGCTGGAGGCCGCGGACCACGATCCGAAGGGGCCCCGAGCCCATCTGCTTCGCGCCGCAGGGCAGCCCTGGGGCGATGTCGAACTCCGGATCGTCGACGCCGAGTCTCGCCAAGACCTGGCCGACGGTGAGGTGGGCGAGATCTGGTGTCGCTCGGCGCAGAACATGAAGGGCTATTGGCGAAATCCGGACGCGACCCGGGAAGCCTATCCCGAGGGCCGCGACGAGCAGGGGCTCGGTTGGTTCCGGACCGGTGACGCAGGCTGTCTACGAGACGGATACCTCTTCATCCATGACCGGGTGAAGGATATGATCGTTTCGGGTGGCGAGAACGTCTATCCGGCGGAAATCGAGAACGTACTGATGAGCCATCCCGCGGTGTCGGACGCTGCCGTCATCGGCGTTCCTTCGGAGAAATGGGGAGAGACCGTGAAGGCGGTCGTCGTCGATGCCGCCGGTTCGGCCGCAAACGACGACATGTTGATCGGGTTCTGCCGGGAGCGCCTCGCCCATTTCAA
>JABSQX010000170.1 GCA_013215615.1 Myxococcales bacterium | reverse complement strand
GTTGGTGCGCTGGTAGCGCTGCATGCGCGGCGCCACGTTCTCGTGTCCGACGACGCGGGGTTCGCGCTGCCCGTGCTCGCGGGCCTCGAGGATGAAGGCCTGGCCACCCCCCACGTGGTCCACGTGTCCATGCGTGTAGGCCAGGGTGTGGACGGGCGCGTCCGTCCAGCCGCGTAGCGCGCGGATCACCCGGGGCGCCAGCGCCTCGAGACTCGCGTCGAAGAGCAGGAGTCCGTCGCCGCTGCGAAAGACCACCACGTGCGAGAAGGATTCCACCACCGCGATCCCGTCGGCGACTTCGGAGAGCTCCCCGCTCATGCGGTTGATGGAGGCCGGTCCCTCGTAGATGCCCTCGTCGATGTACCGGGACGAGAGCGCCAGGAGATCCGTCATGCGCTCAATCCGAGAACTTACGCAGGCCGATGCTGCCGATCGAGTAGCCGGCGCCGAAGGAGCAGAGCATGCCCACGTCGCCCTCCCCGAGATCGTCGCGGTGCAGGTGGAAGGCGATCACCGAGCCCGCCGAGCTGGTGTTCGCGTACTCGTCGAGAATGACCGGCGCCTCGTGGGCATGGGCAGGCCGTCCCAGCACCGCCTTGGCGATGAACTGGTTCATCGCGAGGTTGGCCTGGTGGAGCCACATGCGTCGCAGGTCGCCGGGGGTGAGCTTCAGGTCGGCGAGGTGGCCGAGCATGTGCTCGGCGACCAGGGGGCAGACCTCGCGGAAGACCTTGCGTCCCTGCTGGCGGAAGACCAGCTCGTGGGGGTGCCGCTCGCCGTCTTCACAGCGATTCAGGAAGCCCGCGTCGTTGCGGATGTTGTTCGAGAACTTCGTGGCCAGGCGGGTGCCCAGTACTTCCCAGGCTTCGCCCGGAGCCGCCTGCTGCTGGCGCTCCAGCACCGTCGCCGTGCAGGCATCGCCGAAGATGAAGTGGAAATCGCGCAGCTCGAAGTTGTTGTGGCCGGAGGTGATCTCCGGGTTCACGACCACCGCGCAGCGCGCATTGCCGGCGCGCAGGGCGTCGATGGCGGCGCTCATCGCGAAGGTCGCCGTCGAGCAGGCCACGTTCATGTCGAACGCGAAGCCACCGGCGCCGAGTGCGTCCTGCACCTCCACGGCCACCGCGGGGTAGGCGCGCTGCAGGTTCGAACAGCCCACGATCAGGGCGTCCACCTCCCGGGGCTCCCGGCCCGCCTGGGCGAGCGCCTGGTGGATGGCTTCGAGGCAGATCTCCGCCTGGATGGAGAGTTCGCCCTCGTCGCGCAGGGGCAGACGCGGGCGCAGGCGCGTGGGATCCAGCACACCGTCGCGATCGATCACGTAGCGGTGCTCGACCCCCGAGGCCTTGACGATGAAGCGCTCGCTGGGGAGGTCGCGAACCTCGACGTCGCCGCGCTCGATGGCGGCGGCGTTCTCGCGGTTCCACGTCTCGGTGGCTTCGGCGAGGGAGCTGACGAGATCTGCGTTGGAGATCCGATGGGGCGGAGTGTAGAGGCCCGTCCCCGTGATGAGGATGCGATCCATGCTGCGCGCTTCCTTCTCCCGGATGGCGGCTGCCGGTAGAGGGCGAGAGTAGCGGCTCCCCGCCGCCCCGCCCCGGGCTTGCGCCCTGTGATGCCCTCAGGGCTTCTGCGCCTCACGCGTGAGATCCAGCAGCAACTGGTGGATGCGATCGTCGTCGGTGAGTTCCGGATGGAAGGTGCTGGCGAGCACATTGCCCTGGCCCACCAGCACCGGCCAGCCTTCGACGCGCGCCAACACCTCGACATCGGGCCCGGGATCGCGCAGGCGCGGCGCGCGAATGAACACGCAGTGCAGACCCTCGAGCTTCGACGCGCACTCCTCGGCCCGGGTGGCGAAGGAATCCACCTGCGTCCCGTAGGCGTTGCGGATGGCCACCACGTCGAGCACACCCAGGCTGCGCACCGGATCGTTCTCGACCTCCCGGGCCAGCAGCACGGCTCCCGCACAGGTGCCCAGCACCGGCCGCCCCGCGCGCGCGAAGGCCTCGAGGGGCTCGTAGAGGCCCAGCCGCTGCAGGCCCTTCGCGATGGTGGTGCTCTCCCCTCCGGGCAGGATCAGCGCGTCGATGGCGTCGAGATCCTTGTCGCGCAGCACGCGCGTGACAAGGGCGCCCAGGCGCTCGAGCGAGCGGGCGTGGGCCTCCACGTCGCCCTGTACGGCGAGGATGCCGACCCGGGGTCGCGCGGTCGCCACCTCGCCCTACCAGCCGCGGTTGGCCAGGCGCTCGTGCTCGGCCAGGGTTTCCATCTCGATGCCCGGCATGGCCTCCTTGAGGCCGCGGCTGGCGTTGAGCACCTCTTCGGCCTCCCGCCAATGGGTGGTGGCGTGCACCACGGCCCGGGCGCGAGCCGGCGGGTCCTGGCTCTTGAAGATCCCCGAGCCCACGAAGACCGCTTCTGCGCCCAGCGACATGCAGAGCGCCGCGTCGGCGGGCGTCGCGATGCCCCCCGCGGCGAAGTTGGGGACCGGCAGGCTTCCGCGTTCCGCCACCGCCTGTACCAGCGCCACGGGCGCCAAGAGTTCCTTGGCCCGCGTGGGGATCTCGTCCGGGGAGAGTGCCGCGAGGCTGCGGATCCCCCCCATTACATCGCGCAGGTGCCGCACCGCCTCCACGATGTTGCCGCTGCCGGCTTCCCCCTTGGTGCGGATCATGGCGGCGCCCTCGCCGATGCGCCGCAGCGCCTCGCCGAGGTTTCGTGCGCCGCAGACGAAGGGAGAACGGAAGTCGTGCTTCCAGACGTGGTGGGCTTCGTCGGCCGGCGTGAGGACCTCGCTCTCGTCCACGAAGTCCACGCCCAGGGCCTCGAGCACGCGCGCCTCCTGGAAGTGGCCGATGCGAACCTTGGCCATCACCGGGATCGACACCGACTTCTGGATGCCCTCGATGACCTCGATGGAACACATGCGCGCGACTCCACCTTCCTTGCGGATGTCGGCGGGGACGCGCTCGAGCGCCATCACCGCGGCGGCGCCGGCGTCCTCGGCGATCTTCGCCTGCTCGGGCGTGGTGACGTCCATGATGACGCCGCCCTTCAGCATCTCGGCGAGGCCTACCTTGATCTCGAAGGCCTCGGCGCCGGTGCGCGCCTGTCCCGCGCTTCGTGTCTCGCTCATCGGGTTCCCTCCTGTTTCTTGCGAATGGGTCAGTGGATCGCCCCGCCCCATGCCCTGGGGACCGGGATCAAACGTGAACCGCCGAGGACATCCTCGGCGAGTGGGTCAGGTGTTCGCGGATACAGAGTGCGAGGCGTTCCACGCCTCGCTCCAACTGCACGGCGTCCGCCATCGAGATCGACAGGCGCAGTGCCGAGGAGGCGCGCGCCTCGTGGTGAAACTGGGAACCGGGCGCGAAGAGCACGCCGGCCGCGGCCGCGTCGGGTAGCAGATCCGAGGAGTCGATTCCGTCCGGACACTGCAGCCAGACCTGGTAGCCGCCCTCGGGGCGGGTCCAGTGGCTGCCCGCGGGCATCTCGCGTTCGAGCGCTGCCAACACGGCATCTCTCCGGCCCCGCAGGAGCCGCCCGACACGGCCGAGGTGCCGGTCGTACTCGCCGCTCTCCAGGAAGGCGGCGAGTGCCGCCTGGAGGGGCAGGGAGTCGGAGAGGTCGGTGGCCTGCTTGAGGGCGAGCAGTCCGTCCATGCAGCGGCCGCGGGCGGAGACAGCGCCGATTCGGATACCGGGGAACAGCGATTTCGAGAAGGAAAAGAGGTGCACGACGAGACCCGACTCGTCGAGGGCGGCGAGCGGCGGCACCGGGCGCCCCGCGTAACGCAGATCCATCTCGTAGCCGTCCTCGATCACGGGTACACCGGCCCGGGCCGCGATGGCGAGCACAGCCTTGCGGTGTGCGAGGGAAGTGCTGGTGCCCAGCGGATTGTGAAAGGTGGGAATCGTGTAGAAGGCCTTGACCTCGGGGCGCGCGAGGCTGCGTTCGAGGGCCTCGAGGTCCACGGCCCCGTCGCGCATGGGGACCGCCGCAGTGTGCAGATCCATGGCGAGCGTTGCTGCGAGTGCGTTGTTGTAGGTGGGCTCCTCCAGCGCAACCGTGTCGCCCGGGCTGGTGAAGAGACGCAGCGCCAGCGCGATCCCCTGGCTGGCCCCGTGACACAGCAGGATCTCCTGGGGCGAGACTCCGATCCCGGCTCGTTGCAGGCGCTCTGCGAGCAGCTCCCGCATGCGGGGCTGCCCCTGTGGATCGCCGTAGGTGAAGAGCTCTGCGCCGCCCCGGGCCAGCGTGCGGTTCATCACCTTGCGGAAGGCCTCCACGGGGTAGAGATCCGGTCCCGGCACCACGCTGTGCATGGGCACCGCGTCTCCCCCGCTTCCGAATCGCGGCCGAGAGCGCTCGAAGTGCAGCAGGCGCTCGGCGAGAGGGGAGAGGGTGGGCTCCAGGGCTTCGTGGCCGGAGGGCTCGGCCGAGGAGGCGCGCCGCACGAACGTGCCGCGGCCCACCGTGGATTCCACGACCCCGGCGGCCGCGAGCGCCTCGTAGGCAAGGGACACGGTGTTGCGATTGACCGCCAGTTCGCGGGCCAGTTCACGGATGGCGGGCAGGCGCGTGCCGAGGGCCAGCTCGCCACTCTCGACCCGCCCGCGAATCGCCGCGGCGATCTGGCGGTAGAGGGGCTCGCCGGCGTCGGCGGGCCTTCGTTTCAGCTCGATCTGCACGATCGAACAGTACACTCGATTAGATATGCAGTCAATTGTCTATTGTCATGTCTTTATAGAACAAAATACGTATTTTTTTAGGTATGTATTGGGTCATTAGATCGATCGTTGCACTGAGCATTGGACACCGGGCCGTGGCGGGCACCGCGGGGTAGACCCGGGCAGCACGGGAGAGGTCTTGCCAGCGCAGGGTTTCAACTGATACCAACGGTGCACTTCGCGGGGAGTTGCCGATTCGCATCCTGGTCACAGGTCTGTTGTTGGCCGGCGCATGGTTGCTCTGGTCCGGGCACAACGACGCGTTGCTGTTCGCCTTCGGTGCCGGATCGGTGTTGCTGGTGGTGGGCGTGTCGCGGCGCATGGACCGCGTCGCCGAGGCGCCCCGTGTCTATACCTTGGGCCTGCGGCCGCTCGCGTACTTGCCCTGGCTGCTCTGGGAGATCGTGAAGGCGAACCTGGCGGTGGCCCGGCTGATCCTGGATCCGTCGCTCCCCATCGCGCCACGCTTGGTGCGCGTGCGTGCGCTGCAGAAGACGCCGCTGGGCCAGACGATCTTCGCCAACTCCATCACTCTGACCCCGGGCACCCTGAGCCTCGAGGTGGAGGACGGCAGCGTCCTCGTGCACGCGCTCACCGCGGAATCTGCCGCGGGCGTGCTGGAGGGCTCCATGAATCGCCGGGTGGCGCGGCTGGAAGGCGAGGGCTGATGTTCTCGGTGGCGATGCTGGGTGTACTCACCGCCATGCTGCTCGCGCTGGTGGCGGCCGTGCGTGGGCCCAGTGTCTTCGACCGCATCCTGGCGCTCAACGTGTTTGGCACCAAGACGGTGCTTCTCATCGCGGTCAGTGGCTTCCTGTCGGGAAGACCCGACTGGCTCGACCTCGCGCTCCTCTACGCGCTGGTGAACTTCGTGGGGATCATCGCGGTGCTGAAGTTCGTGCGCTTCGGCGATCTGGGACGCGACGACTCCCAGTCTGCGTCATGACCGACCTCACGGGACTGCTGAGCTGGGTCTTGCTGGGTTCCGGCGCGCTGTTCTGCGTAGTCGGCGGGCTGGGGCTGCTGCGCATGCCCGATTTCTGGGCGCGCGCCCACGCCGCAGGCATCAGCGACACCTTGGCTGCCGGCCTCATCCTGTCCGGCTTGATGCTGCAGGCTGGCTTCGGCCTGGTGACCGTCAAGCTCGTCATGGTACTGGTCTTCATCTACATCACGAGCCCCACGGCGGGCCACGCCTTGTACCGCGCGGCGCACGCGCATGGTTTGGCGTTCGGGGCGGACACGCGGCTCGAGACCGAACAGGTCGGGGAGGACCGCGGTGCCGATTGAGGTGCTGCTCTTTGCCTTCCTGCTCGTTATTGCGGTCGTGGTGGCGCGTCTTCGGGATCTCTTTGCGGCGGCCATGCTCACGGGCATCTTCAGTCTGCTTTCCGCGGGCCTCTTTACCTTGATGGATGCCGTGGACGTGGCCTTCACCGAGGCTGCGGTGGGGGCGGGCGTCTCCACGGTGCTGCTGCTCGGCACGCTCTCCCTCTGTGCGCGGGAGGAGCGCGAAAAGCCGCTCCGTCTGCTGCCGCTTGTGGTGGTGGGGGTGACGGGTGCCGCGCTGCTGGTGGGAACACTCGACATGCCCCACTACGGGGATCCCGCGGCGCCCATCCACCAGCACGTGGCACCCGACTACATCGCCGGCACGCAACGGGAGTTCGGGCTGCCCAACGTCGTGACCGCGGTGCTGGCCAGTTATCGCGGTTTCGACACCCTGGGAGAGACCGCGGTGGTCTTCACCGCGGCGGTCGGGGTGATGCTGTTGCTCGTGGAGCGGCGTCGGCAGCGCGGGGAGCGGCCCCACTGATGCTGCAGCCGCAGAGGATGCGCGAGAAGGTGGTGCTGCGCGTGGTCGCGCAGGCGCTCATTCCCTTCATCCTGCTCTTCGCTCTCTACGTGCAGTTCCACGGTGACTATGGGCCCGGAGGAGGTTTCCAGGCCGGCGTGATCTTTGCCGCGGGCTTCGTCCTCTACGCGCTGATCTTCGGGCTGGACCGGCTCGAGGCCGTGGTGTCGCCGCGTCTCATCGAGGTGGGCACTGCGCTGGGCCTGCTCCTCTACGCCGGAGTCGGGATCGCGACGATGCTCCTGCAGGCCAACTACCTGGACTACAAGGCCCTCGACCCCCACGATCCAGGACACGGCCTGCATCTGGGCATCCTGCTCGTCGAATTCGGCGTGGGACTGACGGTGACGTCTTCGATGCTGGCGATCTTCCAGGCCTTCGCGGGGAGGCGGCACGACTGATGGTGTGGCTCGGCCTCTGGAACTACTGGGTGGTCGTCGTCCTGATGATGATCGGCCTGTACATCGTGATCGCCCGCGACAACCTGGTGAAGAAGATGATGGGACTCAGCATCTTTCAGGTCTCCGTCATCCTCTTCTATGTCTCCATGGGCAAGGTGAGCGGCGGTACGGCGCCCATCATCCCGGAGGGCGGCGGGGAGGTCGTCTACTCGAACCCGCTTCCCCACGTGCTGATGCTGACCGCCATCGTCGTGGGGGTTGCGACGTTGGCGCTGGGTCTCGCCATCGTGGTGCGCATCCATGAAGCCTACGGGAGCGTCGAAGAGGACGAGATCATCCGGATGGATGCGCCGAAAGCCTGATGGAACAACTACCGGCCTTGCAGATCGTCCTTCCGCTGGTGGCGGCGCCCCTCTGCCTGCTGTTGCGAAACGCGTTGTGGGTGCGTTGCTTTGCCGTGGCGGTGAGTTGGCTTTGCCTGGCCATGGCGCTCTCCCTGCTCGACCGGGTGCTGGCGCAGGGAGTCATCTCATATCACATGGGCGGCTGGCCGCCGCCGCTTGGCATCGAGTACCGGATCGATCTGCTCAACGCCTACGTGCTGGTGATCGTGAGTGGCATCGCCTCGGTGGTACTACCGTTTGGCATCGAGGGCGCTGCGCTGCGCATTCCGCGCGAGCGCCACTACCTCTTCTACGCGGCTTTCCTGCTGGCGCTCACCGGACTTCTGGGCATTACGATCACGGGAGACGCCTTCAACATCTTCGTCTTTCTGGAAATCTCCTCGCTGGCCTCCTACACGCTGATCAGCCTGGGCCGAGATCGCAGGGCGCTGACTGCCGCCTTCTCCTACCTCGTCATGGGGACCGTGGGGGGAACCTTCATCCTGATCGGCGTGGGTCTCATGTACCAGATGACGGGCACGCTGAATCTCCAGGATCTCGCCCAACGCCTGCCTCCCGTACTGGAGACCCGAACCATCGGGATGGCCTTCGCGTTCCTCGTGATCGGGACGAGCATCAAGCTCGCGGTCTTCCCCCTCCACCAATGGCTCCCCAACGCTTACAGTTTCGCGCCGGCCGTGGTCTCGGCCTTCCTCTCCGCCACCGCCACCAAGGTCGCCTACTACGTGCTGGTGCGCCTGGTCTTCACGGTGTTCGGAGCGGTCTTCGTCTTCGAGGTCATGCGGCTGCATTTGTTGCTGGTGCCGCTCTCGCTCGCGGCCATGTTCGTAGGCTCCATCGCCGCCATCTACCAGACCCACCTGAAGCGGCTGCTCGCCTACTCGAGCGTGGCTCAGATCGGTTACATGACGTTGGGTCTCGGCCTCGCCAACCAGAGCGGGTTGACGGGTGGCCTCGTCCACCTCTTCAACCACGCGCTGATGAAGGGCGGCCTCTTCCTGGTGGCTGCCTGCGTGGTCTACCGAGTGGGATCCGAGTACATCTCCGATCTGCGCGGCCTCGGACGCCGCATGCCG
>JABSQX010000169.1 GCA_013215615.1 Myxococcales bacterium | reverse complement strand
CCCGCCGAGATCCTCCGGGTCGAAGGCCACCTCGTTGTCGAGATCCATGCGCTGCAGATCGCGCTCCGCCCAGGAGCTCTCGCCGGTGAACACCAACTCGGTGAAGTCCTCGGCGGCGTCCTCTGCAGCCCGGACGCTGCGCACCTCGTGAAAGAGAGCGGGCTCCCGCATGCCGCGAGTGATCTCGTGCTCGCCATCGTAGGCCCCCGCCAGTGGCGTCGTGGCGCGGCCAAAGAGCGCCAGCGTGCGGTCGATCACCACGTCGTCGCCCAATTCCACCCCCCAGGCTCCCAGGCGGTCCACCCATGCGCCCTCGGTGCGAGGGTCCACCAGGACCATCAGGGCACCGCCGCGCGCGAGATAGCGCTCCAGGGCCTCCACTTCCTCGTCGAGCAGCGGCCGCGACGCGTCCGCCACCACCACCACATCTGCGTCCTCGGGCACATCGGGGAGCGCGGCCAGGAGCAGGGTCTCGACCCGGTAGTTCTCGTTCCGAAGGAAGTTGGCCGCACGCGCGTAGCCGTCGCGGGTTTCTCCCGCCTCCCCTTCGAGAGCGCGCTCGCCGTGACCCTCCAGGAAATAGACGAGCTTCTCGCCCTGCCGGGTGAGCTTCACCAGGGTGTTGGTCACGGACTCCTCGCCGATCTCATCGACCTTCACGCGCTCGTCACCGATGCCGATGACCAGGAGCGCGCGGCCCAACTCGTCGGGGGAGACCCCGTAGACTTCGAGCAGGCCGGGACGCACGTTGGGATCCGCGTACTCGACGGAAAAACGATCGCTCTGATACGCGTAACGGTCGAGCAGGCCCCGCAGCGGCGCTTCGTCGGTCTTGGCAACCAGCGCAAGCACCTCCACGTCGCTCGTAAGGCCCGCGAGCACAGTGCGGGACTGGTCGGAGAGCGTATGGACGCCCGACTCGCTCCAGTCGAAGCGCTCGTGGTAGCGGGTACCCAGGAAACCCAGCATGCCCAGGATCGAGATTCCCAGCAGCGTACCCAGCACGGCGCTGGTCCCGTACTTGCCGGCGCGACGTGCCTCCCCCGAGCGCATGCGCTCCCGCATCAGGTCGAGGTTCCGCAGCGCCGCCCAGGCCAGGAAGCCCGCGCCGAAAAGCGCATTGATGCCGATCCACCAAAAATCGAAGCCCGCGTCGAAACCCAGGCCGCCAAAGATCGCCACCAGGAAGCTCAACAGCGCAAAGGAAACCCCCACCAGGCCGAGTCCCACGAGCAGGGATGAGAATCCCCTCATCGAAACGCTCCTCCTTAACGCCAGCGAACGGAATCGACCGTCAGGCGGGTGAGCAGCAGGAAGCTGCCGATCATGACCGCGAAGTAGACGAGGTCCGCGGTGTCCACCAGGCCCTGGATGAGGCCCTGCACGTGGCCCCCGGCGGAGAGCCAGCGGAAGACGGCGGACAGACCGTCGCCCGCGCCCGCCAATCCCAGATCTGCGACCGCGGGAAGCAGCATCAGGACCAGCAGCAGTACGAAGCAGATCAGGAAGCTCACCACCTGGCTGCGCGTGAGCGAGGACGCGAAGGCGCCGACGGCCACGTACGTCCAGCCGAGCAGCAGGGTGCCCAGCAGGCCGGAAAGTGTCTTGCCCACTTCGGGCTCACCGTAGAAGAAGAGCAGCCCGGGGAGGGCCCCGGCCATCGCGACCAGCAGCGTCACGAAGAGCGCCGCGGCGGCGAACTTTCCGAGCACGATGTCCCAGCTGGTGAGCGGGCTGGTCAGCAGCAGCTCTTCGGTTCCGTTGTTCTTCTCCGCCACGTAGAGGCTCATCGTGATACCCGGAACCAGGAACATCAGCACCATTCCCACGTTGTCGAAGAAGGCGCCGATCAGGTGGTCGTTCAAGTTGAGTTCCTGGAGCTGGTCGAAGGCCTGGAACTGCTGGAGTTGGACCATCCAGGCATTGAAGGCTGCCACGTAGAGGGAAAAGAAGAGCCCGCTCAGGACGGCGAAGAGCGAGAGCACCCCGTAGGCGACCGGCGAGACGAAGAGCGAGCGCAGTTCACGGAGCGCCACCGTGGGGACGTGCCGCATCAGGACACCTCCCGGGAAACCGCGACATCCCCGAGATCACTCGCGGACTGCCGCGCGAAGAGCGCCTCCAGGCTCTGCCCGTCGCGGGTGAGTTCCTCGATGCTGGCGTCGACGGTCTTGCGCCCCTCGTTGATCATCACGACCCGGCCGCAGATCGTCCTCACCTCGGCCAGGATGTGGGAGGAGAGGATCACCGTCTGCCGGGCCTCCGCGTCCGCGCTGGTGAGTTCCGCGATCAGATCACGGATCTCGCGGATCTGGTTCGGGTCGAGGCCCGCCGTCGGCTCGTCGAGGATCAGCACGGGTGGGTCGTGGACGATGGCCTGGGCGATGCCCACGCGCTGCTTGAAGCCCTTCGACAGCGTCCCGATCACGTGACTGCGCTTCTCCTTGAGCGCACAGCGCTCGATCGCGCGACTCACCTTCTCGTCGCGGGCGCGCCGAGGCACGTCCCGGATGGCGGCCACGTAGGCGAGGTAGTCCTCGACCCGCATCTCGGGATACAGGGGCGGGGTCTCGGGCAGATAGCCCACGGCGCGCCGGGCGGCCCGGGAGTCCTCGAGGATGTCGTGGCCCGCGATCTGGGCGGTGCCATCGCTGGGGGGCAGGAAGCCGGTGAGCATGCGCATGGTGGTGGTCTTGCCGGCGCCGTTGGGGCCCAGGAAGCCGACCACCTCGCCTCGAGCCACCGAGAAGGAGAGGGCGTCCACCGCCAGCACGTCGCCATAGCGCTTGCTGAGATCTTCGACTTCGATCATCCGCTCTCCGAATCCTCGCTTGTAGGCGGGGGCTTGCGCGAAGTGATGCGCGCCCGGCACCCATGGAGCGGTGGCCAGCCGAGGGCGCCCCCCCACGAGACACCGCGCGACAGGGCGGAAAATACGAAACACGACGTCTGCTGCCAATCCCCGGAGCGCACTTCGCAGGCCGGGACGGCTGCGATAGACTCCTAGCATGCTGGGTTTTCCCTTCAGCCACGACTTTGTCCCCCGGGCGCGGCGGCGCGCCCTCCGGCGTACGCTGTGGCTCGGGGTGTGTGCACTGACGCTTCCGCTCAGCGTGCAGGCCTCCCAGCAATCGGCAGCCACGAGCGCCGAGGCGCGTGCCTGGCTGGGGCGATCCTGCACCGTGCAGGGCTGCGCGCCGCCGAGCGCTTCGGCCGGCATGCCCCTCGGCTTCGCGGGCGCCGTAGTGATGGCGGGTCTGCTCGCCGGGCGGCGCAGCGCCTCGCGCGACGACAGCGACCCGCGTTGAGCGCCGGCTCCCCCGGCAGTTACGCTCAGCTCCGCGCGATCGTCACCCAGCGGAAGTAGCTCGACGAGCCCTCGATCTGCCCGTCGGCCCCCGGCGCGTAGGAGAGTTCCCCCGCACTCGAGCAGCCCGCCGCGATCTCCTTGAAGGCCTGGAGCTTCGCCTCCGGGTCACGCGGGTTGAGGCCGTGGAAGACGATCTCCACCCGCTGCCGGGTCTCCAACACGTTCATCACCAGGGTGGTGAGAGTGAAGAGTTTGCCGATCCCCTCCACGGCTTCCACCGCGAAACAGGGCACCTCGACGTCCGCGAGTTGGAAACCGTATTCGAGTCTCATGGGGCCTCCGGTCTAGAGGGCGCCCACGCTGTGGGCCGGACGAAGCGCAGACTGCCCCCCAGCATCCCGGGTGTCAAGGCGCCTCTCCGCGGCACCCCGCGCGCAGCCCTCAGGATAGCCAGGCCAGGGCGACGGTGACGTTGTCCGGCCCCCCGCAGTCGTTGGCGGCCGCAACCAGCGCCCGCGCCGACGCCTCGATCGTCTCCCCGGCCAACACTTCCTCGATGCGCGGCGCCTCGACGACCCCCGACAGGCCGTCGGAACACAACAGGAAACGATCCCCCGGCAATGTCGCCACCCACCCCACCTCCACCTCGACCCCGGACAGCATGCCGAGGCAGCGCGTCAACTGGTTGCGCCGCGGGTCGTTCCAGGCCTCCTCCTCACTGAGCGCGCCGCGACGCTGCAACTCCGCGACCAGGGAGTGGTCTTCCGTGATCGCCTCGAGGTGGCCCTCGCGCTGGCGATAGGCGCGGCTGTCACCCACGTGCGCCGTCCAGGCATCCCCATCGGGATGCAGCAGCAGGGCGACGACGGTGGTTCCCATTCCCGCCAGCTCTTGCTCCCGGCTGCCGCGATTCAAGATGCGGTCGTTGGCTCCACCGATGGCCTCCCGGAGCAGGGCCTCCGGCCCGGCACGGGAAGAAGCGGCAAGTTCCAGCACGACCTCCACCGCCATCTGGCTCGCGACATCTCCCGCCACGTGGCCCCCCATCCCGTCGGCCACCACCAGCAGCAGAGCACCGTCGGGTGTCGTCATCTGGCCGTGGGCATCCTCGTTGGCGGCGCGCACGAGGCCCTGATCGCTCTGCAGCACACTCTGCACGCGCAGACCACCGGCGGCGGTCATCGGATCCGCCCGCTCCGCGGGCCGCGGCCTGCCAAGGACGATGACGCGCTGCGATGCGGCGCCACGCTTAGCCGCCCCCAGGTGCCGCGCGGAAACAGCGGCTCGTGGAAGCGCCGACGCGGAAGAGCGGAGGTGCCTCGGAGCGGCAGCGGTCGAAGACCACGGGGCAGCGCGTGTGGAAGTGGCAGCCACTGGGGGGATCCGAGGGAGAAGGCACGTCGCCCTCCACACCCGACATGCCGCCTCGGCGATCGGGGTCCACGGAGGGTACCGCCGCCAACAGGCCTTCGGTGTAGGGGTGTTGGGGGGATTCGAAGATCTCCTCGGTACTACCCTCCTCGACGATCTGCCCCAGGTACATGACGGCCACGCGCTGGGCGAGGTAGCGGACCACGCCGAGATCATGGGTGATGAAGAGGTAGGCGAGACCCAGGTCGCGCTGCAAATCCCCCAGCAGGTTGAGGATCTGCGCCTGGATGGAGACGTCGAGGGCCGAGACCGCCTCGTCGCAGATGATCAGGCGCGGCTCCACGGCCAGGGCGCGCGCGATGCAAATGCGCTGCCGCTGGCCACCGGAGAACTCGTGCGGATAGCGCCACATCTGGTCGGGGTCGAGTTGGACGCGCTCGAGGAGCCGGGCCACGCGTTTCGTGCGCTCCGTCTCATTCGCTCCGATACGAAAGCTGCGCATGCCCTCGGCCACCGCATCGCGCACCCGCATACGGGGATCCAGCGAGGCCATGGGGTCCTGAAAGACGATCTGCAGCTGGCGGCGATAGGGAATCAGCGCCCGGCGTGAGAGCGAGAGGAGGTCGACACCGTCGAAGAGCACGCGCCCCGACTGCGCGGGGGTGAGCCGCAGGATCGATCTGCCCACGGTGGTCTTGCCGCATCCCGATTCGCCCACCAGCGCCAGGGTGCTGCCCGGCGGGATCTCGAGATCCACGTTCGTGACCGCCTGAACGTGCCCGACGGTCTTGCGCAGCAGGCCCCGCCGGATCGGGAACCAGCTCCGCAATCCTTCCACGCGCAACAACGGACTGCCCCCGCCTCCACTCACGCGCGCTCTCCCACGGGCCGGTCCTCCTCGAGAGCGTGGCAGTGGACAACGTGCGCCTCGCCCACGCGAGTCGCGCCCGGGACCTCCCGCCCGCAGCGATCGAATGCCGAGCGGCAGCGCGGTCGGAAGCGGCAACCCGCGGGCCAGTCCGCGGGCGAGGGCACCACGCCGGGGATCTCCGGCAGCCGCTCACCGGCAGCCACCAGCGCGGGGTTCGAACGCAGCAGGCCCAGCGTGTAGGGGTGCCGCGCCGAGCGGAAGATCTCCGTGCGATTGCCGCTCTCCACGATGCGTCCCGCGTACATCACGGCCACGCGGTCCGACAGCTCGTTCACGATGCCCAGGTCGTGGGTGATGAGCAGGATCGACATCTCGCGCTGCTCTTGCAGATCCCGGAGTAGGCGCAGGATCTGGCCCTGGATGGTCACGTCCAGGGCGGTGGTGGGCTCGTCGGCAATCAGCAACTCGGGTCGCGTGGACAGGGCCATGGCGATCATGACGCGCTGCTTGAGGCCACCAGAGAGCTGGTGGGGGTAGGCGTCGAGCCGGGCCTCGGGATCGGGAACCCCCACCTCCACGAAGAGATTCAGCGCGCGGGCTCGGGCCTCCCCCCGACTGATCTTCTCGTGGAGCCGGATGGCCTCGATGACCTGCTCGCCCACCCGGAGTACCGGGTTCAGGCTGGTCATGGGCTCCTGGAAGATCATCGAGATCCGGCTGCCGCGAACGTCGCGCATCTCGGAGACCGGGAGCTCCAGCAGGTTCCGGCCCTCGAGAAGCACCCGGCCGTCGCTGATGCGCCCCGGCTTGGGGACCAGGCGCATCAGCGAGAGAGCGGTCATCGACTTCCCGCAGCCCGACTCCCCGACCAACGCCAGCACCTCGCCACGATCGATCGTGAAGCTGCTGCCGTCCACGATGGGCACGCCCCCGTTCGGGCCGGGGAAGCGCGTGGTCAGCCCCTCCACCTCGAGTAGCGCGCTCATTCGGCGTCTCGCAGGGTGCGCGGGTCGAGCGTGTCGCGCAGCGCGTCACCCACGAAGTTCACGGCCAGGATCAGTCCGAAGAGCGCACCGCCCGCGGCGGCGATGTTCCACCACACGATGGGATCCCGGGAGAGCTCATCGCGCGCCTGGTCGATCATCTGCCCCCAACTCCCCTCCACACCGATGCCCAGCCACGAGAGGATGGCCTCGGAGAGCACGAGGCCCGAGAACATCAGCACGAAGGTGATGATCACCAGGTGCATGAGGTTCGGAAGCACGTGGCGCAGGATGATGCTGGGCTCCGAGACCCCCAGCGACCGCGCGGCGGAGACGTACTCGAGTTCGCGCAGCTTGAAGGTCTCTCCGCGCACGACCCGGCAAAAACCCACCCAGCCCGTCACCGCCAGCGCGAAACAGACGGCCAGGGTGCTCTTGCCCAGTACCATGATCAGCGCGATCAGCAGCAGGAGGCCCGGCATGGAGGCCAGGGTGGACATCAGGAAGAACACGAAGTCATCGATGCGCCCACCGAAATAGCCGGCGGAGATCCCGAAGAGCAGGGCCAGGGGGATTGCCAGCAGGCTGGTGAGCCCGCCGATGAGAAGCGCCACCCGCGCCCCCTTGAGCGAGAGGTAGAGGACGTCGCGGCCGATCAGGTCGGTGCCGAGCAGGTGAGTGCCCGGATGCCGGAGCGGCGCCCCGTCGTAGAACTCGACGTCCGCCAGCGGCGCCGAGTAGCTTCGCTCCTGGCGGTCCGAGAAGAGCCGGTCGAGCACGCTCTGGGCTTGGTAGCGCGCCACCGTATCCTCGCCTGCCTCCACTCCGCCCACCCAGGCCACGCTGTCCAGCAGCGCGACCACGACATAGAAGGCGATCACCCCGATTGCGAGGCGCCGGCGCCGCCAGAGATCCCGGAAGGTGTCGGACCACATGCGGGAGCGTCGCGCGGCGAGGGTGAGCCCCAACGCCGTGCCCAGCAGGACCGCAACGACGATGTTCGAGAGCACCCAGCCCGCCACGCGCCCCCCTACTCGAGCCGCACCCGGGGATCCACCAGACCGTAGGAGAGGTCGGTGAGGATCTGCCCGGCCACGAAGAGCAGCGAACCGATGTACACCATGGTCCTCAGCACCGAGAAGTCATTGCCCTGGACGGCGTCCACGGTAATGGCGCCAAGGCCCGGGATGCCGAAGAAGGATTCCAGGAGCAGCGAGCCCATGAAGAGGAAGGGAATTGCCAACACCACGCGTGTCAGCAGCGGAATCAGCGAGTTGCGGAAGACATGATGCCACATGATCCGCGCCTCCCCGCAGCCCTTGGCCCGGGCAGTGCGCACGTAGTCGGTGTTGCTCTCTTCCAGGAAGACCGTCCGGTAGAAGCGCAGGTCGCCGCCGATGCCGGCCATCAACCCCACCAAGATGGGAAGCGCGAGGAAGCGCATCAGGACGCGGGGATCGGAGTCGAAGCCCGAGATCGGAAACCAGTGAAGGATCCGCCCCACCAGGTACTGGGCGCCGATGATGTAGAGCAGGATCGAGACACTCATGGCCAGCACCGCCAGCACCACCCCGCTGCGGTCGATGTAGGTCTCGCGAAAGAAGGCCACCAACAGCGCGAGCGGAAGGCCCACCAGCAGGGAAAGCACGAAGAGGGGCAGGGTCAGCGCCAGACTCGGCCCCATGCCGCGCCGGATGCGGTCGAGGATGAGGACGTCGTCTGCGTCGCTGCGTCCGAAGTCGAAGGTGAGCATCCTGCGGTAGTGCTCGACGAGCATGTTGTCCGTCCACGCGCCGGGACCGGGGAAGAGCTGCTTGTCGTAGCCGTGGTTGGCCTTCCACTGTTCGATGACCGCGGGCGGCACCCGCTCTCCGAGCGCCTTGCGGGCCACGTCATCGGGGGTCGTCACCGTGAAGAAGAGCAGGAAGAGCAAGAAGAGCACGCCGAAGACGACGAGCACCCCGTAACCGACGCGCCGAATCACGAAGGCGAGCATCACTGCCGCTCCCGCATGAAGGTCAAGATCCCCGGTACCAGCAGCAGGATG
>JABSQX010000017.1 GCA_013215615.1 Myxococcales bacterium | reverse complement strand
CATCGCCGCCGCACGCCCGGGTGAACTGCTGCGCATCGACACCGAAGCACTCTCGTGGGAGTCCGCGACCCCGGCTGGGTCGCAGGGCGAGGCGCGCTTCCTGGTGTTCTGGAGCGGCTGCCCGCGCAACCTCGCGGCGACCGGCTTCAACCAGAGAGTCGAAGAGTGCCACGCCGCCGCGCGCGCGCTCGCGGGAGCGGGCGCTCACGCAGACGTCTCGCGCCTGGGCGCGCTTTCCGATACCCGCTTCGAGACGCACGGCGGATCACTGCCCGCAGCGCAGCGGCGGCGCGCCGCGCACTTCTTCGGCGAGCGCCAGCGGGTGGAACGCGGCTGGCAGCTGTGGCGGCGGGGCGACCTGTCGGGTTTCGGGCAGCTGATGTTCGAGTCCTGCCGCAGCTCCATCGAAAACTACCAGACGGGCTCCCCGGAATTGATCGCCCTGCAGGAAATCCTCGAGCAAAGCCCCGGGGTGCTGGGCGCGCGCTTCAGCGGCGCGGGCTTCGGGGGGTGCTCGCTGGCCCTCGTCGAGGCCGGCCGCGCGGATGCGCTGGCCGGGGAGATCCACGCCCGATTCGCAGCGCGCTTCCCGGAACTCGGAGAACACGCGTGGGCCCACCTTGCCCGCTCCGTGGGCGGCGTGGAGCTCCGATGAACGCGCCGCTGCGCTACGGGGTGATCGGCACCGGCATGATGGGCCGCGAGCACATCCAGAACCTGCGAGCGCTCGACGGCGTGGAAGTGGCCGCGCTCTGCGATCCCGACGAGGGCTCCCTCGAAAGCGCGACTTCGCTGCTCGAGGACGCGGTTCCCTGCTTTCCCGACCACCGCGCGCTGCTGGAAGCGGGGATCTGCGACGCCCTGGTGGTGGCCAGCCCCAACATGACCCACGCCGACATCCTGCTGGACATCGCGCCCCGTGGGCTGCCGGTGCTGGTCGAGAAGCCCCTCTGCACCACGGTCGCCGACTGCCGCCGGGTGCTCGAAGCCAATCGCTCGGGGGGAATGCTCTGGGTGGGACTCGAGTACCGCTTCATCCCCGCCATCGCGGCCCTGGTCGAGAAGGTCGCCAGCGGAGCGATCGGAGCCGTCCGCATGCTCGCGATCCGCGAGCACCGCTTCCCCTTCCTCCCCAAGGTGGGAGACTGGAACCGCTTCAACCGCAACACCGGCGGCACCCTCGTGGAAAAGTGTTGCCACTTCTTCGACCTGATGTCTCTGATCACGGGCTCCCGCCCGCACCGGGTGATGGCCTCCGGCGCCCAGGACCTCAACCACCTCGAGGAGCGCTACCAGGGCGAACGCCCGGACATCCTCGACAATGCCTTCGTGATCGTCGACTTCGAGTCCGGCGCCCGAGGCATGCTCGACCTCTGCATGTTCGCCGAGGCCACCCACAATCAGGAGGAACTCTCGGTGGTGGGGGATCTCGGCAAGCTGGAGGCCTTCGTGCCCGCCTCGCAGCTGCGCGTCGGCCTCCGCGCGACCCACCGCATCGGAGCCGTGGAAGAAATCCCCGTCGAAGCCTCGGAGGCCGCGTACCAGGGATTCCACCACGGTTCCTCGTTCGTCGAGCACCTCCGCTTCCGCGACGCCCTGCGCACGGGCCAGGGACCCGAGGTGGGCGCGGAGGCCGGGCTGTGGTCCGTCGCCGTCGGCGTGGCCGCCCAGCGCTCTATCTCGGAGGCAAGGACCGTGACGCTGGCCGAGGTGCTCGAGGAGGAAGACGCGGGGTGAGCGCGCAAGCACGTCCCCTCCCCGAGATCAGCTGGTTCGCCGCGCTCTGCGACGACGACACCGAGTTCCTCGGCGTCGCCGATCCCCGCTTCGCCAGCTCCTGGGAGCACTGTCGCGACATCACCCTGGCGGCCGATCGCGCGGGCTTCGACAACATTCTGCTGCCCTCGGGCTACGCGCTGGGGGTCGACGCCACGACCTTCGCGGCGGGCATCGCCCCCCTCACCCAGCGCATCCAACTGCTGCTGGCCCTGCGCATGGGGGAATCCTGGCCCCCCCAGCTGGCTCGCCAGATCGCAAGCCTCGACCGGATGTGCGCGGGGCGCCTCACCCTCAACATCATCTCGAGCGACCTGCCCGGCCAGGCCCTGGACGCGGAGCCGCGCTACCGCCGCACCCGGGAATACATGGGCGTGTTGCGCGCGCTCCTCGACGGCCGAACCGTCGACCAGCGGGGCGAGTTTCTCGACCTCCAGCTCGAGCCGCCCCGGATCGGCCCGCGCGCTGGATGCTGCCCGCCCTTCTACTTCGGGGGCTTCTCGGAAGCCGCCAAGCAGACCGCGGCGCTACAGGCCGACGTCTTCTTGACCTGGCCCGACACCGTGGAAGGCGTGGCCGCTACCGTGACGGAGATGCGGGAGCGCGCGCAGCAGGCGGGGCGTGTGCTCCGCTACGGGCTTCGCAGTCACGTGATCGTGCGCGAGAGCGAGCGCGAAGCCCGCCACGCCGCCGCGCAGCTGGTGAGTCGCCTCGACGACGTCGAGGGCGAGCGCATCCGCGCGCGCTCGCTGGACTCGACATCGGAGGGCGTGCAGCGCCAGGCCTGGCTGCGCGAACAGTCCGACGCCGATGGCTACGTGGAACCGGGGCTATGGACCGGGATCGGACGGGCACGCAGCGGCGCGGGTGCCGCCCTGGTCGGCGACCCCGAGCAAGTCGCCGCAAAGCTGCAGGCCTACCGGGAGGTGGGAATCGACGCCTTCATCCTTTCCGGCTACCCGCACCTCGAGGAGTGCAAACGCGTGGCACGGCTGCTGCTGCCCCGCATCGAACACGCGCCTCTGCCGCGCCCGGCGACAGATTTTCAGGAAGAACCGACCTAGAGGCAGCGATCGCGTCCGGATCCCCGTTCTTGACGCGCGCGGGGGCGAGAGGCCAAGATCCCGGCACACGCGCGGCGAAAGGAATTCCCCCCATGAGCACCCACGACCTCGGCACCCCCCACCTGCGCTTCGAGCGCGAGGGGCACATCGCGATGCTCCGCATCGATCGCCCTGCCGCGCGCAACGCGCTCTCGCGCGCCATGTACTTCGGGATCAAGCGGGCGGTGGAGATCGTGAATGGCTACGAGGAACCCACCGCATTGCTCATCACCGGAACCGGAGACGTCTTCGCGCCGGGGGGCGAGTTGCGCGGGCGCGAGGACGACGCCTACCCGGAACTCGACACCCTCACCGGGGCCGACGTCATCCCCTTCGAGGCGGTGCGGCAGAGCCAGGCGCCGGTGGTCTCCGCGGTCAACGGCATCTGCCAGGGCGGCGGCCTGTTGATCGCCATGCTCTCGGACGTGGCGGTAGCCAGCGAGCGGGCGAGCTTTCGCGCCCCCGAACTCTTTCGCGGTATCGCGGACATGGGCTACGCGGCCTACCTCCCCCACCAGGTGGGGTTGGCGATGGCCCGAGACATGCTGCTGACCGGCCGGAAGCTCGATGCCGCCGAGGCGCGCGACTGCGGGCTGGTCTCCCGCGTCACCGCTCACGCGGAACTCTTGGATCGCGCCCGGGAGGCCGCCGAGGACATCCTGCGCACGGGACCGGATGCGCGGCTGCAGGTGAAGCGCGCCCTCAACGCCCAATACGGGCTGGTGGACTTCATGAGCTTCTGGGCCTCGGTGCGGGGCCCGGAGGCGCGCGAGGGCATGACGGCCTTCGCGGAGAAGCGCCCGCCCGCCTGGGTCCCCGAGAGCCTCGCACGGGGACGCCTCTAGCAGCGTCCACGAGGCCTCGCTCCCCGACCCCCCGCGGGCAGTCCGCCTCCGGACTTCGCAGCGCCCGATCTCTGGGGTTTCCCGGCGCGCCGCCCTGCTCTCGATGCGCGCAGACAGCGCTTCCGGGCCGTCCGGGGGCAACACCGAAGCGCCCACGCATCTCTTTGTCACTGGAGTGACGCGCGTCACAGCGACGCCACCCGCAGCGGCAGACACTCGGGTTCATCGAAACACAGCGATGAGACACCGAGGTAACAAGATGCCTGCTGACAAGACGCTCCGACAGAAGAACCCCTCGAGCTACCCCACGGGTCACCGATCCCTCCCGCGGGTGGCGGAAGGCGCGCATCGCGCCCGACCGCTCCGATCGCTGGAACGACTCTCCGCAATCGGATTGGCCGCGCTGATCTCGCTCGTCGCCATCGCGCCGGGTCCGGCCGCTGCGGGGAAGTTCAAGGTTCCCACCGGCGCCTCGCCGAGCCCGCTCTTCGGCGCGAAACCCTTCACGCAGAAGATGCTGCGCTTCGAGGAGTTCGGGACACAGCCGCTGCCCCAGGGGAAGCAGAAGAAGGGCACGACACTTCCGATGCCCGAGGATGCCTGGAACGGACCGGACCCCGGGGCGCTCGACACCTTCCTCGACCAGCCCCTGAGCCCCCCTCCCAGCCGCATGGCCAACGTCGCTGATCCGAACCCCTGGCAGAAGCGAATCGAAGAGACCTTGGGCCGGTCCCTCAGCGAATCGGCCGCCGAGGGCCGCCCGCCGGGTGAGCCCTTCGCCCACCAGCGCTGGAGCGAGTTCTACCCCGAGGTCTACTTCCAGACCGCCACCACGGGCGCGCGCACGAACGGCGGTCTCCGTGACGATCTCCAGATGCACGGCTTCGGTGCCGGAGAGTTCGGCCCCGACGGCCTCTACTACTCGCAGGGCACCTCCAGTGGTATCGAGGTCAAGCTCCACCCCAACATGCCCATGCAGAATCCGGACGCCGTATGGACCTTCGACGGAACCCTCCCCCCCAAGCTCCTCCAGGCCCGTTACGGCGAGACCGTGCTGTTTCGGCACCACAACGCGCTGCCCGTCGATCAATCGGCGAACGACGGCTTCGGGATGAACACCCTCTCGACCCACGAGCACAACGGGCACAACCCGGCCGAGTCCGACGGCTTCATGCAGTCCTTCTTCTTCCCCGGGCAGTACTACGACTACCGCTGGCCCATGATCCTGGCCGGGCACGACAGCATCAACACCGGGGCCACGGACCCGAAAGCCGGCGCACCGGACGGTCAGGGCGGGATCCGAAAGATCCGCGGCAANTACCGCGAAACGATGAGCACGCACTGGTTCCACGACCACATGCTCGACTACACGGCGCAGAACGTCTACAAGGGCAGCGCCGCGATGATGAACTACTACAGCGCCATCGATCGCGGCAACGAGGGACTGGCGGACGGCATCAACCTGCGCTTCCCGAGCGGCACGGCGCTCGACTGGGGGAACCGCGACTACGACGTGAATCTCTTGTTGGCCGACAAGGCCTGGGACAAGGACGGGCAGCTCTTCTTCAACATCTTCAACCTCGACGGTTTCCTCGGAGACCGCATGACGGTGAACTGGCTCTACAAGCCCTTCCTCGAAGTGCGCGCGCGCAGCTATCGCTTCCGATTGCTGAACGGCAGCATCTCCCGCTACCTCAAACTCGCCCTGGTCGACGCCGCGGGCAACCCCGTTCCCTTCTACATGATCGCCAACGACGGCAACATCATGGAGCACGCGGTCTACTTCGAGAATGGCGAACTGCCCACCCACGCCATCGCGGAGCGCTACGACATCATCGTGGATTTCAGTGGCTTCGAGGAGGGGGACCGCCTCTACCTCGTGAACCTGCTGGAACACCGGACCGGCAAGGGCCCGAAGGGCGCGGTTTCTCTCAAGAGCGTCGCCTCCGGAAAATACGATGGAGATCCCGCCGTGGGGAAGGTCCTCGAGTTCCGAGTGAAGGCCTACGCGGGCAAGGACCTGAGCATGAACCCCGCCCACTACGTGGAGGGGGCCAAGAAGATGATCCCGCTGCCCACCTTCACGGTGGAGGAACTCGAGAACGCAAAGCACCGCAGCTTCAAGTTCGGCAAGAGCAACGGGACCGACAAGGCTCCCTGGACGATCAAGACCGACGGCGGCCAGGGCATGGGCGCGGACCCCGAGCGTGTGGACGCCGCCCCGGACATGGGCAGCGTCGAGATCTGGCACCTCGAAAGCAGCAGCGGCGGCTGGGCGCACCCGGTGCACATCCACTTCGAGGAGGGCCAGATCCTCACGAAGGACGGGCAGGAGCCGCCGATCTGGGAGAAGTGGGCGCGCAAGGACGTCTACCGCCTCGGCACCATGTCCGACAGCGCGCATTACGTCGAGGTCGCGATCCGCTTCCGCGAGTTTGCGGGCACCTACATGGAGCACTGCCACAACACGCAGCACGAAGATCACGCCATGCTGCTGCGCTGGGACATCGAGAAGCCCGGACAGCTCGTCTCCATGGCAACGCCCATGCCGGACTGGGAGGGATGCGGGTACATCGAAAGCGACGAGCAATCCACCTTCAAGAGTGGTGACAGGTCCGCCAAGGCCTCCTACTCCATGCCCAAGAAGTCCTCGATCATCAACTCGGCTACGAGTAGCCCTCCGCCCATCGAAACGACGAAGCCGAAAGAAACCCCGCCGAAGCAAAGCGTGGCACCGGAAGAACCGGCGAAAGCGCAAGAACCGGTAACGCAGAACAAGAAGAAGAAGAAGAAGAAGAAGAAGCGAGGACGATTCAGTTGGCGTACGAGCACTTGGGGGGGGAAGTGATGAAGGCGCAGAATCGACTCCAGGTCGCTGCCTTCCCCGCGCTCCTTGCGCTGCTCGGTAGCATGCTGATGCTCGCGGGCGGGCCCGCCGACGCGGCCAACGGGCGCGGACGCTGGCGCGCTGACTATTTCCCCAACGTCCCCCTGGTGACGCCGGAAGGCGAGACCGTCTACTTCTACGACGACCTCATCAAGGACAAGGTGGTGGCCATCAACTTCATCTTCACCAGCTGTGAGAACTCCTGCCCCGCCGAGACCGCGCGCCTCCGGCAGGTACAGCAGATCCTCGGGGACCGCGTGGGTAGCGACATCTTCATGTACTCGATCAGCATCGACCCGGATAACGACACGCCGGAGGTGCTCGGCGAGTACGCGAAGAAATTCGACGTCGGTCCGGGCTGGCTCTTCCTGACGGGACAAGAAGAGGACATCACGCTGCTGCGCAAGAAGCTGGGCCTCTTCATCGAGGAGATCCAGGACGACTCACAGGACCACAACGTGAGCCTCATCATCGGGAACGAGGCCACCGGGCGCTGGATGAGGCGTTCGCCCTTCGACAACCCGAAGGCGCTCGCCACCAATCTCGGGGACTGGCTGCACAACTGGAAGGTGCCCAAGCAGAAGCGAAACGACTACGCGGAGGTGAAGACGCAGCCCCAGTACTCGAGAGGTGAATACCTCTTCCGCTCGCGCTGCAACGCCTGTCACACCCTGGGCGCCGGGGACAACATTGGGCCGGACCTGATCGGGGTCACCGACAAGCGCGACCGCGCATGGCTGGCGCGTTGGATCGCAGTCCCCGACCAGATGCTCGCCGAAAAAGATCCCATCGCCATGGAGCTATTCAACCGCTACAACGAACTCCCCATGCCGAACCTGCAGTTGAACGACGTCGACGTCGCGGCCGTGATCGATTTCATGGAGAAGAAGAGCCAGCGCCACGAGCCCGCCCCCGCGGACGAGCACGCGCACCACCAGCACCACTGAGGCGCGGGCGGCTATTCGCTCCCCGCCTCGGCCGCCGCGCGCAATTCGTCGTAGGAGGCCTGCAGACATTCCGCGTAGAAGGCGGGATCGGGCAACTGGTCACGGCAAGCCGTCACCGCAATGGAAATGCGCCCCAAATAGCTGAAGACCGGGTGGATGATCCCCATACCGTCCATCACCGGACCCAGGCCGTGCAGCGCCACCATGCGGGCGCCCGTGAAGTAGAGCGCAACCTGCGGGCCGGGCACGTTGGTGATCACCGTGTTGAGGAAGGGCCGGATGCTGTTGGCGAGCCCGAAGCGGGTGTAGAGGCGTGTCGCCAGCCCGGCCAGGGCGCCCGGCATGAACTGCGTGATGTCGGTCATGGTACGCGCGCCCACCGCCTCGGCGCTGACCTTAGAGTTCTGGGTCTCCTTGTGGACCCGCTCCAGGCGCTCCAGGGGATCCGCGATCTGGGTGAAGAGCGTCACGAACATCACCGAGATCTGGTTGCCCGCGCTGCTGCGCTCCGCCTCGGCACGCACCGAGATGGGCGCCATGGCGACGAGGGACTCTTCGGGAAGCTCGCCGTGGTGATCGAGGTAGCGGCGCAACGCGCCGGAGCAGACCGACAGCACCACGTCGTTCACGGTGGCGCCGGGCACGCAGCGACGGATCTCGCGGATTTCGTCCAGCGAGAAGCTTCGTCCCTCCACGACCCGGTGCGGAGAAACGGGGCCGTTGAAGCGTGTGCGCGGAGCCGGAGCCGAGGGTGCATCGTCGCCTTCGGGCGCCGCACGCAGCAGGCTTGCCAGCGAGGGCGCAACGCGGCCCGCGGTCTGCAGGAAGCGAAAGGGGTAACGAACGTTGTTGGCGAGCGTACGCGTGGCGAGTTCGACGAGGTTGGGGCTGGGCTCCGGACGCCAGGCCTCGGCGGGCGGCTCGGGTTCCGCCTCGGGCTCGAGGTCGTGGATGGCCGCCAGGATCTCCGCCCCCGAGACACCGTCGATGGCGGCGTGATGGATCTTGGTAAAGAGCGCAAAACTGCCCGGGGGCAGCGCCTCGATCTCGTCGAGGCCCTCGATGACGTACATCTCCCAAAGCGGCCGCGAGAGATCCAGTCGGCGGGAGTGGATGCGCGCCACCTGGATGCAGAGTTGGCGCCAGTCGCCAGGATGCGGGAGAGCGATGTGGCGCACGTGGAACTCGAGGTCGAAGTCCGGATCCTCGATCCAATAGGGGTGGTCGAGATCCAGGGGCGCGCGGACGAGCTTCTGGCGGAAGCAGCGCGCCAGGTGCAGGCGCCGCTCGATGTTCCCCAGGATCCCCTTGAAGGTGACACGCCCCCCCGGCGCCGAGGACTGGTCATAGATCGCAAGGGAGCCGATGTGGGTAGGGGCGTTGCCGCTCTCGAAATAGAGGAAGGAGGCATCGAGCCCGCTGAGTTGCTTCATGCATCCTCCAGAGAACGAAGTGCGTCCCGCCAAGCACCAGCATTCTAGTCTCCCGCAGCCGCGCAGCCAGCCGCAGCTCGCGTTCCCGCCGCCACCCAGCGGGGGGAGGCTCGAGGGCACCACACCCGCTCTCCCGCGAGAGGGGTCGCATGTCGGAGATCCCGAGGGAATAATCTAGCTCTACGACACACCTCGGGAGCACCCATGGGTCGATTCACTGCGCTCGCCTGGCTGATCACGGCGCTGATCGCGTATTTCTTCCTGGGCGAGAGCCTGGGCAAACTACTCGAGGGCGAGCAGCGCTCGCAATTCTCTCCCCTGCCGCTCCTGGCGACCGCCCTGGCGGCTCTCGCGAGCCTGGCCTGCACCTGGCGATGGGCCGCCCAGCGCGCCCGCTCCCGGCCGCCCGCAAGCCGGCACGCCCGGCGCGATTTCCTGCTGGGCGCGAGCGGGGGCCTGCTGGCCGCGCTGGCTGCACCCTTCGTGCGCAGCAGCCGCTGGTTCACAGTGACCGGGCAGCACATCTTCCTCGTGCGCCCGCCCTACAAGGCCCCTTCGCCGCGCGCGGAGTGGGCGGGCTCGCGGGTCGCCGAGTATCGCCGGCTGGGGCGCACCGAGGCACGGGTCTCGGACATCTCGCTGGGCTCCGGCTCCTCGACGGGCGGACGACAGACCGCGCGGGTGGCGCGAGAAGCCATCGAGCGTGGCATCAACTACTTCGACACCGCGCCCGACTACAGCGAAACCGGCTCGGAGAAGCGCCTGGGCGAAGCCATGCGGAGCGTCCGCGACCAGATGTTCGTGGCCACCAAGTTCTGCCGGCCGGACGGACACCTGCGCGTGGGCACACCGGTCCGGGAGTACATGGAGGCCCTGGAGGCCAGCCTCCGCCGCCTCGACACCGACCGCGTGGACCTGGTGCACATCCACTCCTGCGACTCGGTGGAACGCCTGATGGAGGAAAACGCCCACGAGGCCTTCGACCGCTTGAAGGAACAGGGCAAGGTGCGCTTTCTCGGCGTCTCCACCCACACCCCCAACCTCGAGGAGGTCGCCAATACCGCCATCGACAGCGACCGCTTCGACGTGATGATGCTCGCCTACCACCACGGGGCCTGGCCGAACCTGGCGACCATCATCGACCGCGCCGCCGAACGCGACATCGGCGTGGTCGCGATGAAGACGCTGCGGGGAGCCAAGCACCAGGGGCTGCTCGAAACCCGGGCGGAGCGCGATTCCTACACCCAGGCCGCCTTCAAGTGGGTGCTCGCGAACCCCAGCGTCTCCTGCCTGGTGATCTCCCTCTGGGAAAGCGCGCAACTCGACGAGTTTCTCTTCGCGTCCGGAAAACGGCCCGGCTCATACGACCTTGCGCTGCTCGAGCGCTACGACGAAGTCGTCGCCGACAGCCACTGCCGGCCTCACTGCGGCGCCTGTCTTGCGAGTTGCCCCGAGCAACTACGCATCCACGACGTGCTTCGGCATCGCATGTACTTCGAGGATTTCGGGGCCCAGAAGACAGCCATGCAGCTGTACGCGGCCCTCGACACCCAGGCCGACGTTTGCACCGGCTGCAGCGCTCCCTGCGCGCTCGCCTGCCCCCACGGAATCCCGATTCCCGAACGCACGCGGGAGACCCACGAGATGCTGCGCCTCAGCTGACGTGCAGAGATTCCGCTAGCTTTCCCGCGTGGAAAGTGCCAGAAGCGCTGGCGCGGAAACGCCCGATCGCGCACGAGACGCAGACCCCGTGTTTCCGCTCGCATCTCCCGCCCTGTTGCGTCTCGCCAGCCTGCTCTCGGCATTTGCGGTCGGGCTGATACTGCGCTCCACGCGCTACTTCGACGTCTTCACGCGCGAGGGCCAGGTGCTGCTCGGCTTCGATGACGCCCTCTTCGCCGCACGGCGCGGGCTCTACAGCTTCGTGAACTTTCCAGAAGTTCTGGGCTTCGACCCCTTCATCGCGTACCCGGATGGCGCCGCATCACCGGTTCCCCCGCTCTTCGGCTGGGCGATGGCGGCAGTGGCCCGTCTTTTCGGGGACGACACGCAGACCTTCGAGACAGTCGCGGCATGGACATCTCCCCTGCTCGCCTCTTTGTTGGTATGGCCCGCCTATTCGATCGGCCGCTCGATGGCCTCACCGGCGCTCGGCCTCGGCGCAGCCTGGCTCGTGGCAGTCCTGCCCTCGGGGATCCTGATCACCTCCATCGGAAACTCCGACCACCACGCGGCCGTCGCCCTGATCGCGAGCTGCTGGCTGGCCACCTCCGTGGCGATCGTGGGGCGCAGCGGCCGCGCACTCGCGGTCTACGCGGTGCTACAGGCCGTGGCGATGACGCTCATGGCTTTCACCTGGAGCGGCAGCCTGCTGTACATCGCGCTGGGCGGGGGCGCCCAACTCGGCGCGATCCTTGTCTTGCACGGCAGGAGCGAGCGGCTCTACGCGCTCGGAGCAAGCGCCGGCCTCGCCGCTCTTGCCCTGGTCATCTGGCTCCGCGAGACGCCCGTTCCGCTGGGGGGATTCTTGAGCAGCCAGACCCTCTCCTGGCTGCACGCCCTCGCGTTGCTGTGCCTGGCGATCCTGGCCGTGGGCCTCGGCGCCTGGGAACGGACGCGCAGGAGCCGGGGAGCCGGCGCACGGCTGCTCCGCGCGCTCGCCCTCGCATCCGCGATGGCGCTGCCGCTGTTGCTCGTGCCCTCCATCCAACACGAGTTCGGGCGCGGCCTCGACTTCCTGGCGAAACAGGACACCTGGGCGGCCGCGAACCCCGAACAGGTGCCGCTCTTCCACTCGCAAGCTTCCACCACCGCACGCCCGGCCACCACGCGCCTCGGTCTCTTCGCCTACCTCGTGCCACTGCTCCCCTTCTACCTCGTTGCGCGAACGCTGCGCGGCCGGGATCGGGAGCGGGAGCGAATTCTCGTCCTCGCGCTGTGGGTCAGCGCGCTGTCTCTGCTGCTGCTCTCCCAGGTGCGCTATGGAACGGACTTCACGACACCGGGCTCGGTGGCGTTCGCGATGCTGTTGGCCGACGTGCAACGAGGACTGGCGACGAAACTCCGACCCGCGGTGGCGGCTTGGATCAGCGTCGCCCTCGCCGTCGGGATGCTCTCTCCCGCGATCCAGGCCTTCCACGAACCGAGGCTCACGCACCTGGCCACGCGCTGGGAGCAACGCGGCATCCCGGATCCGCGAGAGCGCCTGAGCCGATCGGAGACGCTGCTGCGCTTCGGTGAAAGGGTAAGAGAGGCCACCCCTCCGGTGAGGGGCTTCTTCGACACCACGGCGCGCCCGGAGTACGGGATCCTGGTACCCCCCACTCTGGGGCACGCTTTCGTCTACTACGCGCGGCGCCCCGTCGTCATCAACAACCTCGGCCCCTACCTCGACCCGGAGAAGCTCCAGCTAGCCCTCGACTTCTACACCGCCACCAACGAGCGCGAGGCGCTCTCCGCCCTCGAGGCGCTGGGCATCCGCTATGTGGTCACCCGCCGGGCCGCCCCGATGCTGGGCTCCTTCGAGTCTGCGCTCCATGAAGGCCATGGATCGTCGCACCACGGTGGAGCGACCAGCGGCCACTTCCGCTTGGTGGCCATGGGACCGAAACACGGTACGCCACTTTTCTCCCACCGCCCGGGAACGCGGCGGGATGGGGACGCGGTCTACAAGCTCTTCGAGAAGGTGGAGGGCGCCGAGCTTCGAGCGGAAGCCACCCCGCGATCGCTGGCCATCGCCACCATTACACTTCGGCCCGAGCAGGGGCCACCCATCCTCTTCCGGGCGGCCGCCTACGCGGACGAGTCCGGGGTAGCGCGCCTGCGGGTCCCCTACTCCTCCAAGGGTTCGGCTCTCGTCCGAAGCGCAGGCCCCTATCGTGTTCGAATCGGCGACGAGCAGCTCTTCTTCGAAGTCGACGAAACGGACGTTCGAGAGGGCCGGGAAGTCCGCCCCATGGCCCTGCCCGACGCGCCCGCGCAACGCGAGCCCTGAGGAGGCCGCGGCCATCGCGCGCAAGACGAGCCGGGCGCTCCGCTATGCTTCGGCTCCCGGGGGAGAGAATCTTTCACCCCCGCGCGGAGCCCGCTCCGCCGCTGGGAGAAGCATCTCTTGCCCGCAGCCCGGAGAGCCGATCGCCGCTGGCGACACCTCGTCGCCCCGTTGGCAGTCGCCTGCACGCTGAGCGCAGCGGCTCACGCAGAGGAAGCTCGCAGCGCGGAGGTCCGGGGCGCGTTCGTGGAGCGCTGGCTCGACACCCATCTCGAGGGGATCGTCGAACTCTACGAGGAGTTGCACGCCCATCCCGAGCTTTCCTTGCAGGAGACGCGGACCGCGGCTCGGGTGGCCAAAGGTCTCGAGGAAGCCGGCTATGCGGTGAGCCGCGGCGTGGGCGGAACCGGGGTGGTGGGGGTGCTCGACAACGGCGCGGGGCTCACCTTGCTGATCCGCGGCGACATGGATGCCTTGCCCGTGACCGAGGCGACCGGACTCGACTACGCGAGTCGGGTCCAGGTGAGCCTGCCCAACGGCCGCAGCAGCGGGGTCATGCACGCCTGCGGACACGACATCCACACCGCCAACCTGCTGGCCAGCGCTCAGCTACTTGCCGATGCACGGGATCTCTGGACGGGCACCCTGCTGGTCGTCGCGCAGCCTGCGGAGGAGATCGGCCGCGGCGCCAGCGACATGCTGGCGGACGGCCTGTTCCGCCGTTTCCCCCGCCCCGACACCACCCTGGCGCTGCACGTGGAGTCGTCGCTGCCAGCCGGGAGCCTGGGGGCCGTCTCGGGTTGGGCGATGGCCAACGTGGACTCGGTAGACGTTCACTTCGTGGGCCGGGGCGGGCACGGCGCGCGGCCCCACCAGGCCGTGGATCCCATCGTCACCGCTTCCCATTTCGTTACGGCCCTACAGACCCTGGTGAGCCGACGCGTGGACCCCCAACAGGCCGCGGTGGTCACCGTGGGATCCTTCCATGCGGGCAGCAAACGCAACGTGATCCCCGACGAGGCGCACTTGCAGCTCACCGTGCGCTCCTACACCGACGAGGTGCGCGCGCAGCTACTCGAGGGCATCGAACAGCTGGCCCTCGACACCTGCCAGCTCTTCCGGTGCCCGGTCCCGGCCCTGATACACCAGAAGGAACGCTACACCCCTGCGGTCTACAACGATCCGGCGCTGACCGCCCAGGCCCTGGAACTCTTCCGCGAGATCTTCGGGGAGGAGCGCGTTCTGGAACGCCCGCCATCCATGGGCGGCGAGGACTTCGGGCGCTACGCGCGGGAGCTCGGGGTCCCAGGCCTGCTCTTCCGCGTGGGCGCGCAGCCAGAGGCGGCCTGGCAAGCCAGCCAGAAGGCCGGTGCCGCCCCCCTGCCTTCGCTCCACTCCAGCCGTTTCGCACCCGATGCGGCTCCCACCCTGGCGACGGCTCTGCGCGCGATGACCCGACTCTCCCTCTCTCTCCTGCAGGTCCAGTGAAATCGAACCACCCGCGCAGGCTGACTCCAGCCGACGCGCGACCGCACTCAGGCCAGTGCCTCTTCGAAGACCGCGCATAGTGCGTCCACCGAACGCCCCCAGTCGAAGCGCTCGGCGCGCTCACGGCCCCGGGCGACGCGTTCCTGGGTAGCCAGCGGGTCTGCTTCCAGCGCCTCTACGCAGCGCGCCAACGCTTCGGGAGCATCCACGGGGAAGTACAGCGCGGCATCCCCCGCAACCTCGTGGGACGTGGGAATATCCGACGCCAGCACCGGTGTGCCCGCAGCCATGGCTTCCACGAGCGGGTGACCGAAGGTCTCGATGAAGGAGGGGAAGACCAGCGCCCGCGCGGCCCGGTAGTAGCCGGGCAGTTCGGCATAGGGGACGGCCCCCAGGAAACGCACGCGCTCCGCCACCCCGAGCGAGCGCGCCATGTCCTCCAGGAAGTGCTGGTGGTCGAAATCTATCAGCGACTTGCCGGCGATCCAGGCCTGGGTTTCGCTATTCCGCAACAGCGGCAGGCAGCGGATCAACACCTCGATGTTCTTGTGCCGCTCCGGTGCCGCGGGAAGGAAGAGATAGGAACCCGGAACCTCCGGAGACTCACCGGTCTCGAAACTCTCCAGGGAAACCCCGTAGGGAATCACCCGGCTGCGCTCCCGGGGCACCGACGCCAGGGCCGAGATCGCATCGACAGCGGCCTGCGAGGGAAAGATCACGCGGCGCGCTCGCCGCATCGAAAGACTCCCCAGGCGGGCCAGCGTTCGGGTGCGCGCGGTGTCGTACCAACGCCGGTCGTAGATGTTGAGATTGCGGCACAGCAGCACGCAGCGGGAGGCGCTCAGCAGCGGCGCGACATCCGCGATGCAGTAGAGCAGGTCGAAATTCCGCACGTGCAAGGGCACCACGCTCTGCTCGTAGAGCACCCGCATCGGCCCCTTCAGGGCGTGAGGGCTGGGAAACGGACGGGCGATCTGAACCTCAAGGCCCTCCGTTTCGAGTCCGTCGAGCGTACCCGGGAGCGCGAGCACGCAGAAGCGAAAGCCCCGATCGTCCCGGGACAACTCGCGCAGCAGGTTCGTCGCGTAGCTGCGGCCGCCGCCGTCGCTCAGTGACAGTGCGTTGATCAGGACGCGAGGGCGCGGCATGGGCCCCAATAGGATAGCACCGCGGGGATCCACGCCGTGCAGGCGGACTCCACGGACCAGCGTAGCTGGGCGCAGACGCCCGCTTCCGCGGTATGCTGAACATCCCCTTCGCGAAAGGAAGCCCCATGCCCACCGACACCATCCTCCTCGAATACGACGGCCCCATCGCGATCATCAGCAACAACCGACCCGACAAGCACAACGCGGCCAACGACGAGATGGACGACGGCCTCTGGGAGATCCTCTCGGAACTGGAGGCCAACGAGGAGGTGCGCGCGGTGATCTGGCGCGCCAACGGCAAGTCGTGGTCTTCCGGGCGCGACGTGGGCCAGATCGGCATCCGCACCGAGGACATCGACAACCTCTCCTTCATCGAGCGCGGCCAGGGCAACTTCAAGCGCATCTTCCGCATGCAGGCGCCGATCCTCTGCGCCCTGAAGGGCTGGGTGATCGGCGGTTCGTTCGAGCGCGCGCTCTGCTGCGACATCCGTATCGCCGCCGAGGGCACCCGCTTCATGCTCCCGGAGGTGGTGCATGGCGTGATCACCGACAGCGGCGGCATGGCGCGCCTCTTCCAGATGTGCGGCCACGGGCTCACCATGGACATGATCCTGACGGGCCGCGTGATGGATGCCGAGGAGGCGCTGCGTCACGGGGTGATCTCCCGCCTCGTCCCCGCGGACGAACTCGAGGGCACGGCGCGGGAAATGGCCGAGAAGATCGCCTCCGCCCCGGCCTTCACGGTGAAGATGGCGCGACGCAACATGGGCCTCCTGGGAGACGACATGGTGCTGCGCTCCATCGACGAGGAGGCCACCACCCAGACCCTCACCTTCGCGTCCGACGACTACGCGGAGATGAAGGCCGCCCGCGCAGAAGAGAGGAAGCCCTCCTACCGGGGCCGCTGAAGCAGCTCCCGCGCGCTTTCTTCCACCGCCGTCCCCTCGAAGAAGGCCGGGTTGGCGCGTGCGAAGAGTTGCACGGGGTTCTCGAAGGTGAAACGGCGAAAGTCCTCCGAGGAGAGCAGGCCCGCCTCCACGAGTTCCAGCGCCTCCGGGAGCACGCCGCTCACGTCCGGGACGTCCCAGTGCCCCATGTCGGAACTGAAGATGGCATTGAGACGCCGGCCCCGAGGCGGGAAGGGGGGGAAGGCCGTGGCGATGCCGCGATCCCCCGCCTCGCAGCCGAAGAAGAAGCTCTGGGCGAAGAGTTCGGCGATTTCGTCCGGGGAACTCACCCCCAGCGCCTGGAACTCGTCGTGGGCCTCGGCCTTGCCGTCGTCGATGGGCATGCCCCGCAGCGCCTCTTCGAAGTTCCCCTCGAGGCGCCCCTGCAGCGCGTCGCCGTAGCGCTCGAAGTAGCGAGCGAGTTCTGGAACATCGAGCTTCCCGGGGTCCAGCGCCCCCAGCGCGTCGACGTTGCGCCGCTCCCAGTGTTCGACCAGGTCGCAGAGCATCTGCACCGCCCAGGAGACACCGCACTCGAGAAACGCGAAGGCCAGGCCGGGAAAGCGCCGCGTCACCCCTCCGAGGAACAGCGCCTTGCAGACGGGCTTCACGAGGTCCGCGAACATGCCCACGTGGTTGTACACGTAGCTACTCGGCGAAGGCGTCGCTCCGGGCGCGATCCCGAGCGAGCCGTGGAAGGTGATCGCATAACCCAGCTCCTCGGCAGTCGCCCAGACCGGATCGTAGTCGTAGAGGCTGTCGAGGCCGAAGACGTCGTACCAATGAGCCTGGCCGGGCCACAGCTGGGGATGCCGACTGGGCCCCGCCTCGATGGGGCGCAGCACGCCCTCCGGAAAGCCGACGACACGGAGCCCCAGATCGTAACAATCTCTCAACGCGGCGATGGCTTCTCCCGGTGTATGCATGGGGATCACGCCGGCCACGGTCATGCGGTCACGGTGGGGGCCGTAGATCTCCGCGTAGTAGCGGTTGAAGGCCCGCAAGGTGCCCAGGCGGAGATCTTCCTCGGGGATCGCGCAGGAGGAGAGCGCGTGGGTGGGGTAGAGGACCGCGAAGTCCATCCCCAGCTCCTCCATGCGCTCGCAGAGCAGCCTCGGGAACATGAAGGTTGCGCGGTCGAGGGTGTTCTCGGAAACCGCCCCCCACCAGGCTCCCTGGGGCGTGCGGTCCCTGGACATCTCGGCCACGCTGCGCTTGGGGAGTCTTCTGCGCATGGGCGGTCCCTTCGCGAGGTAGGCGTCGAAACCCGCGGCACCGAGTTCCTCGCGCAGGAAGGGGTGGACGGCCGGAAGCAGTTCGAGAACGTGCCCGTCGGCATCGAGCACCGGGTGTCCCAACCCGGCTCGGATCTCCGCCGCGCTGCCTCCGCTCATCGTCGCGCTCTCACCGCCAAGCACCGACCTGCGCGGTTGGTGGACCGGGGCGGCGCGCCGGGGCCATGCCGGCGGGCGGGTCGGCGAGAGATCAACATGCTGGCTCCTGATGGGGGTGTCGGCGGGCGGCGGCGGCCAGGGCGAGATCCGCTGGCGCTTGCCTCACGCCGCGTTCTTCGCCTGGAGATCCCGCCGATAGCTGCGGGCCGCCAGAACATAGTGGACGCAGCCCCAGAGCATGAAGAGAGAGACCCAGAGCATTGCGTCGCGAAGCGCCTCGCCCCCGCCCAGGCGCGCGCTGATCACCCCCACCGCCCAGGGTCCGACCCCGAAGCCCAAGAGGTTCATGCCGAAGAGCGCGACGGCCGACATCACGGCGCGCATCCGGGGCTTCACGAGGGACTGGACGACCGCGTGTCCCACCGCCGAGTACATGTGATTCCCGAGGGATGCCAGCGCGATCAGACACAGCGCCAGCGAGACGCTGTCCGTGGAGAAGGCGACCAGCGAGAAGGGGAGCGAAACCAGCGCCCCAAGCGCGGGAAGCCACAGGTACCAGCGCGGATCTCGGGAGGAGAGGCGATCCGACAACCAGCCGCCGCCAAAGGTGCCCAAGCCCCCCGCGACGCCAGCGATCAAACCCAGTGCGAGCCCCGCCTGGGTGAGCGTCAGGCCGTGGACCCGGATCAGGAAGGTGGCCTGCCAGGCCCCCCAGCCCGCCAGGGTCAGCGTCTGCAGGGATGCGGCGATGATCACATGGCGAATGGAATGCAGGCTCCAGATGAAGGCCATCACCTCGCGAAGCGGCTGCACGGAGAGGTCCGTAGCGGCGTCGCCGCGTCCCCGCTGCGGTTCCGGCAGCGTGAAGCGCGTCAGCAGCGCCAGCAGGACGCCCGGCGCGCCAACCACGAAGAAGGCCATCCGCCAGCCCAGTTGGTCGGCGAGATAGCCTCCGAAGGCGAGCCCCAGCAGGGTGCCCATCGGAACCCCCAGCGCGTAGGTCGAGAGAGCCGTGGCGCGGCGTTCGGCCGGAAAGTAGTCGGAGATCAGCGAGTGCGCGGGAGGCGTGCAGCCCGCCTCCCCCACCCCCACGCCGATCCGCGCCACCATCAACGTGAGGAAGCCGCGCGCAAATCCGGAGGCCACGGTCATGGCGCTCCAGATCGCCAGTGCCACGGCGATGATGTTGCGACGGTTGCGGCGATCCGCCCAGCGCGCGATGGGCAGGCCCGCAAAGGTGTAGAAGATCGCGAAGGCCGCCCCCACCAGCGCGCCCATCTGGGCATCGGAGAGGTGGAGGTCCAGGCGCACCGGCTCGATCAGGATGTGCATGATCTGCCGGTCGACGTGGTTGACCGAGTAGATCACGAAGAGCAGCCCCAGCGCGTAGCGGCTGCGAACCACCCCCACGAGCGACCGGGGAGACTTCGACGCTCCGTCGACCGGGGCTCGTTCCATGGGCTGCGCGTTCCTTCTCCCCGGCACTTGGCTCGAGGCCCCGCGGAGCCACCGCACGCCCGAGGGCGCCGAGCCTACCCCAGGGCGGCGGCCGGTACCGCCGACGAGAGCGGCGGCGGCCTCGTTCCGGGAGCCCGAAGCCACCACTCGTGAGGAGAGACAAAGATTTCTGACATTTTTCGCGAGCGTCTCCCACTCCCCTGCACGCCAGGGTCAAACCGATTGCGTGGGAGGCGCGGGGTTATTGCCGGGGAACCGCCGACGTAAGGGCGTGCTCGATCGCTGGAGCTGCCATGAGGACGCACGTAGCGCACGCTCCGTGCGGCTCGCCGCGAGCTTCGTGTGTCTGCTGTGGCTGGCGCCGCTGGGAGCCGAAGCGAGCCCCATGGCGCCGCCCGGACAGTACTTCGATCAGTTCCCGGACAGCGTCTATGTCCAGGCGACGTGCGGGAACTTCAGCAACCTGATGATCAACGGAGACCACCTCTCCGGCAACGGCTGCCGCATCCAGCTTGGCAATACGTCGTGGGGAGACGGCGAGGCCTCCTCCTTCGAACGCGAGCCCGACGACGACTTCGCGAAGCACGGCGCGCTGACTCCCGCGGCTCGCAGCGTACTCGCCGCCAATCAGCCCTACGGCGCCTACGAGATCGAGTTGAAGATGGCGGCGGGCTCACGGTTGGGATCGGCTCCCTCCTTTCTGGAGGTTGAACACGAAAACAAAGAAGGCCATGTCGTGAAGATCGAGCTGGAAATCGATCTCGACCACTCGGCCCGAGGACTTCTCTTCGCTTCCGCGGCGGAGGGCATCGATCCGCTCTTCCAGGATCCGCAGATCGGCGTGTGGGATCTCTTCGTCTTCACCGAGAGCCCGGATGCCGCCGATGCCGGGGGCGAGGAAGAAGACGGCATCTTCGGAATCGGGGTGGAGATCGAATTTGCCTGGGCGATGGACGGGGAAGTTCTCGACGAGTTCGCGGAGTTTTACGACGCCGAACTGAGCGCGGAGGGCATCGTGGTGCCCCATCAACTGGTTCCCGAGCCCTCCAGCGCGCTCCTGCTCGCCCTCGGACTCATCGGACTGCGAGCCCGCCGACACCACTGAGGCCCGGGAGCGCTCAGCCTCAAGCGCCGTGGCTCGCCAGTGCCTTTGCACCACGCGTCACGGGAGCTCCTTCCCCTCCTCGTCCTCCGGCAGCTCCAGCCCCGCTTCCGCGTCGTTTCCCGCCGGAAGCCCGAGCATCGTCACGGCGCTCTCCTCGGGGAGCTGCTCGACATCCCGGAGCCGTCGCTCCATCGCCCGCGTGCGGGTGCCGGTCTCGTCGATGCTGCGGCTCGCGGTGTCGAGTTGCTTCTTCACTTTCGACAGCGCGTTGCCGAACTTCCCGAACTCGGTCTTGACGGCGGCGAGCACCTGCCACACCTCGCTCGCCCGTCGCTCGATGGCCAGGGTCCGGAAGCCCATGCGCAAGCTGTTGAGCAGCGCAGCCAAGTTGGTGGGGCCCGCCACCAGCACGCGATGCTGCTGCTGGAGACGGTCCGCGAAACCGGGCTCGCGCAATACCTCCGCGTACAGACCCTCGGTGGGCAGGAACATCAGCGCGAAATCGGTGGTGGCCGGCGGGTCCAGGTACTTGCTGGAGATGCTCCCGGCAGACTTCTCGATCGCCCGCAGCAAGGCCCGGGTGGCCTTCTCCACAGCCTCCTTGTCGGAGCGCTCCGCGGCCTCTACCAGGCGATCATAATCCTCGTGGGGGAACTTCGAGTCGATCGGTAGCCAGACACAGCTGCCGGGCCGGTCGGAAGGTCCCGGCAGGCGCACCGCGTACTCGACACGCTCCGCAGAGCCCGCGCGGGTCGCGACATTTTCGTCGAACTGATCGGGTGTGAGGATCTGCTCGAGGATCGCGCCGAGCTGGTACTCCGCCCAGGTACCGCGCAGCTTCACGTTGGTGAGCACGCGCTTCAGGTCGCCCACGCCGGTAGCGAGGTTCTGCATCTCCCCGAGACCCCGTTGCACGGCCTCGAGACGATCGCCCACCAGCTTGAAGGATTCGCCCAGACGCTTCTCGAGCGTGGTCTGCAGTTTCTCGTCGACGGTGATGCGCATCTCCTCGAGCTTCTTCTCGTTGCCCTCCCGTAACTCCGTGAGTTGCTTGTCGATGGACTCCCGGAGCCGGTCGATGCGCTGGTGATTGGTCTCCGCCAGGTCCTTGACCTGCCCGGTCACCGCCTCGAGCTGGCCCTTCTGGAGCTTGCCCAGCTCGCCCATGGTCCGGGTGACGCTGTCGGTGGTGGACTTCAGGGAGGTCCCTACCTCCTCGCGCAGCTCGCGGCCCGCCCGGGACGCTTCCTCGCGGCCCACCCGCAGTTCCTCGCGCAGCGCCCGCTCCAGGACCTCGGACTCGGCACCGGGACCGCGCCGCGATCGCGCGAGCTGCACGCACAGCACCAGCAATCCCAGCACTACCAGCAACAGGAGAAGGATCTCGATGTTCACGGCACGCCCCCTGCCCGGGCAACGCCGCCACCTCGTGCGCCATGCGCCCCAGCCCCGTCGAGTCTACCTTGCGTTTCGGAGTCGGGTACCGAGGAGGGAGCGCGTGCGCGCACTGGAGGGACTCACGGCCATCGTGACCGGCGCTAGCCGCGGCGTGGGCCGGGGCTGCGCGCTGGAACTGGCCGCCCAGGGCGCCTGCGTGTACATCACTGGACGAACGCTACGCGAGGGCGACAGCCAGTTCCCGGGCAGCCTCGAGTCCTGCGTGGAGGAGGCGGAAGGCCTGGGAGGCCAGGCGATCCCCGTGGTCTGCGATCACCGGGAGGACCGCCAGGTGGAAGCCCTCTTCGAGCGGGTGCGCGCCGAGCGCAAGGAACTCCACGTTCTCGTCAACAACGCCTTCTCGATTCCCGATGACCTCGACCCCAACGCGCCCTTCTGGGAGACCCCGATCTCGAGTTGGGACGACATGGTGGAGGTCGGGGCGCGATCCGCCTTCGTGGCCACCCGACTGGCGGCCCCCCAGCTGGTCTCCCAGGGCAAGGGACTCGTGGTCAACATCAGCTCGCCCGGCGCGCGTTACTACTACGTGCACCCCGCCTACGGTGCCGCCAAGGCAGCGCTCGACCGCCTGGCCCGCGACACCGCGCATCACCTGGAGCCCCACGGAGTCGCCGCGGTGGCCCTCTGGCCCTACTTCGTGGTCACCGAGCGCATGCAGATGCTCGACGCGAAGGAATGGGATCTCGACCTCGCGGGCGCCGAGAGCATGCGCTTCTGTGGCCGGGCGGTTGCCGCGCTGGCTGCCGACGAAAAGGTGCTCGAGCGAACCGGGCGAAGCTTCACGACACGCCAGCTGGCGCTCGACTACGGCTTCCGGGACGTCGACGGCTCGCTGCCGCTCGGCGCCCCGGAACCCGAAGACCAGTGGAATACACGCATGCCGCCGCCGCCCGTCGGCGCCGACTAGGAGGAAACGAGATGGCCAGGAACCTGATGGACCCCCGCGCGAAGCTCCTCAACCACGTTGAGTTCGTGTACGCACCCGGTGAGCGAGGGCTGGCGAAAAAGCTCTTCGTCGCACTCGGATGCCGCGTCGTGGACCCCCAGACCGACGAGGTCCCCGAAGATCTCGGTCCCGCCGCGGCCCCCTACCTGATCATCTACCTGGACCCCGCGGACCCCAACGCCTTCGACAACGTCTTCTACGCCTCGGAAGTGACACCCATCCAGTGGACCTTCGAGCAGCGCCTGCGCGAGCAACTGCACACCAACCCGGACCTCGGCGAAGCGCATGCCGAGTTGTGCGCCAGCTACCCGAAGATCCCCCAGGCGATGACCCACCTGGGCATAGCCTTTCCCAGCGTGGAGGAACTCCAGGCGGGGGTCGAGCGGATCCGCGGCGAGCAAGCACTGGCCGGCCGCGCCAGCGTCTCCCCCATCTACCGGCCTGGCGAGGACGAGTCGGTGGACGACCGGGTCGTGCAGGCCTTCGTGCACACCAACGTCTGCTCGAGCGGCCTGCTCAGCATCGGCCAACAGTTCGAGATGCAGGTCCGCGTGGACATCTGAAGCTGCCTACCCGCGGTGGCGCCTCTACGTCCCGGCGCTGCAAGCGCCCGCTCGTTCCTCAGGCGCGCCCGGCAATCTTTCGAAGGTTCTCGATCTGCCCGTCCGGACGCTGGTGGAGCACCTGGTTGTAGCTCTGGCCACCGGTGTGGGGGCGCAGGCCGGCGGTCCCGAAGCCCGTGATCGCGCTGACCCGGTAGCCGGCGAGATCCGCGGACTCCGGCGGCGGTGCGGCGTGCATGACGTCGCCGAAGTGGAGGGTCACGTCCCCCGGCTCGGCGCAAACCCCGACCCCGGAAGGCCCGTCCGCGTCCGTGGACTCGCGGAACGCGCAGGAGGCGCGCGCCGACCCGGGCAGGAAGCGCAGCCAGCCGGTCTCGGGCGTAGCGGGGGTCAGGTACAACGAGGCCACCATGGTGGGACACATGAGCGCGTGCCCACCCAGCCCGCAGTCCCGGTGCCAGGGCAGATCCGAGAGCCCTTCCTCCACGCCGGGAGACTTGTAGATACAGGTCACGCCGCTCCCCTCGCCTGGTCGGGGCTGGGCGTCGACCCCGGCGAGATCCGCGAGACGCTGCAGGCGCGGCTCCCCGAAGAGCGTGGCCAGACGGGGCTTCTCCCGGGCGCGCGTCACGCGACAGCAGATCTCCTCGCCGCCCGGTGTGGTCGCCCACCACGACAAGGCGTCTCCCTTCACCGCCTCGGCGCGCAATGCCTCCGCGTCCTCGAGAAAGCCACCGACTTCCTCGGCCGAGAAGAGTCCGCGCACCACCAGGTAGCCGGCAGTGCGGAGGAAGTCGGACATCTCCGCCTCGTCGTCGTCGGCGCGGAATGCGCGCTGCGGGTCGATGATGGCACCCGAGGGCGTCGCGAGCGCGTCCTCGGGATCGTAGACCGGGCGGCCGGCATAGAGGGCCCGGAGCGCGGGCTCCCAGGCCACGAAATCCATCGCGTCCCCTCGCGCGCAGCCCACGCGCCCCCCGTAGAGGAGCCCCGCCACCGATTCGTAGTCGTGGACCAGCCCCTCCCAGTCCGCGTGATCGATCTCGATCACTGTGGCCGCCCGGGCGTCGCCCGCCTCGACATCGATGCCGGCGGCTCCGGGCAAGTAGCTGACCGCGTCGCCATCACGCTTGCGAAAGGCCAGACCCGTGAGCCCTGCCAGGGCCTTGCGGGCCTCCTGACCCGAAGGGCCCCGAAGTCGCTCGGGCAGGGTCCCCTCGTGGAAGGCCTGGAAGTCGATGGACGCGAAGCCGTCGATTGCCATGGGAGATCCTCCAAGCTTCCAGGATAGGGGATTTCCGCGACTCGAGCGGAGGAGTCGGCCGCGAGGCCGCCCCCGTGGCGCCCGCGAGCCTGCGCTCAGCTGCGGCTGCGCGGCATGCCCAGCGTCAACTGGGCGATGATGCTGCGCATGATCTCGCTGGTGCCCGCGTAGACGGTGGTGGCGGTGGAGAGGCGATACGAGAACTCGATGAGGCTCGCACCGCGCGGGTGCGGGCCTTCGGTGGACTTCAGGAGCGAGTCGGGGGCAGCCAGGTCCAGCAGGTCTGTCGAGTCTTCGAGGAAGGCCTCCGAGGTGAAGAGCTTGGTCATGGGCCCCTCGCCCCGCTCCGGCTCCCCCTCGGAGGTGGTGAAGAGGCTGCGCATGTTGAGCAGGTGGGCGACCCGGGCGCGGGTGGCAGCCTGGGCCAGGCGTTCACGCACGCGCGGGTCGTCGATCGCCACACCGCCGTTGCGGCGGGCACCGCGCGCCCAGGTCACTGCGTTCTCCACCAGCTGTCCGTGCTCGATCGAGAAGCCGCCGGCGCCACCGCCATGCTCGATCTCCAGCGCGTAGGCGAGCACCTCCCAGCCGCCGTTCACCTCCCCCACCCGTGCAGAATCCGGCACGCGAACATCCGTGTAGTAGGTGGCGTTGGTGCGCTCGTCGCTCAGTGTGTGGATGGGCTGGATCTCGACGCCGGGTGCGTCGAGGGGCACCAGGAACATGGTGAGGCCGCGGTGCTTGCGGGCCTCGGGGTCCGTGCGCGTGAGCAGGAAGACGTACTGCGCGAGGTTGGCGCCACTCGTGAACATCTTCTGGCCGTTGATCACCCACTCGTCGCCGTCGCGCACCGCCCGAGTCTGGGCAGCCGCGACGTCGGAACCCGAAGAGGGCTCCGAGTAGCCCATGCTCAGTACGACCTCCCCGGAACAGATGCGGGGAATGACATCACGCTTGAATTCTTCGCTTCCGAAACGCAGCAGTGACTCCCCGATCACGCGCGTGGTCCCCGTCGCGTGGGTCGACCAACCCGCCCGGTGGAACTCCTCGCCCATTGCGGTGGCGTCATAGGGATCGCGGCCCAGCCCACCGTACTCCTCGGGCCAGGAGGGGAACGCAAGGCCCGCAGCGGCCAGGGTTCGATGGAACTCGGGGTCGTGTCCCTCCCAGTCGTAGCGGGCGCGGGCGCGCAACTCCTCGCTGAGATTCTCCTCGAGGAAGCGGCGAACCTCCATCCGAAAGACCTCGGCACGCTCCCCCAGCCCGAAGTCGATGGGAACCTCGCCGGGCTCGTCGGGGCAAGGCAAGGGTGCCGCGTCGTCCCAGAGGCGCGTAGCGACAACGAGCAGTTGGTCGCGCGGATCGCCGCAGACCAGCGCCCAGGCCTTGGCGCGACGGTGATAGAGCTGGATGTCGTATTCGAGCGAGACCCCGTAGCCCCCATGGGTATGGAGCGCGCGGGCAACGGCGCTGCTCGCGCTCTCCGCCGCCCACGCCCAGCACATGGGGATCTGCACCGAGCCGCGGGGCGCGCCCTGGGCGATGGCCGCCGCGGTGTCCCAGATCAGCAGGCGCCCGCCGTCCACGGCAGTGACCGAGTCCGCGAGGGGGTGCGCGATGGCCTGGAAGGCACCAATGGGTCGGTCCCACTGGATGCGTTCGGTCGAGTAGGCGGCCGCGATCTCGATGGCGCGGCGCGCCATGCCGTTCACCGCCGAAGCCGTGAGCAGCTTCCACTCCTCGAGCGCCGCCAGGAATGCCTGCCGGGCCCGCTCACCCTTGGCGAGCACGCGGGGCGATCCCGGGGCAGCCTCGCCTTGCAGGCTCCAGACACCCAGGGGAGCAGCGCCGAGATTGGCGGGCGCCTCCTGGGCGCTTCCCTCCACGAGCCACACCTCGTCTCCCTGCAGCGCGACGACGGCATCGGCAGCGGCGCCTCCCGGCACGAGTTGGGGATCACTGCCCGCGTCCACTCGCGGTGCCAGTACGATCACCTGCGAGCCGTCGAGGATGGCGGCCAGGGAGCGCCCCGCCTCCTCCCCGCCGAGACGGGCCAGCAAACCCGAAACTGCAATGCACTCGGCGACCGGCGCCGAGGCCAGGTGACGGCCCGCCTGCTCGCAGATCAGCACCGCATCGAAGATGCTGGCGCCTCCGCCTCCCAGTGACTCGGGGACTCGCATGCCCAACGCGCCGGTCTCGAGCAGTGTCTTCCAGAGCCCGGCGTCGAAGCCCATGGGTTCCGCGGCGCGAATACGCTCCGGGCTCGACTCGGCGGAGAAGAGATCCGCGAAGGTCTGACTCAGCAGCTGCTGCTCGTCGGGAAGATGAAGTTGCATGGGATTTCCTCGGCAGGCTCCGCCCCAGGGATCGACGATGGCTGGCACTCCGCCCCGCGATGCCGGGGGCATTCGCGGAACAGCGCCTGCCCACGACGGCGCATGGGCGCCGGGGCGATCGCGACCATTCTACCCGCCGCAGCGCCCCGGGTCGACGCAGCGGAGAAGCGCGGAGCGCCGGCTGGCAACCCGCGCCCTCTGCTCCTACCGTCGACGGCGCGCGCCCGCGGACCCCCGGCAGGGCGGTGCGCGGAGCGGGAGGAAATTCAGTGAGCGATGACGCGAACGAAAACAACGAAGAGCCCCTCGCGAGTCCCACGGACTGGGTGGCCGACCACGTGCGCCGCTACGTGGAGTCGGACGGGGCGGACGGACACATCATGAACGGGGTGCCCTGTGCGCTGATCACCCACCGCGGCCGGCGCAGCGGAAGACTCCGCCGCACGCCGGTGGTCTACGGGCGCGACGGGGACCGCATCGTGATCATCGCCTCGCGCGGCGGCTCGGACCACCATCCTTCCTGGTTTCAGAACCTGCAAGCGGAGCCCAGCGTCCACGTCCAGGTACTGGGCGAGCACTTCGACCTGAAGGCGCGCGTGGCGGAGGGCTCGGAGCGCGCCACGCTCTGGGAGATGATGGTGGGCGTCTACGGGGACTTCGCGGACTACCAGAAGAAGACCGAGCGCGAGATCCCGGTACTGATCCTCGAGCCCTCCGGCGCGGGCTAGCCCGCGCAGGAGCGAGCCTGCGTTCGCGAATTCTCAGAGATCGATCAGCAGGTGATCGCCCAGATCGCCCATGAGATCCACGATCATGTGCTTCTCGACGTAGCGCCAGGCGCCATCCACGCGCTCGAAGCGGTCCCGGTAGCGGCCGGCGATGATCGGCTGCAGGGGCAGCCGATCGGTCTGCTGGAAGACCACGAAGTTCGCGCGACAGGTGGCCCGATCCGCGTCCTCGTCGATCTCGAGGATCGGATTGTTGAAGGCGTGCTGGGTGCGCGGCGTGCCGGTCTCCGGATACAGGCGGGTGGTGCGCCGATACATGGCGGTGATCTCCTCCGCACCTTCCGCGACCTCGTCGCTGCGGTCGTTGGTGATGCGCGCGTGGGCGAAATGGCGCCCCACGCCCTTGAAATCGCCAGCGTCCACGAGCCGGCCATAGGTGTAGACGAGGTTGCAGATCTCGGTCACGGAGTTTCCCATGCGGGCCACCATACCAGAGACGAAACGGGAGCGGCCGGGCCCTGGTGTAGAGTCCCCGGATGCGTTTCTCGCTTTCGCTGCCCGCGCTTCGAACCCCCGGCAGCACCCACCCCTTTCACGAGAGCTACGAGTTGGCGCGACTCGCGGAGTCCGTGGGCTTCGATACCGCGACCGTGGGCCACCACCACTTCATGCCCGGCAACGCGAGCGATCCGATCACCTGGATGACCGCGGTGGCGGCCCAGACCGAACGGCTGCGCGTGGGGTCGGGGATCTTCCAACTCGCCATCCACAACCCGGTACGCGTCGCCGAGCAGGTCGCCACGCTGGACCAGATTTCGAACGGCCGCGTCTCGCTGGGCGTGGGGCTGGGCTGGTGGCCCCTCGAGTACCAGGTCCACGGCTCCCGTTTCCAGGAACGCGGCGCGCGCATGGAGGAGGCCCTGCAGATCCTCAAGCTGGTGTGGACCCGGGAGCAGACCTCCTGGGAGGGACGCTTCTGGAGCTTCCCGGAACTCAGCGTGTTCCCCCGCCCGGTCCAGAAACCCCACCCACCGCTCTGGGTGGCGGGGGTTGCGGACGCCGCGGTGGAGCGGGCCGCCCGGCTGGGCGACGCCTGGCTCTGCGGCCCCGTCCAGTCCCTCGCCAAGGCCCGCTCCTGCCTCTCCCTCTACCGCGAGACCTGCGCGCGCCACGGCCGCAGGGCCGACTGGATCCTGCGGCGCTTCGCGTGGATCGGGCCGGACCGCGCCTCCATCCAGCGGGACATCCTGCCCCGCTACCTCGAAGCGCTCCTCGAGCACTGGCGGGAGTCCGCGGAGGAGGACGAGGAGAAGGATCTCTTCGCCCGCCTGGATGCCGGCGAGAAGATCTCCGCGGAGGAAATCGCCGAAGACCGGCTGCTGTGGGGCAGCCCCGATGACGTGATCGCGCAGATCGAGCACTACCGCCGCGAAACCGGCTGCGAACACGTGCACGCGGCCTTTGGGGCCGGGCTGCCCGCGGGCGAGAACGAGCGCTCGACACTGGGCGACTTCGAACAGCACGCCGAGATGATTCGCCTCTTTGGCGAAGAGGTGATCCCCGCCTTTCCCGCCTGAGCGCTGCCGACTGCCGGCGAGATGCGCACCGCCTATGCTGTGACTTCCCCGATCCACCTCGAGCCGAGCGCGGGTCGGACTCTTCGCGGCTGGCCCACCACTCGACCCGGACGAGAAACGGAGACCACGTCATGACTTCGAACCCCTTCCTCACGGGAAACTTTGCACCCGTTCCCGACGAGACCACCGCCTTCGATCTGTCCGTGCGGGGGCGCGTCCCCGACGAGCTCGCGGGGCGCCTGCTGCGCATCGGGCCCAACCCCATCGCCCCGAGTGAGAACTACCACTGGTTCCTGGGCAACGGCATGGTCCACGGCGTAGCCCTTCGCGAGGGCCGCGCCCGCTGGTATCGCAGCCGCTTCGTGCGGGACGATGAACTCTGCGCGGCCCGCGGCTGGCCGAAGGTGCCGGGGCCTCGCTTCAGCGAACTCTCGACCGGCGGCGCCAACACCAACGTGATCCACCACGCGGGGCGGATCTACGCGATCGTGGAGGCGGGGGGAAACCCCGTGGAACTCGACGACGAGTTGGAGACGGTGGCGAGTTCCGACTTCGAGGGAACCCTGCCCGGTCCCTTCAGCGCGCATCCCAAGCGCTGTCCCGACACCAACGAGTTGCACGTGATGGGCTACTACCCGGGTTGGGAGCACCTGCAGTATGTGGTGGTGGCTGCGGATGGACGCGTGCGAAAGACGGTGGACATCCCGGTGCCGGACCGCCCGATGATCCACGACTGCGCGCTCACCGAGAACTACTTCATCGTCTTCGACCTGCCGGTGATCCTCGACCTCGAGGGAGCGGAGGCCGGCAGCAACTTCCCCTACCGATGGAGCAACGAGCACCCCACCCGCGTGGGCTTGCTGCCGCGGGACGGCAGCGCCGAGGACATCCTCTGGAACTCCGTGGAACCCTGCTTCCTCTTCCATCCACTGAACGCCTACGAGGACGAAGCGGGCCGGGTGGTGCTCGACGTGGTGCGACACCCCAGGCTCTTCGACCCCACGGCCCTGGGCTCCGAGGAAGGCACACCCACTCTCGACCGCTGGATCGTGGACCCGACGGGAGGCCCGGTGAAAGAGAGCCGGCTCTGCGACCGGCCCCAGGAGTTCCCGCGCATCGACGAGCGCCGTACCGCCAAGCCCCACCGCTACGGCTACTGCGGGGCGCCGGGAGACGGGGGGAGCCCCTTCGGCGGTCTCCTCAAGCACGATCTCGAGCGCGGCGAAACCCTCCACCGCGACGAAGCGGGTTACCTCTACCAGGAGGCCGTCTTCGTGCCGCGCAGCCCGGACTCCGACGAAGACGACGGCTACCTGATGGCCTACGCGCACCACACCGAGCGCGACGCCTCGGAGGTCGTGATCCTCCACGCCCAGGATTTCCTGGGCGAGCCCGTCGCTCGCGTGGAACTGCCGGTGCGCGTGCCCTTCGGCTTCCACGGCAACTGGGTGTCCGACGCCTGAACGAGGAGAATGCTGGATGAGCCGGACGTCCTGGTACGCTCGTATCCTGATCGGCTCGGTGGTGGTGTTGATGCTCGCGCCGAGCGTTACCGGCGTGGATTCCGGCCTGTCTCCCGATGACGTGTGGGACGACACCTCGGTCTGGGGAACCCCCCTGTGGCTGCAGGTCTGGCTCATGGGAATCGTCTTTCCCACCTTCCTGGCTAGCCTCTTCTTCTTGCGCCGCTCGCTGGAGGCGCGCCTCGCCCTCGGCGGCTTCGTGTTGAGCCACCTCCCCATGATGCTGGGCCTCTTCGAGACCACGGTGGGTCAGGTCGCTCTCATCCACGTGGTCTGTTATTCGCCCGCACTGCTCGTACTCGCGAAGCGCAGACCTCGGGTCACTGCCCGCAGCCCCTTCGGGCTCTGGGTGCACGCCATGCTCGCCGTACTCGCGGTCGGCCTGGCCTTCGACCTGCGGGACAGCCTGCGGACCTTGTTCCTGTAGCGCCCCGTTCACCGGGCATGAGCTTCTACGATCCCTACAGCGACGAGGCCCTGGAGAACCCGCAGCCCCTCTACGCGCGCCTGCGCGCCGAGACGCCGGTCCTCTACCTCGAGGAATACGACGCCTGGTTCCTGGCCCGCTTCGAGGACATCTGGCAGGCCACCCAGAGCCCGACACTCTCGGTGGCGGGCGGCATCACGCCCTCGAACCTGCTGCTCGGCCATCCCCCCAACACCCGCATGCCGAGCCAGATGGACCCGCCGCGCCACACCGAGATCCGGCGCCTGGTGGGTCCGCGTTTCCGGCCGTCGGCAGCGAGCGCCCTCGAGGCCAGCGCGCGAGCGATCGCGCGGGAACTCCTCGATTCGCTTCTGCCCGGCGGGCGCTTCGACGCCGCGCGCGACTTCGCGGGGCCCCTGGCCTCGCGCATTGCCTGCCGGCTCACCGGACTGCCCGAAGCGGAGGCTCCGCGCTTCCGGACGTGGATCGACGGCTTCTTCCACCGCAGCCCGGNCCGGCGCGGAGAGACCGAGAAGGCCGCGCGCGCTGGCGCAGACTTCGAGACCTTCGTCTCCGGCTGGGTGCGCGACGCGAGACGCCACCCCGATGACTGCTCGGGCCTGGCGCACACGCTGCTCACCGAGGCCGCGGGCGCGGCGCCACTCGACGACGATCACGTCACCCAGGCGCTCATCAACTTCCTGATCGCAGCCAGCGACACCTTCCCCAAGGCCCTGTCTGCCACGCTGCACCGTCTGTGGCAGCACCCCGACGAGCGCCGCCGCCTGGCCGCGGACTCCTCCCTGGTCGTGGAGGCCTTCAACGAGGCGGTGCGCCTCGACACGCCCACCCAGTTCCAGGGTCGCACCCTGCTCGGCGATTACCNGATCGGCGACCACGCGCTGCGCGAGGGCCAGAAGGTCTGCTTCCTCTTTCCCTCGGCAAATCGCGACGAAGGGGAGTTCCCCGCGGCGGACGCGTACCGGGTCGAGCGCCGTCCCCCGCGCACACTGGGCTTCGGGAACGGCATCCACCTCTGCCTCGGCATGCACGTGGCCCGCATGGAGGCCCGCGTCGCCCTCGAGACACTGCTGCCCGCGTTGGGTGACTACGAGGTCGACGAGTCGGCCTGCCGCCGTGCCCGCACCGAATACGTGCAGGGCTGGCTGCGCCTGCCCATCGAGTTCGAAGCGACGCCTTGAGTCACCCGCTCAAGCGGACGCGCCGGCGATCCCGATCGTCATGCCGCCCACCGCGCGGGTGTCGAGCAGCGTGAGGCCGGCCTCGGGGCACGACCAGGTGGCCTCGACGCCCCGAGCGGCAAGCTCTTCGAGGCGCTTCTCGGGCTCCGGGACCTCGAGGGCCAGGTGGTGCATGCCCTCACCCCGTGTCTCCAGGTGCGCGCCCAGGGGCGTGTCACCCTCCAGCACCTGGAAGACCTCCAGGCGCGCCTCGCCGATGTCGCAGAAGCTCGCCCGGAAGGCGGCCTCGATGCGCGCATCGCGGTAGAAGGCGCGCCGCATGGGAAAGACGTCGCTGCGGAAGGGTCCCAGGCCCAGCGTTTCGCTGTAGAAGCCGATGGTGCGCTGCGTATCGGCGACAACCAGCCCCAGGTGGTTGTGACCCTTCTTGCCCGCGTGACCACTCCCCACCATCACCTCGAAGGTGACGCCGCCCACGCCCGCACTCTCCACGTAGCAGAAGGAGTTGAAGGGATAGCCCCAGAAGGGCTCGATGCCACGAGCGTAGAGCCGGCCGAGGGTTTCCAGGTAGGCCTCGGGACTGCACTTGTCGAGGTTGAAGTGGTTCATGCCCTCGCCCCGCTCCTCGAGGAACTCCAGGTGGGGCGGTCGCCCCTCCACCACCTCGATGAGTTCCATCTCGCAGACGCCCAGCGGAGCACTGGCCACGCGCAGGCGAGCGGGGGCCGCTGCTCCGCCCAGTCGCGCGCCCGGAGCGTCGATCTCCTCGATCTCGAATGGGCCGAGACCCAGGCCCTCGCCGTAGAGGTCGAGCACGGGATCGAGATCCCGCACCACCACGGCCACCCGGCTACTTCGCTCCATCTCCGTCGTCACCGGAACACGGCTCCTCTTGGGTTTGCCCGCGCGGGCTCGTCAATGCTAACCCCGTCGCAGCCTCTACGGCGACCGCGACGCTGGAGACCCCTGCGCCCATGCTCTCCTTCGACCCCTTCTCGGAGCGCTACTTCGACGATCCCTTCCCCATCTACGCGCGGCTCCGGGACAAAACCCCTGCACTCTACATGGAAGAATACGATTGCTTCTTCCTGTCCCGATTCCAGGACGTCTGG
>JABSQX010000168.1 GCA_013215615.1 Myxococcales bacterium | reverse complement strand
GTGGTGATCAGCTACCGCACCCGCATGGCGGTGCGCGAGATGGGCAAGGTGCTGGGCCTCGACGAGGGCATCACCGGCCGCCTGGCCGCGCTGCTCTCGAGCCTGGAAGATCGCGAGGATCCGCAGCGCGTACGCGAGGCCCTGCTGGCTGCGGGCATCGACCCCGAGGCCCCCCGCGTGGGCGTGCTGCTGGAGTTGGTGGGCCAGGTGCGCGGCCTGCCCCGCCACCTCGGGCAACACACCGGCGGCATCGTGATCGCCGCCGGGCGCCTCGACGAGGTGGTGCCCATCGAATCCGCGCGCATGCCCAACCGGCGCGTGGTGCAGTGGGACAAGGACGACTGCGCGGATCTCGGCATCATCAAGATCGACCTGCTGGGCCTCGGCATGCTGCGCGCCCTGGAGGACAGCCTCGAACAGATCCGTCTCCACGAGGGGCACACGGTCGATCTGGCGAAACTCCCCGCCGACGACCCGGCCACCTACGCGATGATCCGGGCCGCGGACACCATCGGCACCTTCCAGATCGAGAGCCGCGCCCAGATGGCGACGCTGCCGCGCATGAAGCCCGAGCGCTTCTACGACCTGGTGGTGGAGATCGCCATCATCCGCCCCGGCCCCATCACCGGCAAGCTCGTGCACCCCTATCTCGAGCGGCGCGCGGGGCGCGCGCCCGTCACCTACGCGCACCCCTCCCTCGAGCCCATCCTGGCGCGCACCCTGGGCGTGCCGCTCTTCCAGGAACAATTGCTGCGCATCGCCATGACGGCGGCGGGTTTCAGCGGCGGCGAGGCCGAGGAGTTGCGGCGCGCCATGGGCTTCAAGCGCCCCGCGGAGCAGATGGGGCGGCTCGAAGAGCGCCTGCTGCGCGGCATGCGGGAGCGCGGCATCCCGGGTCCCGCCCGGGAGGAGATCCTGCACGGCATCACGGCCTTCGCGCTCTACGGCTTTCCGGAATCCCACGCGGCCTCCTTCGCGCTGATCGCCTACGCGTCCGCCTACCTCAAGTGCCATCACCCGGCGGCCTTCCTGGCGGGCCTGCTCAACGCCCAGCCCATGGGCTTCTACGGACCCGCCACCCTGGTGAAGGACGCCCAGCGCCACGGCGTGGAGGTGCGCGCCATCGAGGTCGCCCACTCGGGGGTGGCGGCCACGCTGGAGCCAGCTGCCCCGGGTGCGGGACCGGCGGTGCGGCTCGGGCTGCAACACGTGACGGGGCTGCGCGCCGAGGCCGCCCAGGGCCTGGTGACGGCGCGCGAGCGGGCGCCCTTCCGCGACGCCGCCGACCTGGCGGGGCGCACGGCCCTGCAACGCGGCGAGTTGGAGGCCCTCGCGGAGTTGGGCGCGCTCGCCTGCATCGATTCCTGCGCCCGGGGCCGGCGGCAGGCGCTGTGGCAGGTGGCGGCGCTGGAGCGCGACCCGAACTCCCTCTTCGCGGGGCAGCGCCCCGCCGACCACCCCTTCCCCCTGGAAGAGATGGGCGCCCTGGAGGCCACCCTCAGCGACTACCGGCTGAGCGGGATCACCACCGGGGTGCACCTGCTCGCCCACCTGCGCGCCGAACTGGAGGCACGGGGGGTGCTCTCCGCCGCCGAACTGCGCGAGACCGAGGACGGCCGCTTCGTGCGCACCGCTGGCCACGTGATCGTGCGGCAACGCCCGAGCACCGCCCGGGGCTTCTGCTTCCTCACCCTCGAGGACGAGACCGGCACCTCCAACGCGGTGCTCACCCCCAAGCACTTCGCGCGCTTCCGCGTGTCCCTCCACGAGGCCGCGCTCGTGGAAATCGCCGGACCCCTGCAGCACGTGGACGGCGTGATCCACGTGCGCGTGCAGGAGTTGCGGCCGCTAAGGGGCCAGGAGGCGCTGCCCGCCTCCCACGACTACCGTTGAACGCGTACCCGCATCCGCGCAAGCGAGGTTCCCGATGAACGACTCCGAGGCCATCCGCCGGCTCATCGCCCTCTATGGGCCCCTTCTCGATGGAGGGCGGCTCGAAGAGTGGGGGCAACTCTTTCACCCCGACGCCGTCTTTGCGGTGTGGACGGAGCGCTACGAGGGGCGGGAAGCCATCGTGAAGGGCATCGGCGGCATGCAGCCGGAGGCCCACATCAGCCACCTGGCGCTCACGCCCATCATCGACTTCGAGGGAGAGGACGCGGCCCGGGCCTGGACGGACTTCAGCGTCTGCATCCAGCAGGGGGAGACCACCAGCGTCGCCAACACCGGTCGCTACCACGATCGCTTGCGGCGTGCGGACGGCCGCTGGCGCTTCGCGGAGCGCGTCGTCGTGATGCCGGGTGCCACCCCGCCGGACGGGGTGCCGCTGCCGCCGGGCTTCTAGCGCGGGCTAGCGGAGCTCGCGCGGGCGCCGCTTGCGGAAGAAGCGATTGGGGGTGGGGTAAAGGAGGGACTCCGCGACCGCGGGGGCCTGGCTCTCCAGGGGGCAATCGCCGCCCTCCGCGCAGGACGCATTGCCGTACCACTCACCCCGCACCTTGGCGGCCGCCAGGCCCAGCGCGCGTTGGCAGCGGCTGCAGGAACCGCTGGCGGGAATTTCCTCGATCGACATGGCCCGAACACCCCCTCGTGGCCGTCGGGGCGATGCCACCGCACGGCGGGGGGCAAAGGTGGCATCCCCGCGCCCCTGCGGTCAAGCGCACCGCACGTCCCGCCGTCCTGTTGTATATGTGATCTCAGGCGCCGCCGAGCGCGGCCGAGGTTTCCATGTCCCACCGCACAGACGACGTCCGCATCGACGAGCTGCGTCCGTTGCTGCCGCCCGCCATCCTGATGGAAGAGTTGCCGGTGAGCGAGCGCGTCGGCGACCTGGTCTGGAGCAGCCGGGCCGCGCTGAGCCGCATCCTGGCCGGGGAGGACGACCGCCTGGTGGCCGTGGTGGGGCCCTGCTCGCTCCACGACCCGGTGGCGGGCCTCGACTACGCGGAGCGCCTGTCGGAAGTGGCCCGGCAGCACGCGGACGACCTGCTGGTGGTGATGCGCGTCTACTTCGAGAAGCCGCGCACCACGGTGGGCTGGAAGGGGCTCATCAACGATCCGAAGCTGGATGGCAGCTTCGCGATCAACCAGGGCCTGCGCGTGTCCCGGCGTTTCCTGCTCGACGTGCTCGAGCGCGGCCTGGCGGCGGGTTGTGAGTTCCTGGATCCCATCACCCCGCAGTTCATCGCGGACCTGGTCAGCTGGGGGGCGATCGGCGCCCGCACCTCCGAGAGCCAAGTGCACCGCGAGCTGGCCTCGGGGCTCTCCATGCCCGTGGGCATCAAGAACGGCACGGACGGCTCGGTGCAGGTCGCGATCGACGCCATCGGCTCCGCGAGCCACCCCCACCACTTCCTCTCGGTCACCAAGCAGGGGAGCGCCGCCATCGTCTCCACCCAGGGCAACCCGGACTGCCACATGATCCTGCGCGGCGGCCAGGACGGCCCCAACTACGACGCTGGGTCCGTGGCCAGCACCTGCAGCGCGCTCGAGTCCAAGGGCCTGAATCCCCGGCTGATGATCGACTGCAGCCACGCGAACAGCGGCAAGGATCACCGCGTGCAGCCCGAGGTCACCGCGGATGTCGCCGCACAGGTGGCGGCGGGCAACGCAAGGATCTTCGGGGTGATGCTCGAGAGCTTCCTCGAGGACGGCAACCAGGACCATGAGAAGGTGGAGGGTGATCTCCGCTACGGCCAGAGCATCACCGACGCCTGCATGAGCTGGGAGCGCAGCCTGCCCCTCTTCGAGACCCTCGCCCGCGCCGCCCGCGAACGCCGGGGCTGAACGCCGTGGCGGTTTCCGTCCACCTCTTTTCGGGCTTCCTGGGCGCCGGCAAGACGACGGCGATTCGCGCGCAACTCGGGAGTTTCGCGGGAGAGCGCGTCGCCATCATCGTGAACGACTTCGGCGAGGCGGGCCTCGACGAGGCCGCGCTCTCGGAAGACGAGCCCTTCCGCATCACCAACATCCCCGGCGGCTGCGTGTGCTGCACGGCGCCGGAGGGCTTCGTGGACGCCTTGGGGGCCGTACTCGAAGGGGGCCCCGATCGGCTCATCATCGAGCCCACGGGCCTGGCGCGCCCCCAGGACCTGATCGACACGATTCGGCGCTGCGCGCACGCGGATGCCCTGGCCATGGCCCCGGTGGTGGTGGTGGTGGACCCCGGGCAGCTCTCGCGCGTCGAAGCCGAAGACGACCCGGAGACACGGACGCTGCTGCGCGAGCAGAGCGAGGTCGCGGACGTCCTGGTCGCCAATCGTTGCGACCTCTGCGACGCCGAAGACCTGGAACGCTTCCGCGCCTTGGCGGGCGAGGTCTGGCCGGCTCCGCTCGCGGTGTTGGAGACCCAGCAGGGAGAAATCGACCGCGCGCTACTCGACTGGCCCGAAGGCGAGGGCCCGCGACGCCGAGCGGGTTCGCGGGCGGGCGATCACGACCACGCGCACGCCGACGCATCGCACCGGGCGCGCTCCTGGCAGTGGCCGCCCGACGCGGTCTTCTCGGGCCGGCGCCTGCGCGAGGCCCTGGAACGAGCGCTGGCGGGAGAAGCTGGCGCTCCACTGGCGCGCCTCAAGGGCATCTTCCGCAGCGAGGAGGGTTGCGTGCGCCTCGAGATCGCGGGCACGGCCCTGCACGAGACCGCCAGCGCCTTCCGCCGCGACAGCCGGGTCGACGCGATCGTGCGCGCCGAGGACGAGGCGGCGCTCGACACCCTGGGCGAATGGCTCGAAGCCGCCTTGCTGAGCGACGAAGAACGGCGCGTGGACACCGAGCGCATCGAGATCGTGCTGCCCGATGGCCGCGTGTACGCGACCGACCGCGAGCGCCTGCTGGCACTGCCCGACCAGGTGGCCGACGTCTCCGCCCTGATCCCCAACCGCCAGGGAAGCGCCGCCCGGGTGAGTGCCCTCTTCGCCGAACTCGACTTGCCTCCCACGGAGAGCGCCGTGGTCGTCGCTGGCGACGGCTTTGCGAGCGAGGCCGTCCCCACCGAAGTCCTCAGCCAGGGCGTGCTGCTCCACAGCATGGACGGTGCCCCCCTCCCCGAAGGCAAGGGCGGCCCCTTCCGCCTGCTGATCCCCGACGATGCCTCCCCAGAACCCATCGCCTGCGCGAACGTCAAGGGCGTGGCGAAGGTAGTGCTGCGCTAGCGCGAAGCGCATCCCCCCTTCCCGCTCGCCTCTCTTACAAGCGCTAGCCGAGTGCTTCGAGGACGCGGGCGGAAAGCTTGTCGGGGGTAAAGCCGAAGAACTCTGCGAGAGCGCCGTGGGGGGCGCTGGCACCGAAGCGCTCGATGCCGTAGACGAAGCCGCCGCTGCCCACGAAGCGCTGCAGGGTCTCGCCGCGGCCCGCCTCCACGGCCACGACCAGGGTGCCGTCCTCGGGGAGGAGGGAGCGGCGGTAGTCGGCGTCCTGCTGGCTGAAGAGTTCGACACAAGGAAGCGACACCACCCGGCAGGGGATGTTTTCGCCGGCGAGCTTCGCAGCCGCATCGCAGGCCAGCGAGACCTCCGACCCCGAAGCCAAGAGCACCACGCGAGGCGGCTCGGCGGGCTCGCTCACCCGGTAGGCGCCGCGCCAGACATCCTGGTTCTGGAAATCCGCTGGACGGACCAGGTTGGGGAGTTTCTGACGCGTCAGCGAGAGCGCGGCCGGTCCCTCGGCGTGCTGTGCGATCCACGCCCAGGACATGGCGGTCTCCAGGCCATCCGCGGGCCGGAAGACCGGAAGCCCCGGCATCACCCTCAGCGCGTCGAGTTGCTCGATGGGTTGGTGGGTGGGGCCATCCTCGCCGAGGTAGATGCTGTCGTGGGTGAAGACGAAGATGGAGGGCACACCCATCAGGGCCGCCAGGCGAATCGACGGGCGCATGTAGTCCGAGAAGATCAGGAAGGTCCCACAATAGGGACGCAGTGTGCCGTCCAGGGCCACCCCGTTGGTAATGGCTGCCATCGCGTGCTCGCGCACACCGAAGTGCACGTTCACTCCCGCGAAGGGGTCCGCGGCCTCGGCATCGCCGAGCGTGCCAACCCCCTGAAGGATCGGTGGCGCCGCCGAACCCGCCAGGTCCGCGGAGCCGCCCAGCAGGTGGGGGACGCACTCGACCAGGGCCTGCAGGGCGCGTTTGCCGTGGTTTCGAGTGGCGTCTTCCTTGTCCCCCACGCCCGCGCAGAGGCGCTCCGCGAGATCGGCGGGGACCCGTTGCTCCCGGGCCGCCGTCCAGGCCTCCGCGGCCTCGGCGTGAGCGCCACGCCAGGAATCGAGTTCCGCGTCCCGCTCCCCGCGCGCCTGCTGCTTGGCGGCGCGCCGTTCGTCGAAGTAAGCGCGCACGTCGTCCGGCACGAGCAGCTCGGGAGATTCGGGCCAGCCCGCAGCCTGCTTGGTGCGCGCCACCTCTTCGGGGCCCAGCGGCGCCCCGTGGGCCTTGCTGGTGTTCGCCACGCCGGGACTGCCCCGGCCGATCACCGTCTGCATCAGGATCATGGAGGGGCGATCCCCCTCTGCGCGCGCTGCCGCGAGAGCGGCGTCGAGAGCTTCCAGGTCCTCGCCGTCGATCGACTGCACGTGCCAGCGCTGGGCCTCGAAGCGCTTGCCCACGTCCTCGCTGAAGGAAATCGAGGTCGGGCCGTCGATGGTGATGCGGTTGTCGTCGTAGAGGTAGATGAGATTGCCGAGACCCAGGTGACCGGCCAGCGAACCCGCCTCCGAGGAGATGCCCTCCATCAAGTCGCCGTCGCCGCAGATCGCGTAAACGAAGTGGTCGCCGGGGCCACCGGCGTGCCCGGCCGCGAAGCGCGCGCGCGTCGCCCGCGCCGCCAGCGCCATGCCCACGCCGTTCGCGAACCCCTGGCCCAAGGGGCCCGTGGTCACTTCGACGCCCGGAGTGTCCCCGTATTCGGGGTGCCCCGGCGTCTTCGAACCCAACTGTCGGAAATTCGCGAGTTGGTCCGCGTCCAGGTCGTAGCCGTAGAGATGCAGCAGGGAGTAGAGGAGCATGGAGGCGTGGCCGTTGGAGAGCACGAAGCGATCTCGCAGCGGCCAGGCGGGATCCGCGGGGTCGAAGCGCAGGTGCTGGTCCCAGAGCTGAAAGGCCGGACGCGCCAACCCCATGGGAGCACCGGGATGACCCGAGTTGGCGCGCTGCACGGCATCGACGGCCAGGAAACGGATCGTGTTCTCGATCCGCTCTCGCAGCGGCAGGGTGAGCTTCGTCATGCATGTCTCCGACGGAGGCTCGAGGGTGGGGTGGCCGGGGGGGATGGCGAGAACAGGTTAGTACCGAAGCCGGGGGCGCGCCTTCCCAGGGACACCGAATCCGCGCAGGGACGGTACGGGTCGGCCGCAATGTTCGAAACGACGTTTCAGTCCTGCACTCGGACACCCCTCCGCGGCGCCCAGGCCGTAGGCGCCCAGCGTTTCTCAAATCCATGCTTTCCCGGACCGCTGCTCGCGAGCCCCGCCGATCTGGGCTACTGGATTCGCGCAGATCGCGGGATGCGACCACGGGCTTCGGAGCCCCCCCCCAGCCGTCCCGCTGGAAGGAGCCGGTCATGAGCGATTCCGAACTCGCGCTTCGCGCGCTACTGGATCGACGCGAACTCTACGATCTCGCCCTTCGCTACGCGCGTGCCGCGGACCGGCGCGACTACCCGGCCTTCGCGGAGCTCTTCACCGAGAAGGGCCGTATTTCGGTCCACCACCGCGAAGCCTTCGGGACCGAGCCCATCCACGCCATGGAAGACCGCGCGACCATCGTCCGCAACATGAAAGGCCTCGAAGCCTACGAGAAGACCCAGCACCTGGTCGCCAACCAGTTGATGGAGATCGACGACGACCGTGCCAGCGGCGAGACCTATTGCACGGCCCACCACATCTACCGGGTCGACGGCGTTCCCATGAACCTCACCATGTTCATACGCTACCAGGACCGCTGCGTGCGCGAGGACGGGCGCTGGTGGTACGAAGAGCGCCGCCTCTGCGTGGACTGGGAGCGCCATGGCCCGCTGGGCGACGAGGGCTGGGCCTGAGAATTCCTCAAGAGGAGAACCAGAAATGGCAAATCGAATCTTCCTGATCGCCTGGATCGTGGCCTGGATTCCCTTCGGGCTCTACTGCTTCTTCGTCCCGGGCTCCCTGCAAGAAGCCGCGGGCGTTGCGGCCACCAACGAAACCGGTACCACCGATCTGCGCGCCATGTACGGCGGCCTCCAGATCGCCATCGGGATGCTCGCCGTGCTGGCGCTCCGGGACGCAGCGCGGGTCCGGTCCACGCTGCTCACGCTCGTGGTCCTGGTCGGGGGCATCGGAATCGCCCGAGTGCTCGGTGCGATGCTCGGCGGGGATACATCGACTTTCACGCTGGGCGCAGCCGCCTTCGAGCTCGCCGCGGCCGCCTGCGCGGGCTGGCTGCTGTCACGCGGCGGCACAGATATGGCGTCCCCCACCCCAGCCTGAGCGGCGAGACCCCTCAGTCGTCCGGCTCGAGGGTACTCACGCCGAGCCCCGCGTGGCCCCAGAGATCCCCCAGGCCCGGCGCCTCCACGCCCACGTAGGCCAGCCCTCGATACCGAATGCGTGCTCG
>JABSQX010000167.1 GCA_013215615.1 Myxococcales bacterium | reverse complement strand
TCGGCGACCACCGAGAATGCGAAGTCGGTGTGCTGGGTGGGCAGGAAGCGCAGCTGGGTCTGGGTTCCCTCCATGTAGCCCGCACCCAGCAAGCCCCCGGAACCGATCGCGATGCGCGACTGGGTGGCTTGGTAACCGGAGGCCAGCGGGTCGCGGCCCGGGTCGACCACGGTGAGGATGCGGTCCTTCTGGTAGGGAGCCAGCGCGAAGGTCCACAACAGCCCCACTGCCACGACTGCGAGGGCGCCCACGGTGAGCCAAGCGCGCAGTGGGATGCGGACCACGACGAGAAAGGTCGAACCGATCAGCAGCGTCAGCAGCGCCACCCCCAGGTCGCGCTGCAGGACGATGAACGCAACGGGCGCGGCCACGATGCAGGTCGGCCGCAACAGATCGCGCAGGCGCCGGATCTCCCCGGGCGGATTGCGCTGGAAATAGCGCGCCAGGGCCAGCACCAGGCCGAGCTTCGCGAGTTCCGCCGGCTGCACGCGACCCCCGAAGAGCCAGCTCTGGCTGCCGCGGGTGATCGGAGCGATGAGCAAGGTTACCGCCAGCAGCAGCAGCGAGAGGAAGAAGATCGGGTAGGCGAGGCGGTCCAGGTGACGGTAGTCGACGACCACCGCCAGGGCGCCCAGTGCAGCACCCACCGCCAGCGACATCAACTGCCGGCGTACCTCGTCAGAAAGCCCATTTGAAACGCTCGACGCGGAGTGGAGGTTCACGAGCCCCATCGCCAGCAGTAGGGCGACCAGACTAACGAGCATCCAGTCAAAGTGCTGGATGAGGCGCCGGTCAACGGTCAGCAAGGTCGACTCCTTCTCTCGGATCTCTTCCAGCGCGCGTACCCGCCGCGGTCCGCAGAGGAACCTCCTCGGGGCTCGACCGCTTCGCGAAATAGGCGGCGAGCACGCGCTGGACGAGGGGTGCCGCCGCGCTGCCCCCATGTCCGCTGTGCTCCAGGATCGCCGCCACCACGATCTCCGGGGCCTGCGCGGGCGCGAAACCCACGAACCAAGCGTGATCTCGGTGCCGCAGCTTGATTGCCTCGTCCGCGAGATCGGCGGTGTGACGGAGCGCTACCACCTGCGCGGTACCGGTCTTGCCCGCCACCCGCACACCCGGCACGCGGGCGCGCGCTCCGGTGCCGGCGTCGCCTTCCACCGCCTCCTCCAGGGCTTCGCGGAGTCGCAACAGGTTTTGGTCCGAAACCGGCACGCGGCCAAGTAGCTCGGGCTCCGGGGCCTCCCCCGTCTCCAACAACAGGCGCGGTCGCAGCAAGAAGCCCCCGTTCGCAATGGCCGCGTAGGCCACCGCGATCTGCAGCGGGGTGACCAGATTGAAACCCTGGCCAATGGCCGCGGACACGGTTTCCCCCGGCAACCACGCCTCACCGAAGCGTCTCTCCTTCCAGGCACGGGACGGCACCAGCCCGGCCTGCTCGCTGGGAAGCGAAAGGCCGGTCGCGCGGCCGAGGCCCATGCCCTCGGCGAAAAAGGCCATGCGGTCGATGCCCAGTTCCGTCCCCAGCCGGTAGAAGAACACGTCGCAGGATTCCACGAGCGCCCGCTCGAGGTTCACCCAGCCGTGACCGGCGGGCTTCCAGCAGCGGTAGGTACGGGTCCCGTAGCGAAAGGAGCCGGGGCAGAAGAGCTTGCGGGCCGGGGCCGCGAGGCCGTCCTCCATGGCAGCGGCCGCCACCACCGCCTTGTAGGTGGAGCCCGGAGGATACTGGCCGCTGATCACGCGGTTCTGGATGGGTCGCCACTCGTCGGCCAGCAGCGCGTTCCAGATCTCCACCTCGATACCGCCAGCGAAGTCGTTGGGGTCGAAGGCGGGCTTCGAGACCATCGCCAGCACTTCTCCCGTGCGGATATCCAGGGCCACCAAGGCGCCGGTGTTGGTACGCCCGCCCAGCACCTCTGGAAGGAAGGCCTTCTCGGCGGCCCGCTGCAGGTCGAGGTCGATGCTGAGGCGCACACTGCCACCCGGGGCCGGCTCGATCTCGTCCAGCGGCGGTCCCACCACGCGCCCCGCCACGTCGACCACCAGGTTGCGGCCCCCCGCGCGGCCGCGTAGCTCCTTCTGCCGCAACGCCTCGACGCCTGCCTGGCCCACGAACTCGCCCGATCGGTAGCCCGCGAAGTCCCCGGTGGCGAGCTGTTGCCGCTGGATCTCCCCCAGATAGCCGAGCACGTGGGCAGCCAGCTGCCCGGCCACGTAGTGGCGGCGGGGCTGCACGTCCGTCACCACTCCCGGCAGGCCGAAGAGGTGCGACTCCACGCGGACGCGCTGGTCGTAGCCTAGATCCCCCGCCACCCGGACCTGCTGAAAACGCTTCCGGCCACGCGGGCGGCCCACCTTCGCGGAGAGTTCCCCGGCATCCGCGTCAATGAGCGCCGCCAACACCTCGAAGGTGCTCGAGCGGTCGCGCAGCTCATTGGGGATCACCCCCACCCCGAAGGCGGGCCGGGTGGTGACCAGCACCCGGCCCTCGCGATCCAGGATATCGCCGCGCGGGGCCTCGAGGCGCACGCTGCGCACGTAGTTGCGTTGGGAACGCAGGAGCAGATCGTCGCTCAGGATCAGCTGGAGCTGAAAAAGACGCACGAAGAAGATCCCGAAGACCAGTGCGATGACCACGGCGATGATCGGCAGGCGTTCGGCGATCTCACCCTCATTGGCGGCGCCGAGCCGATCGCGTCCGTCTTCCGAGGAAATCACTGCGGGCTTCCCTGGGGCCCGAGAAAGACCCGGCGCCGTCCGAGCTGTGGCGCTTCGAGCCGCGCGAGCAAGCGCTCCACCAGCCCCACCATCCAGGGGGCAAAAAGGCCGTTGAGTAGAGCGACCGGCAGCAGAACCTGGAGGTCTCCCCAGCCCAGGCCCGCCTCGGGCAGGAAGAAGAGCGTCGACAACACCAGCGCCAGTCCGTATAGCGCGGTGAAGCCCACCGCGAAGATCGCAGTGGAGAGAGGACCGCCCAGGTCGAGGTGGCCGCTCGCATAACGGGCAGCCAGGTAAGCGCCAAGGTGCAGGAGCACGAGTTGGCCGCCCAGGGAGCCCGAAAGCAGATCGCTCATGAAGCCCACCAGCGCCGCGACCAGCATCCCGCCCAGCGCGTTCGGCCACACCAGGCCCAGGCCAAGCACGACCAGCACGCCCAGCTGAGGACACAAGGAGACGGGCAGATAGAGCTGCAGCGCGCCCTGAAGGACTGGCGCCAGCACGCCCAGCAAGAGCATCCCGAGGCCCTGCCTCAAGGCTCGCTGTCCGGTCGGTCGCCGTCATCGGAGGCGTAGAGGAGTTCCAGGGTCGCGCTGCGCCGCAGCATCACGAAAACCTGCTCGAGCTTCGAAAAGTCCACCGCGGGTTCCAGCGTCGCCCGCGCAAGCAGTTGAGGGCCGGGCTCAGGGAGCGCCACGACCTTTCCGATTCGCAGGCCCTTCGGATAGACGCCACCGAGACCGGAGCTGAGGATCTCGTCCCCCAGTTCCAGATCTCCGCCCCGAGCCACGAACTCGAAGGCCAGTCGCTCGCCGCTGCCGGCCCCGCGCACGATGCCCCGCAACCGGCTCCGCTGCACCACGCCGTCCGCAGCGCTCTGACGGTCGAGCAACAGCTTGACCTTTGCGGCGTTGAGGGAGGTGGTCGTCACCAGGCCCACCACTCCGTCCTCCGAGATCACGGGCATACCCGCGGTGATTCCATGCGCGCGACCTCGGCCCAGCAGGACCGCGCGAAACCAGGACGACACGTCCTCGGCCACGATCTCGGCGGGCAGCATCGGGATCTCGAATTCGTCGCGCATTCGGCTGATCTGCTCGAGCCGTCCACCCGCCAACAGCGCCTCGCGCAGTTGCACGTTCTCGTCGTCGAGGCGCGCCAAGTCGCTGCGCAAGTCGCGATTCTCCTGGACAACCCCGACCAAGGCCAGGTAGCGACTCCAGGCCTCGCCGACGGCATCGAAGGGCATGCTGAGCAACTTCTGGAGGGGCACGCTGAGGTCGAGCACCGCTGCGCTCCACCAGGAGAGTTCCCTGTCGGCCGCAGTCTGGGAGCGCCGATCCGCCACCATCACGACCAGCGCCGCGGCGACGATTCCCACCGCCAGCAGAGCCAGCATCGAGCGCGTGCGTTTCTCGGTCATGGCCCCCGCAAACGGGCCCGGGCCTCAGGAGCGAATTGCGACTTCCTTGAGAAGCGCCATATCGTCGAGAGTGCGCCCGGTCCCGATGGCGACAGCGGTGAGGGGGTCCTCTGCCAGCATGACCGGGAGGCTCGTAGCCTCCCGGAGAAGAACGTCGAGGTTGCGCAGCTGCGCGCACCCGCCCACGAGCACGATGCCCTTGTCGACGATGTCGGCAGCCAGTTCCGGGGGGGTCTTCTCGAGACAGCTCTTCGCGGCCTCGACGACGGCATTGACGGGTTCGGAGAGTGCCTCCCGGACCTCGTCGCTCTTGATCTCCTGCACCTTGGGAACGCCGGCCACCAGATCCCGCCCCTTGACTTCCATCGACCGCGGCTCGTCCTCCACCGCGGTGCCGATGTTGATCTTGATCAGTTCCGCGGTGCGCTCGCCGATCAGCAGGTTGTAGCGGCGCTTGATGTAGTTGATGATCGCCTCGTCCATCTTGTCACCGCCGACTCGAACAGAATTCGAGTAGACGATGCCGGAGAGCGAGATCACCGCGACTTCGGTGGTCCCGCCTCCGATGTCGATGATCATGTTCCCGGAAGGCTCGGTGACCGGCAGGCCAGCGCCGATGGCGGCCGCCATGGGTTCGTCGATGAGATAGACCTCTCTCGCACCGGCCGACATCGCGGATTCACGCACGGCGCGCTTCTCCACCGAGGTAATGCCAGAGGGCACGGCGATCACGATTCGGGGGCGTACCATGCGCTTGCGGTCGTGCACGCGCGCGATGAAGTAGCGCAGCATCGCCTCGGTGATCTCGAAGTCCGCGATGACGCCTTCCTTCATCGGACGGATGGCGACGATGTTGCCCGGCGTGCGGCCCAGCATCTCCTTCGCGGATTTGCCCACCGCGCGAACCTTGTCGACCCCGCGGCCGTCGCGTGCCACCGCAACCACGGAGGGCTCGGAGACCACGATGCCCTGGCCCTTGGCGTACACCACGGTGTTCGCCGTGCCCAGGTCGATGGCGAGATCGTTGGAGAACCAGCCCAGTATGGTGTCCAACACCAAGACGCCCCCCTCCGCGGCACCGTCGCAGCACGAACCCGCTGCCGAGAACCCCCCGTCGCGGGCCCGTCCAGACACATCCGGGACCAAGCCAGGTCAGCGCCCCGGAAGCGCTTTCATGTGTCCCGATGCCTAGCGTCGATGCTAACAGTTTCCCCGAGGGGATTCAACTTCCAAAACGCATCCTGCTCCCTTGCTGCGGGTCCCGCCGCTCTCGTAGTCTCAGCCCGACTCCGCGTCGACCGATGATTCCAGGGAGGGGCGGCGCGGGAGCGGCACGCCAGCCAATCCGGGACGCGTCGGGGAAGCGCAAACGAAGCCAGGGGGACCCGCAAGACATGCTCAGGATCATTCGCGAGGGCCAGCGCTGGCTGACGGCGCTCTTCGTCGTCGGCATCGGATTCGTCTTCGTCTTCTTCCTGGGCCTGAGCGGTCCCCTGACGGGACCGCCGCCCGGCTCGGTGGCCAGCGTAGGCCCCTTCAGCTTCGGCTTCCGGGAGTTCGAGCGGGCTCGCCGCGTGAGAGAAGACACCTTCCAAAACCAACTCGGCGATGAGTACGATGCCAGGCGTTTCCGGGACACGCTGGACGACCTGGCCCTGCGCGACCTGGTGGACGGCGCGCTGCTCGCGATCACCGCGCAAGAGTTGGGCATGCGGGTCTCGAAGCGGGAAATCGAGCGCAAGATAGAGCTCGACAGCGGTTTCAGGAGCGCCGAGGGAAACTTCGACGTGGAGGCCTTCCGGAACTTCGTCGACTACGAGTATGGGGGTGAACGAGCCTTCCTTCTCGCGCAGCAACCCAGCGAACTTTCCCGCAAGATGAGGCGGCTGTTGGTCACGCAGCCCCACATTTCCGAAGGCGAGGCCGAGTTGGCGATGCGACGCGAGCTCGAGGAAGTGCGCCTGGCCTTCGTGACCATCGACGCTTCGCCATCCGACACACTGGAAATCGACGAGAGCCTCATCGCCGAAGCGCTCGAAACCCGTCGGCAGGAGATCGCCGCGCGTTTCGAGAGCCAGCGGGAACGCTTCGACAGTCCCGAGCAGGTGCACCCGCGGCACATCCTGGTGCGAGTCGACCCCAAGGCACTCGAGGACGTCCGCGAAGCGGCACGCGCGCGCGCGCAGGACCTCCGGGAGCGCATCGAGGGCGGGGAGGATTTCGAGGAAGTGGCCCGCGAACTCAGCGAAGACGAGGCCAGCAGCGCATCCGGGGGAGACCTGGGTGTCTTGCGGCGCGGACAGACGGTCAAGGCTTTCGAAACGGCCGCCTTCGACGCCCTTCCGGGCGAGCTGGTGGGACCCGTGGAGTCGAGCCTCGGCTTCCACCTGATCCGCGTCGATCGCCACGACCAGGCCGTGACCCGGACCCTCGAGCAGGTGAGCGGCGAACTCGCCATCGAGTTGCTGCGCGAGGACGCCGCCGACCGCGAGGCCCAGGCCAACGCGGAGGAGATTGCAGGTGAGGTCTCCGCCGGCAAGTCGCTCGAGGACGCGGCGCGCGAGCGGGATCTGACGCTCGGCCGCAGCGGACTCCTCAAGCGGCGTGGAGACGGCTACGTACCCGGCCTCGGTGCCTCTCCCGACCTACTCGCCACCGCCTTCGCACTGGAGCCCGGCACCAGCTCACCCCGGGTGTTCCGCGTCGGAAATCAGCTGGCGTTGGTGGCTTCCCTCGAACGCGTGGAAGCCGACGCCGAAACGCTCATGGAGCGCCTCGAGGAGACCCGGGCGCAGATGCGCATCGAACGCATCAACACCCGCGCGCAGACGTGGGTCGATGACCAGCGCGACGCCCTGCTCGACGCGGGCATGCTCGAGGTGGACCTCGCCTCGGTGCGCCGCTGAGGAAGGGATCGTCGCGCTGAGCGCACTCTTCCCGGCGCATCGCAGTCACACCGTGCCGAGAAACGCGGGCTAGGCGAAGGACGGTTTCGGCTGCCGGATCAGGTCGATGAACTCTGCCCGGGTCTTGGGGTCGGACTCGAACTCGCCCAACATGGAACTGGTCACCGTCGAGGCGTTCTGCTGTTCGACGCCGCGCATCTTCATGCACAGGTGCGTGGCCTCCACCACCACTCCGATCCCCTTGGGTCGTAGGACTTCTTCGATAGTGAGAGCGACCTGCGTGGTGAGGCGCTCCTGAACCTGCAGGCGACGGCTGAACACCTCCACCACCCGCGCAACCTTCGAGAGCCCCACCACCCGCCCGTCGGGTACGTAGGCGACGTGCGCGCGTCCGAAGAAGGGCAGCAGGTGATGCTCGCACATGCTGTAGAAGTCGATGCCCTTGATGATGACCATCTCGTTGTAGCTCACCTCGAACATCGCCCGGTTGAGGATCTCCGCCGGATCCTGACCGTAGCCACCCGTCAGGAAGCGGTAGGCCCGCGCCACCCGCCCGGGCGTGCGCTGAAGGCCATCTCGGCCCGGCTCCTCGCCCAGCTCCTTGAGCAAAGCGGCGACCAAGGCTTCGATGGGGTCGGATTCCTGGCTCATCTCAACTCTCCATAGGCGAAGGAGTTCCGCCGGGTCTCGTGCAGACGCACGCGCACCAGCCGCGCGCCGCAGACCTCGAAAAGCGGAGCCTCCAGTTCGTCGTGAATCACCCGGACAATGTTCTCGGCAGTCGGAACCGCCGCCGCGAAGGCCGGATCACTGTTCAGGAGGCGGAAGCCGAAGCGCTCGAGCACTCGCTCCCGAACGATTTCGTCGATCCGCTCCGGCTGAGCGACTCGACCGCTGCCAGGCTGGACTTCGCCCGCCACGCTGACCTCGAGCCCGTAGTCGTGCCCGTGGCCGGCGCGGTTCGCACACTTTCCATAGACGCGCTGGTTCCAGTCCTCATCCCGGTCCGACCGGCGCAGCACGTGGGCTGCGGGAAACACGTAGCGACGCGTCAGCGCGATCACGAAGCGCTCCCGTCCTCGATCCACTCGACGAAGGTCTCCGAATCCTCGTCCAGACGGATCGCGGCCAGCAGGCCCGCCGGCAGCACTGCGGCCAGCTGTCGGCGGATCACCAGCACCAGGTTCTCCGGCGTCGGCGCTTCCTTTTCGAAGAAGGGCGTATCCGCATTGAGATCCCGGTGGTCGAAGCGGCTCATGATCTCGCGGTCCAGGATCTCCTGGAGATCCTTGAGGTCGATCACCATGCCGGTGATGGGGTCCGGCTCCCCCTGGAGGGTGACCTCGAGCCGGTAGTTGTGACCGTGAGTCTCCGCCCGACTGCCGAAGAGGCGTCGGTTCTGGGCCTCCGGCAGCTCCGGGTTCCAGTAGCGAAGCGAACTGGAGAAGTGCACGACACGTGTGAGACGAACGTCCGGCAATGACACAAATCCTCGAAATAACAGATCGATTATGAATCTAGCCCACGCCCCGGAGGACTGCAGCGCTGCGCGCGGCCCAGGGGCTCGCTGGCTCAGAACTTACGCAGCAAGCCCCTCACCACGCCGCGAATCTCCACATCTTCGGCGGGTACCTCGAGGGCGCGCATGCGCGAATTCGCGGGCTGCAGGCGCACCCGCGACCCGCGCCGGTAGAAGCGCTTGAGCGTGGCCTCTTCGCCGCGCAGCAGGGCCACTACCGCTTCCCCGTCGGTGGCGTCTGGGCGGCTCTCCACGATCACGAAGTCGCCATC
>JABSQX010000166.1 GCA_013215615.1 Myxococcales bacterium | reverse complement strand
GAAAAAGAGGTCGTAGTCGCCAGCGGTGGACCGCAACAGACGCCGCTCCCGCGCCATCCACCCGCTACGGGGGTGGAGAGCGTCCGTAACGTGGTGCACGAGATAACAGCCCAGCCCACGCAAGCCCTTCAGGCTGCTCGACCAGACCCAGTCGCCCTTGTCGACCCACACGAGGTCCGGGCGAAGTTCTCGGCAGGTCGCTACCAGCGCGCGATTGGCGGCCCGCACTCGCGGCCCCCATCCGAGCTGTCGCTCGACGTAACGCTGCAGAGCGGACTTGGTCGAAAAGTCCAGGGCCGGATCCACGTCGAAGGTCTGCACGCCTGCTTCGATCTCGCGCAGAGACTCCAAGCGCGAGAGAGAGGTTCCAAAGGGGTCGAGCGATCCGACGTAGAGGATCTTCATCATGGGGCCGGAACCGGCGTCTCAAACAGGAATCCAAGACCCCACGACACGGGGCCAGAATACCAGCACAGCCGCGTCTCAACCAGCGCAAGCCTCGCAGCGAAGTCACTGCGCTGCCGCGCGATGCACCGGCCCGGGCTCCCGCCGCGGGTCCGGCGGTCACCCTTACGCACCCTCGCGCAGTACTTCGACGATTCGAGCAGCTGAACGCCCGTCCCACAGGGGTGGGATTCCGCCGCGAACGGTCTGGCTCGACATTACCTCCCGGTAGGCGGCGAGGATGCGCTGGGGGTCCCTGCCAACGACCTGATTGGAGCCCAACTCCACGGTAACGGGCCGCTCCGTTGTCTCCCTCAGCGTGATGCAGGGAACGCGCAGAATGGTGGTCTCCTCCTGAATCCCACCGGAGTCGGTGAGCACCAGTCGGGCGCCGGACATCAGCTTCAGAAAGTCGAGATAACCCACGGGCTCGAGGATCCGCAGTCCCCCCAGCGAAGCGACACGTGCCGCCAGCTCCGGTGTCGCCAGCTGCGCGCGGGTTCTCGGATGGGCGGGGAACACCACCGTGAGATCCCGCGCAACGACCTCTAGGGCGTCCAGCAGCTGGCCCAGGATCGCCGGGTCATCGACATTGGCGGGGCGGTGTAGGGTCAGTACCGCGTAGCCACGCGCCTCGAGCCCGAGATCCTCGAGTACGGTCGAGGCCTCGGCCCGGCTCTGGTGGCGCAACAGCGTGTCGATCATCACGTTGCCCACCAGGTGCACCTTCTCCGACGCCACGCCCTCCTTTCGCAGGTTCTCGACTCCGCTCTCCTCGGTACAGAAGAGCAGGTCACTGATGGAGTCCGTGAGGATGCGATTGATCTCCTCGGGCATGCTGCGATCGAAGCTGCGCAGGCCCGCCTCGACGTGAACCAGACTCACGCCGAGCTTCACGGCAACCAGGCCACAGGCAATGGTGCTGTTGACGTCACCCACCACCAGCACCCGATCCGGGCGTTCCGCGATCACGATGGGCTCGAAGGCTCTCATGATTTCCGCGGTCTGCTCTGCGTGGGAACCGCTCCCTACCCCAAGGTTGAGATCCGGCTCGGGAATCCCCAGCTCCCGGAAGAAGAGATCGCTCATGTTGCGGTCGTAGTGCTGTCCCGTGTGCACGAGCAGGGGAGAGATCTCCGGCACCGCCGCATAGGCATCCATGATCGGCGCAATCTTCATCAGGTTCGGCCGCGCGCCCACGATGTTGACGATCTTCAATTCTCGACTCCCAGCCTGCCGCCCTGCAGCAGCTCGAGATAAGAGGCCGCCAGTCCGTCATAGGAATGGCGTAGCGCGATCTTCTCGTAGCCCGAAGCTCCCAGCTGTTTCGCCAGGTCGGGGTCGACGGCCAGGCGCTCGACCGCCCGCAGCAGTTCCCCCTCGTTCTCGGGCTCCATGCAGAGCCCAGCCTCCGCCTCGCTCACCATGCGAGCTGCAAAACCCTCCACACCCACCACGATGGCACGTCGCATGGCCGCCGCTTCGAAAATCTTCGAGGGGAGAACCGTGGTGAATAGAGGAGAGCGTGTGAGGTGCACGAGACAGGCGTCCACCGCCGCCAGGAACTCGGGGATGCGAGCCTTGGGTTGCCGCCCCGTGAAAATCACAGACTGCAGACCCTCGGCGCGCGCCTGAGCCTCCAACTCCTCGCGCAAGGCCCCGTCACCCACCAGCAGGAAGCGGATATCGTCCCTGCCCGAATCGCGCAGCCTTCGGCAAGCCCTCAGTACGACTTCGAGTCCCGAACCCATGCCGATGGTTCCCACGTACGCGCAGACGAAGCGGTCTCCCAGGTCGAAGTCCCGACGCAGCGCCTCCCGCTCGCCCGCCGGTCGCTCGGGAGCAAAGGCCTCGAGATCCACTCCGTTTGGAATCACCGTGATCCGTGCCCGATCCACCCCCCGTGCTTCCAGTCGCTCCCGATAGCCATCGCCTACCGTGACGATGCGCCCCGCAGCCGCGTACAGTCGCAGTTCGAGGAACTCCAGAAAGCGGACGACGGCACGATTTCGGATCGCGTCCACCGCAGAGATCGATTCCGGCCAGAGGTCGCGAATCTCCAGCACGAAACGCAGTCCGCGAAGCCTGCTCAGCAGGACTCCCGCCCAGCCGCAGAAGAACTGGGGGGAAGTGGCGATCACGACGTCGGGACGACGCAGGAAGAGGCCCACCAGTGTCGCGGTCGCCATGTAGGACACGTAGTTGAGGATTCGACGCACCGTACCTTGGTTGGCCGCGAGATAGGTCCACACGCGGATGACATCGACGCCCTCACGGCACTCCCTCTGCCACATGCGGTTCGCGTAGCCCTCGTAGACCACTCCGTTGGGCACGTTCGGCGCGCAGGTGACCACGGTGACCTCGTGGCCCTCGGCCGCCCAACGTCGGCTCAACTCGTAGACCCGGGTGGCCGGGGCGTTGCCCTCCGGATGGAAGTAGTGGGTGAGATAGAGGACTCGCATTTCAAAAGCCGAAGCCCACCCCACCGCGTCGGCTGCCAGCTTGAAGGTCGAAACTGAGACTTTCGCCTCCCGCAGCCACGCAGAAACCGAATTCCGAATCCCGACCGCGAAGCGACCAGCGCAGGGCGCGCGCCTCCCTCTCCTCTCCAAAACGCGGAGAATAGCGCCATGGTTCTACGTCGAGGCTTCCGGGTCCCGCGAAGTGGATCCGACACTCCCCTTCGGGCTGCGCGACGAGCACGGACGAAGCCGAGCGCTCGACGATCTCGCAATCCGGGTGGAGGTGGAGCCGACTACAGATCGAGACCTCGGACGAGGCCTGCACCCGATCTCGAACCAGCAGGACCCCGTCCGCGTGCCAGCGGAAGACACGCTGGTGGAGAGGGCGTCCGGGAAGCCGCTGGTAGCCGTCGTGGGAAGCCGTCAGCCGGAAGCCCGCCTCTTCCAGCACCTGCCACTCCACGCCCAGCGGTCGGCCCCGCCGGGCGACCCGGAAGGCACCCCAGAACTCGCACTGGTCCTGCCCCTCGATCTCGACGGTATTGTGGGCCCGGGTCGAGCGGCAGTAGTCCCGCCGGGGCCCCGGCTCGTAGTCGAAGACGCCCGCATCGACGATGACGCGGCTCCCCGCCAGCGAGAGTTCGAAGGCCAGGAGATCGCCGTGGGCGTGTCCCGGCTGGTAGTCGGGGCCGATCGGCGCCGCGTCGCAGATCACGTGGTGCCCGTGCCGGGAGCGCGCCCCGTAGTAGCCGGTATCCGGCAGCGCAAAGGCAGCGGCTTCGACCGCCGGAACCCCGATCTCAGAGGGCCGGTTCGCGATCTCCAGGGCGCTGTCGTTGAGCAGGGCGATCTCACCGTCCGGGTGGCAGAGCAGTGCCAACGCAGCGCGCATCCGGGCAAGGGGCTCCTCGGCCCGTGACACCAACTCGTCGACACCGGTCGCCACCAGCAGTTGCAGGAGGTAGGTGATACGGGCGTGGTACATGGGGGAGCGCTCGAAGTGCCCGCCGTCCGCGAGCACCTGCTCGGACAACTCGCGATCCAGGATGGCGAGGCCCTGTCGCAACCACGCATCCCCGGGGTTCCCCGGGAAACAACTGCCACAAAAAGCCAACGCAGCAGCGTTCTCGAACAGATGGTTTCCAAGCAGGTGAGTTTCAACGTGCTTCGAGAGCCAGCTCAGCTGCCGGTGCAGGGAGGCCCAGAGCAGAGACACGAAGTCCGCGTCTCCCTGCGTCGCTTCGCGATGTCTGTCCAGGAAGTACCCGCACCAGTTGACGCTCCGCAACGAGATCGGATACGGCTCCCAGCCCGTCTGGCGGGCGCCCAGCGGGTGATCCTGGATCCAGTCGAGGGCAACGAGGCGTCCATCCTCGAAAGGAAGCGCCCAGAGAAACTCGAAGTAGTGGAGGTTGTACTCCCACAGCCGCGGCAGCTCGGGCACCGACCAACGCGGCGGCCAGCCCAGGGACTCACTCCGCTGCAGGAAATGGAAGCGTCCCTCGCGTAGATCGTCGGCGTGATTGTCCTGCACGCCGGGGGGCAGGAAGTCGCGAGAGTGGCTCCAGCGGAACCCGGGCAGGCCAGGCGCGTTGTCATCCCAACGCTTCGGGCGCTCGATGGCGGTCCGCAACCGGACGCGCAGTTGCCCCCACAGCTGCCGGGCCCGAAGCCAGCGGAGGGTATGGGCGAGCCGCGCCACTGAGGTCCCTGTCGACAAGCCCCCTCCCTTCCTTCGACCTTCTGCAAGTGTGACCGCGGGAATCCGAGGGCGCCGGTCCCGCGCGCCCCACCGACTCAGGATCCCTGCATGAACTCCTGGAGCACGTAGAGCGACCACAGTCGCGACCAGTGGACGCGCCCAGCGCGAAAACCCTCTTCCACGCGGCTCAGCGCCTCCGGCCTCAACCAGTCGTGGCCCGATGCGCTCACACGCAGCGCACCATCGCGCAGCCAGTCGTCGAAGGGCAGCGTGAAGCCCTGCTTGCGCCGCTGCCAGATGGCGGCGGGCACGGGAAGACGCGGCGCCTCCCGGAGCCAGCGCTTGGCGGGCCCCTGTCTTCGCAGCAGGGCGGGCACTCGCGCCGCCGCGCAAAACAGCTCGCGGTCTACCAGCGGGGTCCTCACCTCCAGTGAGTGCCGCATGGCCATGACATCGGTGTCTCGCAGCAACTGCATCTGGAGATACTGGCGGAACTCGAGGGCACAGACCCGCTCCTCCTCGGGTAGCCCGTCCAGGTCCACTCGCGACGCCAGTTCGTTGCGGGGGTCGCAGGCCGCCACGGCTTCCGCGAAGTCCGGAGCCAGCAAGGATTGGGCTTCTGCGCTGGAAAAGATTCCACGCTCCGCCACGTAGGCACCGGCAGTGTCTCCCGCCAACTGCAACACGCGCCCCAACTTGGAGGCGTATCGCATTCCCGGCAGGCGAGCGGCGGCGAACGCGCCCGCCGCAGCCAGTGGACGCAGACCCGGTAGCCAGGTGCTGCGGTCGTGGAGCCGGCGCATCTGAGGGATCCGCGAAAAACTCGCATAGCCCCCGAAAAGCTCATCGCCCCCCACGCCGGAGACGGCCACCTTGAGGCCCGCCCGGGCCGCGGCCTCGGAGACGAAGTAGGTGTTGACGCCGTCCACGGAGGGCTGGTCGAGCGCGTGAACGGCGTCGGCGATGCGGTCCCGCACCTCCGCGATGCGAATCGGAATCTCGTGATGGCGGCTGCCGTACAGTTCCGCGGCCTGTCGAGCGAGCGAGGATTCGTCGAGTTCCGCGACATCGAAAGCCAGCGTAACGGTGTCGATGGAGGCGTCGTGCACCTCGGACATCAGACCGACCAACGCCGAGGAATCGACCCCGCCCGAGAGGAAGGAGCCCACGGGCACGTCGGCCACGAGATGGTGGCGTATGGAGTCCCGCAAGGCCTCGCGGAGCAATGATGCGGCGTCTTCCTCGGACAGGGACTCGGACCTGCCCAGTTCGTCTTCCAGCTTCCAGTAACACGTGGGCGGGTCGACGATTCCGCGCCGAATGCGCTGGTAGCTCCCGGGAGGCAGCGCTCGGATCCCTCGGTAGAGGGTGCGGGGCGCCGCGATCGAGCCCCACATCAGGTAGGACGCAACGGCCTCGGGGTCGATCCCCCCGTCGTCCAACACGGCGCGCAAAGCTTGCACCTCGGAAGCGAAGCCCACCTGGCTCTCCGTCTCGGCCACGTAACAGGGCTTGATGCCCAGCGGGTCGCGCGCTAGCAGGGTCTCGCCACGCTCCTCGTCGTGGATCGCGAAGGCGAACATGCCGCGCAAGCGATCCAACAGACCGATCTCCCACTGCCGATAGCCGTGCAGCAGCACTTCGGTGTCGCTGTGAGAACGGAACCGGTGGCCACAGGCCTCCAACTCCTTCCTCAGTTCGCGGAAATTGTAGATCTCGCCATTGAAGACCAGCTGGAAGCGGCCATCCTCGCTCGCCATGGGCTGGCGCCCGAGCGGAGAAAGATCGACGATGGACAGGCGACGGTGTCCGAGGCCCACGCGCGCATCCGGTGAGATCCACAGACCGGCATCATCGGGGCCGCGATGACGCTGGAGGTCACGCATTCTCTCGATCAGCGCCGGCTCCACGGGTGCGCCGGCTCCGTGGACCACCACCCCCGCGATGCCACACATGGACCCGAGAATAGCGGCTGGCGCGCATTCTGTGCCGACCCCAGAGGGCCTCCGCTATGCTGCCCGCGTGCCGGAAGCGATCGCCGCGCCGAAGGTCCTGCTGGGCCTGACCGGCTTGCGAATCGACGGGGGCATCGCGGTGGTCAACCGCTGCGTGGCGCGCGCCCTGGACGAGCAGACCCGCGCAGGTGCCGTGGAGCGCGTTGATCGGGTGCTGTTGCTCGAAGAACCTGATGCCGGCACCCCCCCTCCGGCACGCGGCGAAGATCAGCTCTCCCACGGGAGTCAGCCCCGCTTCGTCTGGCAACTCTGGCGCAACTACCGCCGCCACCGCCCCCAACTGGTCTTCCTCGACCAGGTGGGCCTGGCACGTTCCCTGCTCTTGCCGCTTCCGGGCTTCCCACCTCCTGGCAGCGCGATCTTCACCCACGGCATCGAACTGACAGCAGCCCGGAAGGGCTACCGCGCCCGGGCATTGGCCCAGGCACATGTTCTGCTCGCGAACTCTGAACTGACGGGGCAACGGCTGTGTTCCGAGCACCCCGACATGGCAAATCGGGTGCGCGTGGTGCAGCTCTGCATCGACCCGGAGCGTACGGAGTCCTGGGAAGCTGTGGGCCCGATGCCGCCAAGCCACGAACGCGAACCCGCCGCGCTGATCGTGGGCCGCATGTGGTCCGAAGAACGTGGCAAGGGCCACGATCATCTCCTCGAGGCGTGGCCCGACGTGCGGCGCCGCGTCCCGGAAGCCCAGCTCTGGATCGTAGGTGAGGGAGATGATGCCGAGCGCCTGCAGCGCAAGGCCGGCGAGATCGGGATCGGCGAGTCCGTGCACATGTTGGGACGCGTATCGGACGAGGAACTCGGCCAGCTCTACCGCCGCGCCTCGCTCTTCGTCATGCCCAGCCGCCAGGAAGGCTTCGGCCTGGTCTACGCAGAGGCGATGTGGCACGGCCTCCCCTGCATCGGCTCGAACGCGGACGCGGCACGCGAGGTCATCAGCGATGGGGAAAGCGGGGAGTTGGTCCCCTATGGCGACGTCCCCGCACTGACCGCTTCCCTGATCTCGATGCTCGGCGAACGGGATCGCCAGCAAGCCCTCGGGACCGCCGCCCGACGACGAGCCCGCGAGCGCTTCACTTATCCGCGCTTTCGCCGAGATCTGCTCCAGGCCCTCGGACTGTCGGGCTGATCGAGCCCCGAGCTCGGTGCTTCGATCCGGCGGCCGCTTCGTCGCTCCTGCTCCTGCTCGCGCGGGTGAGGCCTGCTATCCATCCGCCCGTGCAGGGCGGAAAAGCATCCCCTCGCTCCACGTTCCTGCCGCAGAGGGAAAGCGTGCACTCGCAGAATGGCCGCGTCAGACGAGAGCCCCTTTCAGTCCTGTATGTCGGCGCGCTCCACGGAACGTCCGGACAGCGGGCGCGCACCCTCGCGGAGATGGAACACCGGGTAATCGCCCTGCCCTCCGGCGCGCCCCCCCACGACTCGTTGCGACACCAGCTCCAGAGATTGGCGAACCTGCTGAGGGCACCCGGAAACCCGCTACGACCCGTGCTCGACGCCTATGGGGCGAACCGGGCGATCCGTCTCTCGCTGCGCGCGCGGAGCTACGATGTGATCTGGATCGATCGCGGCCTGGCCATCCGAGCCGACACCCTTCGCGAGACCCGCCGCGCCTCGCCCTCTTCCTTCCTCGTCTCCTACAGCCTCGACGACATGTCGAACCCGCAACACCAGTCCCGGCGATGGCTGGCGAGCGTCTCCCTCTACGACATGCATGTCACCAACAAGTCCTACAACGTGGCGGAGCTCCAGGCGATGGGCGCCTCGCGCGTACTCTTCGTCGACAACGCCTACGACCCGCAGATCCACTGTCCGCTCCAACTCTCCGCCGAGGAGCGCTCACGCTTCGGCGCCCGCATCGGCTTCGTGGGCCACTACGAGCGCGAGCGGGGCGAATGGATCCTCAACCTCTGCGAGGAGGGGCTGGAGGTCTGCGTCCATGGACCCGCGTGGGAGGGGTTGCGCGACCGTCATCCGCGCCTGCACGTCGGCGCCCGCTATCTGGACGGGCTCGACTACAGCCGGGCCGTCAACGCCACCGACATCAACCTGGGCTTCCTCCGGAAGGGCAATCGGGACCTGCAAACGACCCGCAGCATCGAGATTCCCGCCTGCGGCAGCTTCATGCTGGCCGAGCGCACCGACGAACACCAGCGCCTGTTCCGGGAGGGTGTGGAAGCGGAGTTCTTCGACGGCTTCCCCGAACTGCTCGAAAAGTGCCGCCACTATCTCGCGCACTCCGAGGCGCGGGAAA
>JABSQX010000165.1 GCA_013215615.1 Myxococcales bacterium | reverse complement strand
GTTCCAACCGGATGAATCTTACGAACGATCCCGCAGGCGACTTCGACCCCGCATGGTCCCCCGATGGAACTCAGATTGCCTTCTATTCCGTCAGGGATGGTAATTTCGAAATCTATGTGATGAATGCAGTCGATGGTTCCAATCAGACGAGGCTCACGAACGACCCGTCCGACGACACTTCTCCCGCATGGTCACCTTGATCTAGCCCCTCTTCGAGCCACACGGGAAGCGAGCGCGTGACCCTGAAAACCCTGGAATGCGACTACCTGGTGGTTGGCGCGGGCGCCATGGGCATGGCTTTCGCGGACGAGTTGATGAAGCAGAACCCCGGCGACCGGCTGATCCTGGTGGACCGGCACGCCAAGCCCGGCGGGCATTGGAACGACGCCTATTCCTTCGTATGGCTCCACCAACCCGCGGCTTTCTACGGCGTAAACTCCGAAAAGCTCGGACCGGGCGGGAGCGCGCTTGCCTCGGGCACCGAGGTGCTCGCCTACTACGAGCGCGTGTTGGCCAAACTCCTCGAGACAGGCCGGCTGCAGCACTTCCCCATGTGCGAATCCCGCGCGGACGGAGCCTTCGCCTCTCTCGTCGAAGCGGACCTCGAGTACCAAGTGACGGTCCGCAAGAAGACGGTCGATGCCACCTACATGAACGTCCAGGTGCCCTCGATCCGGGTCCCGCAGTACCGGGTCTCGCCGGAAATCAACCTCGTACCCCCCAATGACCTCCCACGCGTCCGAAAGCCCCGCTCGGGCTACGTGATCATCGGTGCGGGCAAGACGGGCATGGATGCGGCGCTCTTCCTGCTCGACCAGGGCGTCGACCCCGACCACATCACCTGGATCATCAGCAACGATGCCTGGCTGCTGGACCGGGCCCAGATCCAGCCCGGCCGCATGGCGGACCAAGGGCTCGGCGGGCAACTCAAACACTTCGCTCGATGCCACTCTCTCGACGAGCTCTTCACTTCACTCGAATCCGACGCCCAAATTCTGCGTCTCGATTCAGCGATCTGGCCCAGCAAGTATCGCTGCGCGACCGTCAGCCTCCACGAACTCGAGCAGCTTCGCGGCATCACGGATGTCGTTCGCATGGGCCGAGTCCAGCGCATCGACGCTACGACCATCGTGCTGGACGAGGGCAGCGTGCCCACGGATCCCGGGAAGCTCCACGTCGATTGCACGGCCGATGGCTTGGCGAGCCGCCCGGTCCGGCCGGTCTTCGACGGCGACACCCTCACCCTGCAATCCCTCTTCATGTGCCAGCAGGTCTTCAGCGCCGCGGTCATCGCCTACGTGGAAACCCGCTACGACGACGAGGTACGCAAGAACCAGCTCTGCGAGGTGGTCCCGCACCCCGAATTCTCCCGGGACTTCGTGCGGGCCATACACATCAGCATGATGAACATCGAGCAGTGGGCCGGCGCCTTCGGGAAGTGGCTCCGCGGTAGCCGGCTCTTTGCCGGTCACCACGAACCCCTCTTCAAACTGCTGCTCGAGGCGATCCGCTCGAGGAAGAGCGCACCGCAGGTGAGAGCCGGAATGCAGGCGATACTCGAGCAGGAGTTCCCCGAAAAGGTGCTCGAGGAGACGGACGCGGCGCGCGGGTGAGCGAGCGCCCCGCGGCTCGCTGCTGCTACTGCAGGTAACCGAGCGCCCGCAGCTTCTCCGCAATGCCGGGATCGATGCGAATTTCCGACCTCACCGTGTCGGGACGCGGGCTGCGCCGCTGGTAGGCGTCGAGCATGGCGCGGAGACGCTCCGCGTCTTGCGCCTCCACGTCGACGAGGTCGACGTTCTCGTCGGGATCCACCCGGCCATCGAAGAGCCGCTCGCGCGCCGCCTCACCGAGGTCACGGCTGAAACTCCAGCCTCCGTCGTTGACGGAGTCCTGGAGCACCGCATCCACGTAGAGCAACGCGCCGAGAGACGCATAACTCGGCAAGTCGTCCGAGGGCGCGTCGCCACCGAACAGGGGCAGCAGGGAACGGCCCTGAAAGGAGTCCGGAACGGGAATTCCAGCCAGCGCGAGCAGGGTGGGAGCGAGGTCGAGGTTGCGGACCTGCTGGGAGACGCGCAGGGGCTCAGCGGGAAAGGGGAAGCGGAGAATCAGCGGGACCCGCAGCACCGGCGTCCGGACGTTCCGCGCGTGGCCGTGATGGCGGTCCTCGCCGAAGGTCTCGCCGTGGTCGCTGCTGAGGACGAGGAGCGTGTTGTCGAGGAGGCCGAGTTCGTCGAGGCGAGCGCGCAGGCGTTCGAGCACGTGGTCCACCCAGCGAATCGCGGCGAGGTAGTCGCCCTTGGCGTCGGTTCCGAAATGCTTGAACTCCGACGGCGCCGCGTATTCGTGGACATCCATGAAGTGCAGGTACAGGAAGAAGGGAAGCTCGCGATCGTGGGCTTCCAGCAGTCGATCCGCCTCGAGATAGACGTTGTCGGCGTGGGGCCACACCATGCTCTTCATCCAGGCCACCTTGGCGCCCCTTGGAAACACGTAGCGGTCGAAGCCCTGATGGAAACCGAAGGTCGCCGCGAGCCAGCCATTGCTCTGTACACCGTAGGTTCGGTAGCCAGCGCCTTGAAAGAGCTCCGCGAGCGTCTCCGCCCCCTCGCCCAGCGCATCCCGCACCTCGCGGACCCCGAGGTCCGGGGGCCACAGCGACGTCATCAAGGAGGCGACGGACACCTTGGTCCACGAGGACTGCGCGAGCACGCGCTCGAAGACGACTCCCTGGCCCGCCCAGCGCGCCAGTTCCGGCGAAGTCGTTGCGCTGGCGTCGTAGGGAGTCGTCCAGTCCGGCCGAAGCGTATCGACCATGACGAGGACGATGTTGGGCCGCTCGAGGGTCCCGAGCTTCGCGCGAGGGTCTTTCTCGGGCACCTCGGCGTCCCGGCACGCCAGGGCCAGTGCGAACCCGAGAAGTCCCAGTGCCGCCGCGCGGCTTCCGGACACGCCCCTCACTCCTCGAGGCCGCGGAGCGCCGCGCGCGCGCGCGCACGCGTCTCGGAACGAGCTTCGGGATGCTCCACGAGTCCGGCGAGCAGGCCCCGCGCTGTTTGCGGTCGCCCCGCCTTCCGGTAGGCGAGGGCCAAGTGCAGCTGGGTGTCCGCGGAGCTGGGGTTCATGGCGTGGGCGCGTTCGAGCAGGGCGACGGAGCGATCCACCAGGCCGTGGTGGAGATACACCCAGCCGAGGGTGCCGATGACCTGCGGATCGTCTTCGGCCCGCGCGTATGCGCGGTTCGCCACCTGCACCGCCTCCTCGATCTCCCCCTGATCCACGAGCAACAGCGCGAGATTGTTCTGCGCCGCGAAGCTGTTCGCATCGAGTTGGGTGGCGCGGCGATACGCGGCAGCAGCCTCGGCCCCCTGCCCCCGGCGCTGGTGGATGACGCCGAGCATGAAGAGCACCCCCGCGTCGCGCGGACGCGCCTCCAAGTAGCGTTCCGCGTCGCGCTGGGCGGCCTCGAACTCGCCCACGGAAGCGCGGTAGGTGGCACGCAGCGCCAGGACCTCGACGTAATCGCCGTCCAGGGCAAGCGCGTACTCGACCGCGGCATCCCCCAACTCCGCGCGTCCCGCACCGAAAGCCAACGCGGCCTTCGAGGCCTGGAAGCGGGCCTCCTCGGGAAGCGCTGCGATCGCCTCCTCCAAGACGCGCAGGCCCTCCGCGAACTCGCCGCGGTCACCCAGCAGGACCGCCCGCTCGTGGACGAAGTGAGGCGATGACCCCAGGCGCGCCTCCGCGTCTGCGAGTACGGACTCGGCTTCGGGGTAGCGTCGCTGGGCACGCAGGGTCATCGCCAACAACGCGGCCGCCTCGCCGCGCGCCGGAAAGCGCTGCACGTAGAACCGCGCCGCGGCCTCCGCGCGCTTCGGCTGTTGGGCACGCGTGAGCGCGGCGACCAGGGTGGCGTGGGACTGGGGATCTCCCGGCGCCCGAGCGACGAGTTGGAGCGCGTAGTTCGAGGCCATCTCCCAGTCCCCGCGGCTCTCCGCCAGGCGGATGAGGGCGGCGGCCGGCGCCGGGTGGCGGGTGTCGCGAAGCAGGGCCAGCCCGAAGCGACGCTCTGCACCGGAGAGGTCGCCCATCGCCTCGAGGGCCCGCCCCAGGGTGAACTGGGTGTAGGCGCGATCGAGGCGGGACACCACGCCGAGCAGGTCGCGCGCCGCTCGGTGCGCGTCACCGTCCGCGAGCGCCATGCGCGCGCGGAGATAGTCGACGTGAGAATCCCCCGGCGCAACGCGTCGGAAGAAATCCAGCGCTTCGCGTGCTCGATCGAGGAGACCGAGATCGATCCAGGCCTCCGCCTCGTGCATGCGCAGCATGTGGGCCTCGGGAAAACGCTCGGCGGCCTCGCGCAGGGTCTCTGCCGCGGCCTCCTTCCGGCCGTCGAAGATCCGCACGCGGGCCAGCAAGTAGCGGGCACTCGGAGAATCGGCGAGCGCGATCATGCCCAGCAGCGCTTCCTCGGCCGCGCCGGGGCGTCCCGCGGCCAACTCCGCCTGGGCGAGCATCGCGAAGAGGGCCGGCTGCCCGGGGGCCAGCGTGAGCCCTTCTCGGATCAACTCGATCGCCTCCTCGATCCGCCCCGCGAGTTGAAGGCCCTGGGCGAGTGTGCCGCGCAGTTCCGCGTCCAGGGGATTGGCGGCCACAAGGCCACGGAGACGCGCGATCCCCGAGTCCGCGTCACCGTGGGTGATCTCGATCCCCGCGGCGAGTACCGCCAGTTGCTGCTCCCGCTCCTTGGAGCCGGCGCTGTGAATCGCCTGCGCCACGGCAGCCCGGGCGTCGTCGACGCGACCCTCCTGCAACAGGGTGGAGACCCGCGCCAGGCTCGCCTGGGGGGAGTCGGGGTATCGCGTCTCCGCCTCGATGAGCAGCGCGAGCCCCGCATCGAGGTCACCGGCGTCGAGTGCGATCCGGGCCCGCAGCAGCAGCGCAGCGAGGTGGAACTCGGATCCGGGCTCCACGGGCTCGAGGACGGCGCGCGCACGAGGGAGGTCCCCCACGACGAGGATCCCACGCGCCAGTCGGATGCGCAGATCGTGCCGCGCCGGATGGCGCACCAGCGCTGCCTCGAGGATCCAGACCGCGTGGGCGGTCTCTCCCGCCCGCATCATCAGGGAGCTGAGGGCGAGCACCTCCTCCGGGGTCTCCGCGGGGACCGCGCGCAGTTCCGAGAGGGCCTGCTGGAGGCCCGCGATGTCCTGCCGTGCCAGTGCCTCCCGGACGGAGTCGCGGGCCGCGTCCAGTCGACCCTCATCGCTCCCACATCCCGCCAAGGCCGCGCACAGCAAGAGGCCGCCCAGGACGCGGCGCGAAGACGGGGCGGCGCTGTGACGACGGCGGGGCGCGGTCACCGGGACCCTCCCTGGACCACTCCGGCTCGTGGTCCGCGACTCCCAGCGTAGTCGATCGGCGCTCAGCGTCTCCGGCGGCGCCCCAGCAGCCCGACCGCCGCCACGGCCGCGACGCCCGGCACCAGCAGCGCCAGGTACGCGGGCTCGGGGACCACGAAGGTGCGCGACACCTCGACCCCGGTGAGATTGAACATGGCGTTGAGCGGAGAGCCAGTCCCGGTGGCGGCGAGGGAGATGGGAAGCGTACCGGTGATGGAGGCGGCACCAGGCGTGTTCAGGTTGTGGAACATCAGGGTGTAGGTGTTGCCGTTGCCGGTGGGAGCGGGCTGGGTAGCGCTGATGCTGATCGGGAAGCTACCGGGGCAGGCGAAACCCGCGCAGTCGACCATGGCCCTCAAGAATATGGAGAGACCGTTCCCCGTGGCGCTCGGCGTTCCGAAGACCGCGGACTGGGTGTTCGTGAAGGGCCCCGTCGACGTGCCGAGCTGGGTTGCGGTCACGGTCCCGTCGACCTTGCCGAAGAACGCGATGCCCCCGTCGATGGTGAGCTGCATGGTCAAGCTCTTGATGTTCGCGTTCCCGGTCTGGACCACCGTCGCTCCCAGGGAGGTCTGGATGGCAGGAAAGCCGCCCACGGCCCCCATGCGGTTGATCTGCCCATCGGGCGGGACGTTGATGGTGAGCGTGCTGACGACCGTGAGCACGGAGGAGCCGAAATCGAAAGTGATCTCGACCATGTCGGCCCGGGCGGCCTTCAGCGGAAGTAACAGGGCGAGGCCAAGGAGTGCAGGGGCTAAGCGGTGCATGAAGGGCGTCCTCCCATTCCAGATGGGCCCGCACCGTGAAAGCATACCCCATGGGCCGCTCTTCAAGAGCTGTTTCTGGTCTGTCTCCGCGAACACCGGCATTTTCCGCACGAAAACGATCGCCTTTCGGAATCCCCCCGGGATGGCCACCTCGAAGGGCTCTTGAACGCACTCGGTCGAACGCACGCGCGCCACCGCCTACGCTGTCTCGCCTGGCTCCATTCCACACCCGCGTCTCGCATTCCCTTTTCACCTGAGCGCGAGAGGATCCTCGGACCGCTGCAATGAGCCCCTCCAACCTTGAAATCCTCGCCTACGAGGCGACACCCCTCGGTGACCTGTGCTTGCGGCGCCGCGAGTTGCTCTCCAGCCCGGGCACGGTGATCACCGAGATCACCCTCGATCACGAGCTCTTGATGAGCAGCCACCACACGGCCTCCGAGCGCGCGCTGGCCGGCGAGGCACTCGCACGCCATGACGGGCAGGAGTTGTCGGTGCTCGTCGGCGGGCTGGGCCTGGGCCATACCGCGAAGGAGGTGCTTCGATCGACGCGCGTGCGGCGCGTCGAGGTCATCGAGTTCCTCCCCGAAGTGGTCGCTTTCCTCCACAAGGGGCTGGTCCCGCTCTCTTCGGAACTGCTCGCGGATTCGCGCTTCGGCGTCCGGGAAGGGGACGTCTATGCAACGCTCCGCGCACCGGCCCGCGAGCGCTGGGACCTCGCGCTCATCGACGTCGACCACTCACCCGAGGAGCATCTCGGCAGCGCCAACCAGTCCTTCTACACCGAGTCCGGGCTGACGCGTGCCAAGCAGCACCTGGCGCCAGGGGGGGTCCTGGCCGTCTGGTCCTACGCGGAGAGCTCGCCCTTCGTCGAAGCATTGCGCGCCGTGTTCGCGCTCGTCGAGGCGGTGCCGGTGCGCTTCGTGAACGACCTCATCGACGAGGAACAGACGGACTGGCTGTTCCTCGCCCACGACTAGCCGGGCGCGGGTTCCACGGCAGCGTGCGGGGCCGGGACTCCGCGGAAACCCAGCCTCGAATCCACCGTTGGGAGCGGTCCCAGGAAAGCTGTACACCTTCCGGGAGAATCCTGGTCGTCCCAAACCGAGTACCACCGAGAGATTCGCGGATGTCACCTCGAAAATTTCGCCCCTCCGCTCTGGCCGGAACGCTGATTGGCGCCCTGCTCTCGACCGCCCCGCTGCAGGTACGCGCCCAGGAGGTCGCTCCCGACGCAGGAACCCTGAAGGCGCGAGCTCTCGAGGAGATCATCGTCTCTGGTGAGCGACGCCGCGAGAACCTCCAGAAGGTCCCGGCCTCGATCTCGGCTTTCAGCGCCGATGAGCTCGCGAACCGCGGCATCACCAGCTTCAACGCCCTCCAGTACGCCGTGCCCTCCCTCTTCTCGGGCGACGGCGGCCTCACGCGCATCACGCTGCGGGGCGTGGGCAGCGAGATCGTGGGGCCGGGGGTGGACCCGGGCTTCGCGGTGTACTTCAACGGCGTCTACTCCGCGCGCGAGACCACCGGCCTCTTCTCCTATTTCGACATCCAGCAGGTGGAGGTCCTGCGGGGTCCGCAGGGAATGCTGGGGGGCCGCAGTTCCACGGGCGGTTCGGTGAACGTCACCACGGCGCGTCCCGGTCCCGACTTCTCGGGCGAACTGGATCTCGAGTACGGGCGCTTCGACCATACCCTGCTGCGCGGCTACGTGAACGTTCCCCTGGTGGACGACAAGCTCTCCTCGCGCATCGCCTTCCTGCGGCAGACCCAGGATGGCACGATGGAGATCGACGGCCCGGGCAACCACCAGCGCCTCAACGACGTCGACGCCACCTCGGTACGCGCCAGCCTGCGCTGGGAGCCCACCAGCGACCTCACCTTCGACCTGATCGGCAGTTACCTCTATCTGGACAACAACGGCTCCGGGATCAAGTTCTCGGGCCCCTACACGACGCCACCCGAGCCTTTCCTGGGGCTCGGCTTCGGTTTCGGACTCGACTACCAGGGCGCCGAGGCCAACCCGAATGATCCCTACAAGGGCACCGCGAACGAACCCCAGCACCAGCGCGGCACCGTCTGGACCGCCACGCTGATCGGCGAGTGGGAGCGGGACGACTGGCGGCTCGTCAGCACCACCGGCTACCAGCAGACCTGGTTCGACATCCGCCGCGACCAGGACACCTCGAGCCTGCCGATCCAGACCCTCTACCTTCACGACGAGTCCCTCCAACTCTCCCAGGACCTCGTCGCCAATTCCGATTGGGACGGCCCCTTCGACTGGACGCTGGGCGTCAACTACCAATGGGACAAGTCCCCCCGCACCCAGGTCGTGATCCCCAACGAACAGAACACGGCTTTCAGCACGCTCCTCTATCTCGCCCCCTACTTCGAACCCGACAACCCTCCGCTCGGTCGGGGGGTGTATCTCGTGGACGGCTGCGGCCCGGGCGATGCCATCCCCCCCTGCCCCCCCGTGAAGGAGCTGGGCGAAACCCGGGACGATTTCGTGAACGCCAGGGCCAGCAACCAGAACCACGTCGCGGGCGTCTTCGGCAATCTCGCCTGGAAGCGCTGGCCCTGGGAGCCCCTGGACGACCGCCTGACGCTCTCCGCGGGTCTTCGCTTCAGCTACACCTTCCGCAAGTGGCGAGACGACTCGTTGGTCCAGAGCTTCGTGTTTCCCGTGACCCCCCACCCCCCCCCCCCC
>JABSQX010000164.1 GCA_013215615.1 Myxococcales bacterium | reverse complement strand
AACGCCGACCAGGCTGCGCGGCAGCTTCATGAAACGCTGCACGGCCGGATGCTCCGCGTTACCCAGGCGGAAGGGCAACGTCGCCCCGTAGTGGTCCTCGGGGATGGGCCTCCCAGCCGCGCGGGACTCGCTGCGAATTGCCTGAACCACCGGCCCCACCGCTTCGAAACCCATCAGTCCACCCAGCCAGCCGGTGCCCAGGCGTGCCGTGCGTCGGATCGCCGCTTTGCTGCCGCCGCCAATCCAGAGCGGCAGCGGTTGCTGGTGGGGAAGCGGCGCGATGCGGGCCTCGTGATAGCGGTAGAACTCGCCCTCGAAATCGACGGATTCTCCGCGCCAGAGCTGACTCATGATGGCGAGGGCCTCGTTCGCGCGGCGTCCGCGCCCGGCGGGATCCCGCCCCATGGCCTGCCACTCCTTTGCCCCGGCGACTCCCACCCCGAAGACCGGCAGCAGTCTGCCGCCGGAGAGATGGTCGATGGTCGCGCACTGCTTGGCGAGCAGCAGCGGATTCCGCAGGCTGACCACCACGGCGTTCATCCCGAACTTGATGCGCTGCGTGCAACCCGCCAACGTGGCCATGCAGGCCATGGGTTCGAGGCTCGGGGCCTCGCCCACGAGCCGATCGCTCTGCCACAACGAGTCGACGCCGCCATCCTCGCAGCGCTCGGCGAGGCGAAAGAAGGCGCGCGGGTCCTCGAAGGACGTCGCCCCCAGACCGATGCCCACGCGGATCGCCATGGAACTCCCTTCGCGCCACTTACCACTACGCGCCGGCGCAGCCTCGGCCTCCTGCAGCCTGGGCCCCGAAAATCCTACACCAGCACCGCTCGCCAGGCGCAAGCGCCGTCGGGGATGCTCCGCGGAGCCGATCTCCGGTAGTGTACCGAGCGCGACAAGAACAAGGGGAACAAGACGCGATGGCCATCCCGAAGCGTGCGCAACTCGAGAAGTGGGCAGAGGGCTACGTGCAACTCTGGAACGAAGGCAACAAGGAGAGCTGGAAACAGAACTGGCTCGAGGTGGCCCCCGGAGACTTCACGATGTGGGACCCGGTGGGCACGCCCCCCAAGCATGGCTTCGAGCACTGCGCGTTGGACTCCTTCGACCTCTTCCAAGCCAGCATCCGATTCAACACCCCGAAAGAGACGCTCTTCTTCAACCCCGGCCACGTGGCGTGGGTGATGGAGAACCACCATGAGCGCGACGGCAAGCCCATCTTCACCAACAGCATCGAGACCTTCGCGTTCGGCGAGGACGGATCGGTGGTGATCCGAACCCACTACCCGGTCCCCTCCCACGACGACGAGGCCCTGGGCGACCTGTTCAAGACCTACCTGCCCGGCGAGCGGCACGGAGCCTGAAGGCTTCTCGCGGGACCCGCGCCCTCAGTCCAGCACGATCTCCGTGAAGCGCCGGGAATCCGTGTGCTCTTCGATGTCGACGATCTTGCCGTCCGCGCACTGGTAGACCCAGACGTATTCGTTCGAATAATCGCGCCCCGAGGCGGCCTTCGCCTCCATGTGGATTCGCACGATCACCTTGTCGCCGTCGGCGGCGATCCACAGCACGTCCGACTTCATGCTGGCGAGGTCGAAGAAGCGGGGACCCGCCTCTGCCATCGCCTGCAGGACGTTCTGGCTGCCCCGCGGTGCTCCCAGTCCCACGGAAGCGGGCGGCGTCCAGCACACGTCGTCGGCGAGGATCTCGAGCATGCGCTCTCCATCCCCGCGCTCCTGGGCGCGCATGTAGTCGAGAACGAGGGCCCGGCTGTCTTCGGTCTGCATGAATGCCTCCAGCTCGAAGGTCGAGCCGCGTGGCCTCTGCAACGCAACTCGACCAGTCGCTTTGGACCCCCACCCTAATCGCCAGGGGATGAAACTTCAATGCACCCGCACGGACCCGCTGCGCGGGGCGAGCCGCCAGCCTGGTATGCTGCCCGCGCAACCCGTCGCGGAGTACGCGTGCGCCCCGAGCCCTTCAGAGTCGAAGTTCCGCAAGCCCAACTCGACGACCTGGAGCGACGACTGCGCGCCTTCCGAAACACCCCCGACTTCGCGAACGCGGACTGGGGGTACGGGACCAACGGCGACTACCTGGCGGACGTCGTCGACTATTGGATCCGGGATTACGATTGGCGGGCCGAGGAGGCCCGCATCAACGAATTCGAGCACTTCCGGGTCGAAATCGAGGGCATCCCCATCCACTACCTGAAGATGCCGGGCCGCGGCCCCTCTCCCCTCCCCCTGGTCCTCACCCACGGCTGGCCCTGGACGTTCTGGGACTACCGCTACGTGATCGAACCCCTCGCGGACCCCGCCGCCCACGGCGGCGACCCCGCCGACGCCTTCGACGTGATCGTTCCCTCCCTGCCCGGCTTCGCGTTTTCGGGCCCCCTCGAGCAGACCGGCATCGGCTGGGCGCGCACCGCGGACCTGTGGGCAATCTTGATGCGCGACGTGCTCGGCTACGAGCGCTTCGCGGCGGGCGGGGGAGACTGGGGGGCCTTCGTGACCGCGCAGCTCGGCCACAAGTACGCACCACTCCTGCACGGCATCCACGAGACCTTTCCCGCACTGGTCGATCTCGACTACGTGGGACTCGGCGAGGACGCCTACGCGGAGGACGAGCGGGACCTCTACGCCCAGCGGCGCGCCATGGAGGGCGCCACCGTGAGCCACATGACCGTCCAGGGCACCGACCCCCAGACCCTCGCCTACGCGCTCAACGACTCTCCCGCGGGCCTTGCGGCCTGGATCCTCGAGCGCCGCCGCAACTGGTCGGACTGCGGGGGCGACCTCGAGCGCGCCTTCAGTCGAAACCACCTGCTCACCACCCTGTGTCTGTTCTGGTTCACCGGCAGCATCGGCTCCTCGATGCGCTTCTACTGGGAGAACGCCCGGCAGGATTGGCGTCCCGCCCACGACCGCAAGCCCTGCATCGAAGCGCCCACCGCCATGGCGATCTTTCCCCGGGACGTCTTCCCGATTCCCCGGCAGGTCGTGGAATCCCACGCGAACCTGCAGCGCTGGACGCGGATGCCCCGGGGCGGCCACTTCGCTCCCGCCGAGGCCCCGGAGCTGGTCGTCGAGGACCTGCGGGCCTTCTTCCGGGACCGCCGTGGCTGAGCGGAGCCCGGAACGGGTGGAAAGTGCCCTGGGTCACCGCACCGTCACCCACGCCGCCGTATCCGCCTTCGGGGGCATGACGGGCGACCGGGCGCGGCTCCACTTCGACCACCACTTCGGCCGGGCCCATGGCGGCCCCATCGCCCACGGCCTGCTGAACGCCTGTTGGGCGGTGGGCGCCCTCACCCTTCACGCTTCCGAGCGAATGGGCGTGAACGAAGCGGATGCCGTCTTCGGGGAGTTCTCGCTGCGCCTAGAGCAGGTCGTGAAGGTCGGCGACACGCTCTGCCTGCAGGTGTCGGATGTCGCAGGCGACGACGCGACCGCCCCGCCTGGCGCGCGCGCCCAACGCAGCGCCTTCGAGATGCTCAACCAGGAGGGGGTGACCACCAGTTCCGGCCAGGTGACGATCTGGCGGGGGGATCCGCGACCAGGCGCCGCCCCGGAAGTCTGGGGGCTGGAAGCTGCGGCGCCCCGTCCCGCGGGCACCGCGCTCTACGCCGACGACATGCTCGAAGCCGGCCCGCGCGGAGTCAGTGCCGGGCGCACGCTCACCGAAAGCGACGTGGTCGCCTTCGCGACGGAAGTCGGCGAGTTGAACCCCGCCTACCTGAACGCCGAGTTCGCGAAGCGCTCGGCGGACGGAGCGCGCATCGTGCCTCCCATGCTGACCTTCTGCATCGGCTTCGCGGACTTCCTGCGGGCGCTGCTGGCACTCCCCATGTCCGCTTCCGGTTTCGCGGGTCACGTGGGTGATCGCTGGCGCCGCTTCGCGCCGGTGCACCTGGGCGACACCTTGCAGACCCGCTTCAAGCCGCTCTCGGTGCGGGCCTCGGCGAGCCGCCCCGAGCGCTGCGTCGTCCATTTCGGCTTGCAACTCGTCAACCAGCACGATCGCGTCGTGCAGGAGGGCGAGACCGTGATGCTGATGCCGGCGGGCCCGGGCGCGTAGGAAACGCGACACCGGGAGCGGCGCCTCAGCGCAGCAGCAGGTCGCAGAACTCGCGAAGCGCGCGCACACCTCGGCCCAGCCAGTTGTCCCCCACCCGGCGACGCGCCGTCATCAACAGGCGACGCTCGAGTACGTGACGGCTCCAGCCGGCCCCCCGGGCGGGCGACCCGGCCGGGTCGATGCCCGCCAACTCCTGCTGGATTTCCCGACGGCTCGTGCCCCAGACCTCCAGATCCCGATCGTCGAGATTCGAGAGGATCTGGTGGCACTGGGCGAGGCGCTGGGGTCGGCCCTGCACCTGCCCCGCCCAGCGGGCGAGCGACTCCGTGGTGGGGCGCGTTTCGCTCGCCACCGTCATGGGATCTCCGAGCCCGCGCGCGGATGCCTGCTGGGGCGCGGCCTCCCCGTAATCCACCATGCCGGCCTCGAAGTCGACGCCCAGGAAGTCACAGGCGGCGCGCATGTGGCGCTCCGGCTCGGCGACCAACTCCTCGTAGCGGATGTGCTGCAGGGGCACCGGGCGCTCGCGCAGGAAACGCGCGATGGCGGGTACGTAGCGCTCGATGATGGGGTTGTGGCGGTGGGCGAGTTCGTGGTCGCCGTCGAAGAAGGAGTCCACGACCGAGGACCAGACCGCCATGGGGTGGCGGGTCAGCACCAGGTAGCGGGCCTCGGGGTAGAGCTTCGCGACGAAGTCCAGCACCAGCGCGTAGGCGGGCGTCTTGTCCACCAGCCGATCGGCGGGGGTGGCTGCGAGCAGCTGCGCGTAGAGGGCATCCGAATAGGCGCGCAGAGCCGCCAGGTAGTCGCCCTCCCCTCCCGGCAACTGCTCGACCAGCTCGCGCACACCCAGCTGGCTGATGATGGGATCGTAGGCCGCCGCGTCGACCCGCTCGTAGTAGCCGAGGTGGGCGAGGGGGGTGAGGAGGTGCGGTTCGGAGGGGGCGTGGATGCGAGTGTGCGCGCCGATCATGCGATTCAGCAGGGTCGAGCCCGAGCGCGGCGCCCCGATGATGAAGACGAGCTTCTCCTGCACGACCCCGCCCATTGGCCCGCCGATTCGGGCACGCGCGAAGAGTCTAACAGCGACCGGCCCTCCGCCCAGCAACGAGCCCGCGCGACATGCGCGCCGGCTGGGAATCAGTGCAGGCGACTCCGCCAGGCCTGGGCGAACACCCGGAGAGCCGCGGGGAGCGAGGCGTGCTCACTGCGACGCGTCCGCTTTCCCTCGCGGCGAACCTCCACCACGTACTGCGTGGCGTCCCCATCGCCGGCGTAGACCTTCACGGTCCTTCCCCCTTCCCGGAAACGCGCACCGAAGGCCAGCGGTCGAATCGCCATGCCATCCCCCTCCAAGAGCCCCGGGCCCGCAGGGCCCGTGCGTGGCTGCTGGAGGAGGGATCGGCAACCGCGGGGATTCCTTGAGTCGATTCCAAGCGATACCGCTACGAATTGCACGAAAACGAGAGATCCCCGGCCGCAGTGATGGGAAAAAACACCCGATTCGGCTGGAGGGGCGGAGCGAACTCGGCTCAGCGGTCCACGATCCGGAACCACCAGACCTCGGCGCCGGCCGCCATGCCGTCGGGTTCCAACTCGTACTTGGTGGCGACGGCCCGGCGCAGGGCCTCGACGAGCGCCGCATCGCGCACCCGCTGGGCGCGGCACTCGAAGATCCGCCCCCGCGCGCGCAGCCGCACGCGGTCGTCGGCCTCCACCTGGTGGGGCCAGCGCTTGCCGGGCAGCAGGAAGTCCGCGGGCACGAAGAGCTGCCCCGCGTAGACGACGCTCCAGGTCGTCACCGAACGCGGCGCCTCGGGGCGAACCTCGATCTGCAGCTCCTCGAGTTGCGAGTAGTCCCCCCAATGGGCGGCCTCGCAGGGCTCGCTGGGCCCCAGGAAGCCACCCCCTGGAATCATCCCCCAGGGCCCGTCCCCGAGACTGCAGGCCCCCAGCAGGAGCGCGCAAGCGACGAAGGCGCGCGACCGTCCGCGTAGCACCCGCGTCGCGGTCCGGGGAAAGCGCGATGCGTGCCGGCTAGCCACGCTTCGCGATCACCTCGTCGCCGAAGCGCTTGAGGCCATCCAGGCGTTGCTCGAGGGTCTGCGCTTCCTGCCCGTAGGCCCCCCAGGGCGTGGCGTTGCAGTGAGTGACGCCGATGTCCTCGAGCTGGCGAATCTCGTCGAGGTCGTCGGGCTTCTCCAGCGTGTAGTAGAGGGAGAAGGAATCCCCGCTGCGGCCGAGTTCCCCGCGCAGGGCGTGGATCTCGTCGAGGCCGGCGCGCAACTCGTCGTGGCTGATGAAGGCCGGCGCCCAGCCATCGCCCACGCGCGCGACGCGCCGACGCGCGAGCTTCGAGTTTCCGCCGACGACGATCGGGATCTCCCCTTCGGCCGCGGGCCGCATGCACATGGGATCGAAGTCGTAGAATTCGCCGTGATGTTCGATCATCTGCCCCGACCAGAGCTTCCGCATCACTTCCAGCATCTCGTCGGCACGTGCCCCGCGCCGCTCGAAGGCCTGCCCCAACAAGTCGAACTCCTCTTGCATCCAGCCCAGGCCCAAGCCCAAGCCCACGCGGTAACCCGAGAGACTCGCCGCCGTCCCCAGCGCCTTCGCGACGCTGAAGGGATCCCGCAAGGGCAGGATATAGACCATCTGCATGAAGCGAAGCTTGCGGGTCACCGCGGCCATCATCCCGGACACCACCCAGATGTCCGGAAAATCGTCCATGGCGTCCCAGGGACGTTCGCCGCTGGGGTTGTAGGGGTAATCGGAGGCGATCCGCTCCGGGTGGAGGACGTGATCGGAGAGCAACAGGGCGTCCCATCCGTACTCGTCGGCGACCTTGGCGATCTCGATGTACTCGTCGGCGGGAACACGGAACACGCCGCTGCAGAACTTCACGTCTCCTCCTGCCCCGCGCCCGCGCGGGCCCACCAACGCGGGGAACTCGTGGTGTCGCGATTCTAGCGGCCCACGACTCGACCGTCCCAGGCCGCGAATCGAGATGGGGCGTGGATTCTGGAGGCGCTGTAGCCTTCCGGGGGAAGCGAGACGACATGCCGAAGTACAGCATCCAGGTCAACGGCAATATCGAGCGCGTCGAGGTCGACGAAGACACCCCGCTGCTGTGGGTGCTGCGAGACGAGTTAGGGCTCACGGGCAGCAAGTACGGCTGCGGGGGCGGCTTCTGCCGGGCTTGCACGGTGCACGTGGACGGCGACGCGCGCTTCTCCTGCCGACTCCGGGTCTCCGAAGTGGGCGATCGCGAGGTCACCACCATCGAGGGCCTTTCCGGAGAGCCAGGTCGCCTGCTGAAGGAAGCCTGGATCGCCGAAGACGTCCCCCAGTGCGGCTATTGCCAGCCTGGGCAGGTGATGCGTGCTGCCGCCCTCCTGGCCCGAAAAGACGCGCCCGGCGACGAGGAGATCGAGGCCTGGATGTCCACCAACCTCTGCCGCTGTGGGACCTACGAGCGAATCCGCCGGGCCATCCGCCGCGCTGCGGCCACGAGTCGCAGATCCGATGCCTAGCGGCGGCCTCTCGCGCAGAAGTTTTCTCCAGGTCTCCGGGGGCGCCGGCGTGGGCCTACTGCTCTCCTTCCCGCTCTCGCTTCGCGGCACCGCGCAGGCATCGGGCAGCGCGGATCCCGTCGAACTCAACGCCTGGATCCGTATCGATCCCCAGGGCGAAGTGTATTTCCGGGTGAGCGAGGTGGAGATGGGCCAGGGCGTCTTCACCGCCATCCCCATGATCCTCGCCGACGAATTGGAGGTGCCGTGGCGGCGCGTACACGCCGTCCAGGCACCCACGGACTCGCGCTTCGGCACCCAGCAAACCGGCGGGAGCCGGAGCATTCGACGCGGCTTCGAGGATTTTCGGCGCGTGGCCGCTTCGGCGCGGGAGATGCTGATCCGCGCGGCCGCTGCGCGCTGGGAGGTGCCGCCCGCCCAGTGCAGCGCACGCGACGGCGCCGTCCGGCACGCCGCCACGGGACGCGAACTCTCCTACGGCGAGTTGGCGGACGCTGCGGCCTCGCTGCCCGCGCCCAGTCACCCGCCCCTCAAGGCGCGCTCGGATTTCCGCATCATCGGGCAGCGCACTCCGCGTCTGGACACCCCCGCAAAGGTCGACGGCTCCGCGATCTTCGGGCTCGACGTGCAGCGCGAGGACATGCGTGTCGCCCAGGTGGAACGCCCCCCCACCCTCGGCGGACGACTCGAGTCCTTCGACGCAGACGATGCCCTGGCCGTAGCGGGGGTGGAACGCGTGCTCGCGATTCCCAGCGGCGTGGCCGTGGTCGCCCGCAGTACCTGGCCCGCCGTGAAGGGCCGCCGCCGGTTGCGCGTTCGCTGGCAGCCCGGCGAGAGTGACATCTCGGACGAGAGCATCCTCGCGGCCTGCAAGCAAGCACTGGGAAGCGGCCTCACGGCTCGAAACGACGGGGACGTCGAAGCCGCCCTGAACTCCGCGACGAAGACCCTCGAGGCCAGCTACCGCTTTCCCTATCTCGCCCACGCGACCATGGAGCCCATGAACTGCACGGCGCACGTCCACGACGGCCGCTGCGAGATCTGGGCCCCCACCCAATCACTCAGCGCGACCCGCGACGCGGCGGCCCGCATCACGGGGCTCCCCGCGGAGCACGTGGCCGTCCACCCCACCTTTCTGGGCGGGGGCTTCGGACGGCGCTCCGCCACCGACTTCGTGGAGGATGCGGTCCACCTTTCGATGGCCATGAACGCAC
>JABSQX010000163.1 GCA_013215615.1 Myxococcales bacterium | reverse complement strand
TGGCAGTGGAAGACCCAGCGTCCCTCCTCGCCGCCGGTCTCGCCCAGCATCCCCCCTGCCATGGGTCGGGGCTCCAACTCTACGCGGAACTTGAGGGTCTCCCCCCGCTTGATGTTGATGTTGTCCACGAACTCGTTGTAGGGGAAGTCCCATGTATTCCCATTGCAGACGCCGCCCCCACAATCCGAGTTGGTCTCGCAGTACTCACCAGAAGCTACGGTCCCGCTGCCGTCGCAAACTCGATCACTCATCGAAATGGGTTGGAAGGAGAAGCCGTGTTGATGGAAGGGGTGTTCGGCGCCGGTCTGGTTCTGGATGAAGAGTTCGAGCACGCTACCGCTGAACGCGAAGCGAGACGTCTCGATGTGCGGGATCCTCTGGTAGGCGTCGTCGCCCTCGATGTCCATACAAGGTGGATCCTCGCAAGGGAACCCGTCGAAATGCCCCGCAATCCCGTCGATGCTGGGGCCCGGGGCGTTGTTCGTCATTCGGATCACCGGATCGTCCGAACCTGGAGTGTCCAGGATGGTGGGCGAGCCGGCGAATGGGAGGTACCCGGGCAGCAGGCCCGAGTCGAAGAGTGAGCCCAGGGGCTCGTCGGCGATACTCGGCTGGGGCGTGACGTTCATCAGCCCACTCGCCCCCACGAGGGTTGTCTCGCTAATGCTGTAGTGCGGGTCGGGCTCAGGGGCGTTCGCGACGATGACCATCCGTACGACGGGCCCCAAGGTCGCTGCCAGGCCTCCCCAGATGGCCCCCTGCCCCGTGTTGTTGTAGGGGTTCGCGACGAGGTCGCTCTCGATGGTGAACACCTCCCCCACCTGTGCGGTCTCGGGGAAGAAGAGAACGAAGTCCGCCCGGTCGGCGGGCGCGAGCAGCAATTCTCCCTCGTTGAAACCCGTGGCGAGACCGCCGTGAGAGCCGCCCTCGAGGCGCGGCTGGTCGAGCAGCCCTCCTTGGCCGCCTACCCGGTAGAGGTTGAGCATATTGCCGTTCGAGTCCTGGCCATGCAGGCGGAAGTAGCGGTTGATGGCCACGTTGAGGGCCTGGAAGCGCACTCCGGTGCCCAGGGGTACCTCGAGCACGTCAGCATCCCGCACCGGGCGCCCGTTGGAGAGGACGCGGTGGCCCTGGCGGACTTGGCAGTTTCCTGGAATGCAGGTCGAGGCGGGTTGGACGGGCGGGATGTGGTTCGCATTCTCGCCAGCGCACATCGCAATGATCCCGGCGGGATCGACCCCCGCTCCGACATCGCCGCAGAGCGTGGTGTCCGACAGTACCAGGACATTGGCGGTGTCTGGCAGTACGCCGGCATTGATGAGGGCGCTCTCCTCAGGCTCATCGGTGACGATGATGGCCCCGTAATTGCCCCGGAAGACCAGGTCGGTGGGCGCGACGTGCGGGTGGTACCAGAAGATCCCCGGGCGCGTGACGATGAAGTCGTAGTCGAAATTGCCACCCCCGGGTGCGATCGGGTTTTGGGTGAGGGGAGTTCCGTCGCTGGCGTTGTTGAGTTCCATCCCATGCCAGTGGACGGTGATGAAGTTCTCGACGAACTGCTCGGCGCCATCGACGACGTTGCTGGGGAGATTGTTGTTGACATGCACGATCACACGGTCACCGACCTTTACGCTGATCGTGGGGCCGGGCACCTGGTCATTGAACGCGATGCCGTATTCGGCGATCACCGCACCCTCACCCTGCTTCCCGACGTCCCAGTTTAGAATCCTGTCGACATTGAGCGTCGTCTCGAAGATGTTGGGATCTCCGTTGGCGTCCACGGCCTCGTCGACGGCCCCCGTCCAGGCGGCCGCGGGACTCGCAAGGGCCAGCGACAGCAGGGAAAGACCCGTGACGTTCCGGATCCGAGCAAAAGCTCTTGCGCGTCGTGTCGCATTGGGAATCCACGAGGCCAGTCGGTCCTTCAGCGGCATTGCAAGTCTCCCTCCATTCGACAGCTCAGGTGTCGTCCCCACTCTACTATCCGTATCGGCGTACGCAGAAGTCAACTGTTTTCTGGAGGGGCGGACTCATCGATCCCGCAGGCCCGGGCCGCCCGATCCCATAGGCGGAACGCAGAGGGAAAAGGGTACGGCAGGGTCTTTCTTGAAATGGGGGATAGTGTCGTCCCTGCCCCCCAAGGGGCGCGAACTCCCCCAAGCAGACGCAAAGGCGTGGGCGCGCTGACCAGCACTTCCCCGTTGGCGGGACCGCGGATCTCGATGGAGCCCCCGAAGTGTGTTTCCCGGGCCCCACCCTCTCTATGTACATGGGATTAACGCGGCGGCGCCTCGTCGTCCGTCATCTCTTCTCCCTCACGCACACCGCCGGAAGTGTCCTGCTCGTCTCGCCCGAGCATTCCCGGCAGATCCCTCAGGAAGTAGCCGAAGATCAGCAGCGCGCTGCCGCCCAGCGTCGCGCTCATCAACCAGGTGAAGACGTCCCAGGGGTTCATGTCGCGGGTTGCTCCCTCGCCGCGGGCTCGACGGGGGTGCCCACGCGATTGCCCAGCAGGAAGCCCAGCAGGCTCATGGGCAGGCTGAAGAAGAGCGCGTACTCCTGCCACAGGCTGAAGTGCATGCCCGCGAAGTCGAAGGACCAGATGTAGGTGCCGTAGACCTCGTTGGCGACCCCCAGCTGCTGGATGCCCAGGTAGTAGGCGACGACAGCCGAGAGGCCCAGCGCGCAGCTCAGCATGCCCGCGAAGGCGGTCTTCCGCCCCTTCCAGAAGATCGCGACGAAGATGGGGACGAGTACCGTGGAGGTCAGGAGGGTGGCCGTGAAGACCCAGAGCGCCAAGATGCGGTCGAAGAGGAAGGCCATCGCGTAACCGAGCGTCCAGGCGAGCACCACGCCCCACTTGGTGAGACGGACCAGTTCGGCGTCGCTGGCGTCCGGTTTCCAGAAGGGCCGGTAGAGGTCGTAGGACATGTTGGCCCCTGCGACCAGCGAGTAGGAGTCGATGGTGCTCATGGCGGTGGCCAGCACCCCGGCCAGGAAGATGCCGATGAGCCCCACGGGCAGCGCGTAGATGACAGCCGCGAGTAGCGCGTCGTTGCTGTGGAGGTCCGCGGGCAGCGCGCCCGAGTGCACGGCGGCGCTGGCCAGCATGCCGCCGGCCGTCACCAGCCAGTCGTAGGCGCCCCAGACCACCAGGGCGATCAGCATGGCGTTGCGGGCCTGGCGGAAGCTGCCCGCTGCGAAGATGCGCTGGTAGTAGCCGGGATCCACCAGGATGCTCACGCCGGTGGCCATGTAGGCGAGCATCAGCCAGATCGGCATGCCGCCCAGCGGCGCGAAATAGCCCTCGGGCGCGATGGCCGCCACCGCGTCGAAGCCGCCCACCTCCTGCATGAGCAGTGGAATCCCGATGGCCAGCGTCACGCACATCAACACGAACTGGAGGGTGTCCGTGATGGCCACCGCCCAGAAGCCCCCCCAGAGCGTGTAGAGCAGGGCGATGCTTCCCAGCAACAGGGCTCCGAGCCGCGCGTCCAGGTCGAAGACCACCTCGCAGATGCGGCCCAGGGCGAAGAGGCTCAGGGCGGGCACGGAGTAGAGGATGGACGCCAACGCTCCGAAGGCCCCGGTGCCGCGCCCGTAGTGGCGCTCCAGGATCTCGGGCAGGGAAGTGAAGTTCGCCTCGCGCAGGCGACGGCTCAGCGCGAAGGCCGCGAAGACGTAGATGCCGAGGGAGAGCTCCGAGTAGCCGAAGAAGGCGACGACGCCGTCGTTGTAGCCCATCTCCGAGGTGCCGAAGAGAGTCTCGAGCCCGTAGTAGGTGGAGGCCAGCGTGCAGATCAGGATGGGCGTTGTCATCCTGCGCCCGGCGACCATGTACTCCTCGAAACTGGGGGCGCGCTTGAACACCCAGTAGCCGATGCCCAGCATCAGTCCCAGGTAGGCGACGACGATCCCCAGATCGATGTGGGAGATGGACAGGCCCTCCGTCACGGCTCCCTCCTTCGGGTCGTGACTGTGCCACAGGGCCGCGGGTCCTTCACCGTGCTTGGTTGGAGATCCGTGGACTTTCGGGGGGCAGACGCGCGCTCTACGCGGCTCCGGTTCGGGCGAGAGGATCCTCGTGGGGGCTCTGGGGCGGAGTCCTTGGGCGACGGTAGTATCGAGCCGCTCTTCGGGGGGATTTCCCATGCGCTTCTGGCAATCGCTCATCTTCACGGAGCCCGATCAACTGTTGGAGATCGCGAAATTCGCGGACGGGTTGGGGTACACGGGGGTCGTGGTCCCGGATCACGTGGCGATGCCCGAGCGCTCCGAGTCCTCCTACCCCTACTCGGACTACGAGCTCGACCCCACGGTGCCCTTCCTCGATCCCTGGCCCGCCATCGCTGCCATGGCGGCCGTGACCCGGCGACTCCGCTTCAGTACCTACGTGTACATCCTGCCGATGCGCGACCCCTTCAGCGTGGCCAAGAGCCTGGCGACCGCTTCGATCCTCTCGGAGGGGCGAGTTGCGCTCGGCCTTGGCGTCGGATGGTTGCGTGAAGAAGTGGAGTTGCTCGGCTTCGATTTTGCAGGCCGCGGAAAGCGCACGGACGAGATGATCGAGGTGCTTCGGATGCTGTGGAGCAGCGGCTGCGCGGAGTTCCACGGCGAGCACTTCGATTTCCCCCGCGTACACGCCCAGCCGGTCCCGGACCATCCGATTCCCCTCTACGTGGGCGGCCATACAGACGTGGCGATTCGCCGGGCGGCTGGCTGCGACGGATGGATGGGGCTCGACTTCCCGCTCCGCGAAGTGCCCGCCGTGGTGGAGCGAGTTCGCAGCGCGCGTCGCGAGGCGGGCCGTGAGCACGAACCCTTCGAGATCTTCCTGTCTCCGCGCGAAGAGGTGGACGCGGACACCTACCGGCGCCTCGCGGACATGGGGGTGACCGCCGTCCTGCTGCCCGCCTGGAGTCTCCTCGGGGGAGACTTCAGCAGCCTCGACGCAAAGCGGCGCCAGATGGAAGGCTTCGCGAAGACCTACCTCTAGTGGCCCTGGGCAGCGCATTCCCTCGCTGGAAGTACCCGTGGTCGATCACTCCGCGCCGGGAAATCTCCCGGGGAGGGTTATCCTCGGCGGATGCGGATGCCTGCCTACCGCCTGAGCGCACGCCACATCCGGAAGTCGTTGGATGCCCTGGCGGCGCGCCATGGCGAGATTCGCCGGGCTCTTCGGGCGGTGGGCTATCCCGACGAGCGGCGGCGGCCCGAAGGTTTCGAAACGCTGCTGCGCGTGATCGTGGGCCAGCAGATATCGGTCCATGCCGCTGCGGCCATCCACGCGCGGCTCGAGGAGGCCCTCGAGGGGGAGGTGTCGCCGGAAAGGCTCTTGCGCCGGCGCGAAAGCACGCTGCGTCGCGTGGGGCTTTCGGCGCCGAAGATCCGCTACGCGCGCTGTCTCGCGCAGGCCGTGAAGCGCGAGGAACTGGACCTCGAGAGCCTGCGCGCGCTTCCCGACGAAGAGGCCATGGCGCAGCTCCAGGCGGTGCCCGGCCTCGGCCTCTGGAGCGCGCAGATCTACGTCATGTTCAGCTTGGGGCGGCCGGACGTCTGGCCCCACGGCGACGTCGGCGCCCTGCGCGGGCTGCAGAAGATCAAGCGACTGCCCGAGCGCCCGAGCGCCGGCGAAGCGACCCTGCTCGTCGCGCCCATGTCCCCGCACCGCAGCGCCCTGGCCCTGTTGGCCTGGCGGTGTGCGAACGCCACGGCGCTCTGAGGCTGCGCGCTCCACCGCCCCTTGGATTCGCTGGCGCTCCCGCCCGGGTACCCCGCTGGGCTATCTTCGGCCCCCCAACCCGGAGCCCTGGGTGCCTCGAAACTCGCGACCCCTGGCCGCGCCGACGATCGCCGCCAAGCGCGAGACTGCGGGCCGCAACGAGGCAGGAGAACCCGTGAGCCGCAAACTCAACCGGACCAGCGAGCGCATCACCCAGCCGCCCTCCCAGGGCGCCTCCCAGGCCCAACTCTTTGCCACGGGCATGAGCGAGGAGGATCTCGACAAGGCCCAGGTGGGCATCGCGAGCGTCTGGTTCGAGGGCAACCCCTGCAACATGCACCTCGCGGACCTCGCCACCGCCGTCAAGCAGGGCGTTGTGGAGGCCGGGCTGGTGGGGATGCGCTTCAACACCATCGGCGTCTCCGACGGCATCTCCATGGGAACCGACGGGATGAGTTTCTCCCTGCAATCGCGGGATCTCATCGCGGACTCCATCGAAACCGTGATGAGTTCCCAGTGGTACGACGCCAACATCTCGATCCCCGGCTGCGACAAGAACATGCCGGGCTGCCTGATGGCGATGGGCCGCTTGAACCGCCCCTCGCTGATGGTCTACGGGGGCACCATCCGCCCGGGCTTCGGGAAGTCCAAGCAACCCCTCGACATCGTCTCGGCCTTCCAGGCCTACGGGGAGTTCATCGCCGGCCGCATCGACGAGGACGAGCGCCAGGACATCATTCGACACGCCTGTCCGGGTGCGGGGGCCTGTGGGGGCATGTATACCGCCAACACCATGGCCTCGGCGATCGAGGCGATGGGGATGTGCCTGCCGGGGAGTTCTTCGACCCCCGCCGAGGACCCGCTGAAGCTCGCCGAGTGCCGCGCCGCGGGTGCCGCGGTCCGCAAGCTCCTCGAACTCGACTTGAAGCCCCGGGACATCATGACGCGTGCGGCCTTCGAGAACGCCATGGTGATCACCATGGCGCTCGGCGGCTCCACGAACGCCGTCTTGCATCTCATCGCCATGGCGCACGCGGTGGAGGTGCCCCTGGTCCTCGATGACTTCCAGGCTGTGAGCGAACGCATCCCCTTCCTCGCCGACCTGAAACCCTCCGGCCGCTACGTGATGCAGGACCTCCATGAGGTGGGGGGGGTGCCCGCCCTCCTCAAGTACCTGCTCGAGCGGGGCGTTCTGGATGGCGACTGCATGACGGTGACGGGACGGACGCTGGCGGAGAACGCCGCCGACGCGCCGGAGTTCGCCGCCGGCCAGCAGGTGATCCGCCCCTTCGAGGATCCCATCAAGGAAACGGGCCACATCCAGATCTTGCGCGGCAGCCTGGCGCCGGAGGGCGCGGTGGCGAAGATCACCGGCAAGGAGGGACTGAGCTTCCGCGGCCCGGCCCGGGCCTTCGAGCGCGAAGAGCAGATGCTCGCCGCCCTCGAACGTGGCGAGATCCAGCGCGGCGATGTGGTGATCATCCGCTACGAGGGCCCCAAGGGCGGCCCCGGCATGCCCGAGATGCTCACCCCCACGTCGGCGATCGTGGGAGCGGGTCTGGGCGAGCACGTGGCGCTCGTCACCGATGGCCGCTTCTCGGGCGGCTCGCATGGTTTCCTGATCGGTCACGTGACCCCGGAGGCCCAGGAGGGTGGCCCGCTGGCACTCGTGGAGGACGGGGACTTCATCCACATCGACGCCAAGCAGAGGCGTATGGATCTCGAGGTGGACGAGGAGGAACTCGCCAGCCGCCGCGCGCGCCATCAGCCGCCGCCCCTGGCGGCGACGCGTGGCACGCTCCACAAGTACATTCGCCTGGTGCGCTCGGCCTCCGAGGGCTGCGTGACCGACGCGTGAAGAGGAGGGAGAAATGAGCTGGCTGTACTTCGCCGTGAGCATCTGGGGCGCCTGGTTCACCTGGAATGCGCTGCACCCCATCCGCGAGCACCCGCGCATGGCCTCGCTCTCCTTCGTGGCGGGCTGGCTCACCAGTGAACTGCCCCTCCACCACATCGCCTGGCAGTTGCTCGCCACGCTGGTCTTCGCGTCGGCGGGTGCCTTCGAGGCCTGGCCGGGCCGGCTGGGGCTGCTGCTCAGCTTCGCATCCTGGGCGGGGCTCGTCGCCGTCTTCCAGCGCGCTCACGAGGCGGAGCCCGCGGTGGAGCGCGCGCTCCGAGAGGGCCTGGGGGAGGACTATGCGTCGGAGCTTGGCTCGGCGCGAGGCGAGCAAGCACTCGGAACGGTGGATTGGATGCGGGTGCTGCGACCCTTCCCGATCCGGCGTCCCGAGGTCGAGGTCCACAAGGACATCCTCTTCGCGCGCGAGCGCGGCATCGACCTGAAACTCGACGTCTACCGCAATCGGGCTCGCGCCAGCGCCGCCCCGGTTCTGCTCCAGATCCACGGCGGCGCCTGGATCCTGGGCAGCAAGAACGAGCAGGCGCTTCCCCTCATCAACCAACTGGCCTCCGACGGCTGGGTGTGCGTGAGTACGAGCTACCGCCTGAGCCCCCACGCGACCTTCCCGGATCACATCGTCGACTGTAAGCGTGCCCTTGCGTGGATCCGCGAGCACATCGCCGACTACGGGGGCGATCCAGATTTCGTGGTGGTCACCGGCGGCTCGGCGGGCGGCCACCTCGCCGCCCTGCTGGCGCTCACCCCCAACGATCCCGAGTACCAGCCCGGCTTCGAGGCGGTGGACACGCGGGTGCGTGCTTGCGTGCCCTTCTACGGGGTGATGGATTTTGCGGACCGCAACGGCGTGTACCCCAACGATGGCCTGCGCGCCCTGCTCGAGAAGAAGGTGATGAAGGGCTCGCGGGAGGAGATTCCCGAGGATTGGGACCGGGCCTCGCCCATCATGCGGGTGCGTTCGGATGCGCCGCCCTTCTTCGTGGTGCACGGTGACAGCGACAGCCTGGTTCCGGTGGAGGACGCGCGGCAGTTCGTGCGCGCCCTGCGCGAGAAGGCGGAGTCGCCGGTCGCCTACGCGGAGATCCCGGGCGCGCAGCATGCCTTCGAGATGTTTCCCTCGCTTCGCTCCCTGCACGTGGTGAACGGAGTGCACCGCTTCCTGACTTGGCTGCTGCGGGAGAGGGGCGCCGAGTCCGCCTAGGCCGCGACACCTCTGGGCCCGACGTGATAGCCTCGCGGCGTGCCCCGAGTCTCGATCGTCATCCCCTGCTACAACGAAGCGGCCACGATCGAGGCGCTCGTTGAGGCGGTGCGGGCGGCCCCGCTCGAGGATCTCGAGATCATCCTGGTGGACGACGCCTCCACGGATGAGACGCCGGAGATCATCGCCACGCGACTGCGCGAGCGGGTGGATGTAACGCTTCGCCACGAGCGCAACCGAGGCAAGGGGGCCGCCCTGCGCACGGGCTTCGAGGCGGCCCGGGGCGATATCGTGCTCGTGCAGGATGCCGATCTCGAGTACGACCCGCGCGACTACGAGCGGCTCCTGCAGCCCATCTTCGAGGGCCGGGCCGACGTGGTCTTCGGCTCGCGATTCGCGGGCGGGGAGTCGCACCGGGTGCTCTACTTCTGGCACTCGGTGATCAACAAGGGCTTGACCCTGCTCTCCAACATGCTCACGGACTTGAACCTCACCGACATGGAGGTCTGCTACAAGGCCTTCCG
>JABSQX010000162.1:5342-9530 GCA_013215615.1 Myxococcales bacterium | reverse complement strand
CTTCTCGATGCTCATGTAGCCGAGATCCAGCCGCTCGGTGGCGGCCGCGAACTCGGCCTCGTAGTGGATCTCGTCCAGCTCGACGCGCAACGCCCGGGCCATCTCGTCCACCGCGTCCTCGAAGACCGCCGTCAGGCTTCGCGCCATGGCGTGGATCTCGGGATCGTCCACCGGACGACCCAACCCACAAGCCCGCCAGGTCTCGGGGGACGCGTAGTGGGTGCAGTCCACGGATTCGAGCACCGAAACGCGCCGCACCTCCCGGCAGACCCCGGTGACCAGCAGCCCCATTACGTTCGCGAAGCCCGGGTTCACGCCGCTGCCGTAGAGGGAGACGCCGCCGCCCTGCGCCGCTGCCTCGAGGCGGCTGACACCCTCCTCACCGAAATAACGCGAGCGGCCCGTGATGAAGTAGGAGGTGGACACGAGATTGATCCCCGCCTCCAGGATCCGCACCATCACGTCGACATCGGGGAAGAGCGGGTTGTAGAGCACGCAGTCCGGGCGCAGTGCCAGCAGCTCCGCCTCGTCGCCGCTCGCCTTCACGCCCAGCGGATCCACGCCGCAGAGAGTCCCCACATCCTCCCCGCGCTTCTCCTCCGCGTACGCGAAGCAGCCGACGACCTCGAGGCCCGGGTGACGCAGCATGGCGCGCACCGCGCTGGTCCCCACGATCCCCGTGTTCCACTGCACCACCCGAAGCGTCATCCCGCACCCTCCCCCGCTGCGCCCAGCGTGCGCACGGGCATCCGCTTGATGGCGCCGAGCGTACCCGCACGCACCCGCTCCACCGGTCCCGTCAACTCTGCGCCCTCCACGCGCAGCGCGAGCTGGCGGAACAGCGCCGAGAGCTCCAGGCGGGCCAGGTGTGCGCCGAGGCAGAAGTGCTCGCCCATACCAAAGGCGAGGTGCCGGTTTGGGCGCCGGTCGATGCGAAACTCGAAGGGCTCCTGGAAGACGCGCTCGTCGCGGTTCGCCGAGGCGTAGAGGAGCGCGAGCACCTCGCCAGCAGCGATCTGCTGTCCCCCCACCTCCACGTCGCGCGCGGCGGTGCGCGCGAAGCAGGCCACCGGCGTCGACCAGCGCAACACCTCCTCGACCGCGCTGTCCAGCAAGGCGGGTTCGGCGCGCAGGCGCTGCCAGGCAGCGGGGTGGTCGATGAAGGCCAGCAGGCCTCCGCTGATGGCGTTGCGCGTGGTCTCGTTGCCGGCGGCCACCAGGATCAGGTAGTAGGCGAGCGCCGCCACCACTTCGAGTTCGTCGCCCTCCACGCGCGCCTGGGCGACGAGCGTCAAGAGATCGTCCCGGGGCTCGCGGAGCCGCGCCTCCCGGAGTTCCGCGAAGTAGGCGAAGAGTTCCCGATGCGCGCGCGCCTGGGTCTGCGCCGGGCTCTCCCCTTCGCGCCGGAACTCGGGGTCGGTGGCGGCCACGGTCTGGTTCGTCCATGCGAAGAGCTGCTGCCAATCTTCCCGGGGCACCCCCAGCATCTCGCCGATCACCGCGATCGGCAGGGGGGCCGCCACGCGTGCCACGAAGTCGAAACTCTCGCCGTCCCCTAGATCCGCGAGGAGTTCGCCCACGATTTCCTCCACCCGCGGCACCAGGGCCCGGATGGCACGTGGGCTGAAGGCCCGGCTGGTGAGCTGGCGGTAGAGCCCGTGCTTGGGAGGATCCATGCTGATCAGGGTCCCGATGCCCGGCGCCTCGGCGGCCCCCACCACCTCGAGCCGCGGACCGTTCAGGAAGTCCTCGGGACGCTTGGAGACCTCCACGATCTCCGCGTGGCGGGTGAGCGCCCAGTAGGGGGCACCGGGGCCACTCTCCACCCGCAGCACCGGCGCCTCGGCGCGCAGCCGGCTCCACAGTTCGTGGGGGTAACCCCGGCGTGCGAATTCGTCGGGGTCGATGACAGCGGGCTCGGCGGCGAGGGCTTCCGAAATCGCCACGCGCGGGCTCCTGGTCACGGGTGCGGGCGGAACATAACCCAGGCGTCGGGCAAACCGTCGCGGGCTAGAGGAGCCCGTCGTAGGAACCGCCGTCCAGCTGCACGTTCTGCCCCGAGATGAAACCCGCCTGGGCGCTGCAGAGAAACGCGCAGGCATCGCCCAGCTCTTCCGGGAGTCCGAGCCGGCCCGCCGCGATGGAAGCCACCTGCTGGGCGCGGGCCTTCTCGTAGGAGATGCCCGCGACCTTGGAGACCACCTCGGCCATCTGGACTTGCCGGTCGGTATCGATGCGCTCGGGCAGCAGGTTGTTGAGGGTGACGTTGTGGGCGGCGGCGGGCTTCGAGAGGGCCTTGCAGAGCGCCGTGAGCCCACTGCGAGCGGTGGTGGAGAGCGCCATGGGCGCCACGGGAGTCTTCACCATGGCCGAAGTGATGTTCACGATGCGCCCGAAGCCCCGCTCCTTCATGCCGGGCAGGAGCGCGCGGATCAGCATGGCGGGCGCCAGCAGGTTCGACTCCAGGGCCGCCAGCCACTGGGCATGCTCCCAGTCCTCGAAGCGACCGGGCGGTGGGCCACCGTTGTTGTTCACCAGGATGTCGGCCTCCGGGCAGGCCGCGACCAGGCGATCGCGCTCGTCTTGCAGGTCGAGATCCGCGACCAGCGGGGTCACGGAAGCGCTGGTGGCCGAGCGAATCTCCTCGGCGGTCTGCTCCAGGGTCTGCGCGTCGCGTCCGTTGATCACCACCTCGACGCCCTCGCGGGCCAGCGACATCGCGCAGGCGCGTCCGAGGCCGCGGCTCGAGGCGCAGACGATGGCCTTCCTCCCCTGCAGTCCGAGATCCATCCGCCGCCTACCCGGCTTCCGCCACGCAGCCAGCGCCGCGGACCGCGCGGCCGCGCGCGTGGGCGGCGCCGCTCACGGGGTCTCCCCGGACGCTTCGAGCAGCGCCTGTCCCCAGTGGTCGAGGGTCTCGTTGGTGGCCACGAGATGCTGGCCGGAGCCCAGGAGGTCGCGGAAGGCGCGCTGGATCGGGTTCGAGAGGTGCAGGGCGCCGGCCCCCGCGTAGGGGAAGAGGTGCGTGGCCGCCCGGCAGATGGCTTCCGTCGCCCAGCCGACGGCCGCGCCCAGGCGAGCCACATCCTCGGCGCCCAGGGCTGCGTCGGAATCCTCGGCGATCCGCATGGCGCGCTCGAGTTCGCTCATCACGTAGGCGCGGGCCGCTCGAAGCGTCGCGTCCGTGCGGCCCAACTCTTGCTGGAAGGCCCCGCGCTCTCCCACCGTGCTGGAGTCGAGCACGCGTTTCTTGCCCCGGGCGAGTTTCGCGACCTCGTCGAGCATGCGCTGGGCGACCCCCAGCGAGAAGCCCACGTTCTCACCTGCCACGTAGCCCCGGTAGCCGAGCTTCAGGTACTGGGCGCCGCCGCGAAGCTGCACGAAGGGCGAGGCCGAGAGTTCCTCGGGCACGAAGGCGTCCTGCAACTCGACGTCCACGCTGCCGGTGCCCTGCAGGGCCGCCACGTGCCAGTCGTCGTGGAGTTCGACCTGCTCGCGCGAGACGACCACGAAGCGCGGTCCCGGGGGCTCGTCGCAGAGTGTCGCGAGCACCAACCAATCCGCGACGTGGACGCCACTCGCGTACGCCCAGCGGCCGGAAACCCGGTAGCCCCCCTCGACCTTCTGGCTGCGCCCGGTGGGTGCCGACACCGCCGCCATCAGCGGGCTGTCCTCGGCGAAGACGCGTTCGATCCCGGCCTGGGGGAGCGTCGCCCCCAGCACGCCCGCCGAGCCGTTCTGGTTGAAGGCCAGCCAGCCCGCAGTGGGGTTCAGGTAGGCGATGCGCGCGAAGTAGTCGACCTGCTCCGCGGGGTGGAGCTCGTAGCCACCCACTTCCCGGGGCACCTTGGCCATGCCGAGGCGCGCGCGCTTCATCAGGGCCCCGAGGGCATCGGGCGCTCTGCGCTGGATCTCGGCCTGCCGGGCGCTGACCTCCAACTCGGGGGCGACCTTCTCGAGGGCCGCCAGGAGTTCACCGAGTGCGGGGGAAGGCTCGGACATGCAGCGAGATCTCCTCGGCGAAACAAACGGACCCGGCCCTGAACTTGCGCTCGAAGTCCCCTGCCCCCAAATTGTCGGAGCGGCCCGATTCTACACGACCCGATTCGCTTCGCGGCAAAGGAGAAAAAATGGCCCTGCACCGACTGCTCGGAATCGAGATCGGCGTCCCCCAACCGCAGATCCTCG
>JABSQX010000162.1:0-5332 GCA_013215615.1 Myxococcales bacterium | reverse complement strand
CTACCAGGAGATCGGCCTCAGCGGCGGCGGCGGCAGTTGGGGGACCTTGGAGCATCCGGGCCAGATCGCGATCACCGAGGCCCCCTACCGGCAGCTGCAAAAACTGCACGTTGGCTGCGAGAGCGAGGAAGACCTCGCGAGCGCGGGCAACGCCCTCGAGTCGCTCGGCATCAAGTACCAGACGAGCGGCAGCCGGCTCCAGTGCAGCGACCCCATCAATCGCTGGGAGGTGATCGTCGAGCCCGCGCCGGCCTTCGACGTTCCCACCCAAGCCGAGCGCGTGCAGAACCGGCCCGGCCAGCGGGCCCGCATCGGCGAGCGCGCAGAACTCATCACCGAAGCTGCGCCCCGGCCGCCGCGCCGGCTGGGCCACGTGGTGATCGGCACCCCCGACCCGCTCGGCACCGTGCCCATCTACCAGGCGCTGGGCTTCCGGGTCTCCGACGTGGTGGCAGGACTCGCAACCTTCATGCGCTGCTCACCCGACCATCACAACTTCCTGGTGGCGCCGGGCCGGGTCCCCTACCTCAACCACTACGCGCTCGAGCACGACGACTTCGACTCGCTGGCCCGGGCCGCGACCGTCTTCCTGCGCAACCACGGGGACGACCGGCAAATCGCAGGTCCCGGACGGCACATGGTGGGTGGCAACCAGTTCTGGTACATGCTGGACCCGAGCGGAAGCTTCTTCGAGTTCTTCTCGGACATGGACCGCATCGAAGACGACGACGCCTGGGAGATCCGCACCGACTGGGATCTCGCCGACTCCTGGTCGTTGTGGGGCGACAAGGACCAGCCCGAGGTCTTCTTCAATCCCCCCGACATGGAAGAAGTCGTAGCGGGCTGGGAGAAGCAGCACGGCTGAGGGGCCGCCGGGCTAGACGTCGCGCAACGCGATCTCCGGGTGGCGGGCGGCCACCATGCGGCGGATGCCCTCGCGCCAGGGCACCCGGCAGGGTCCCGCGAGTTCGAGACGACGAGCGGGATCGGACTGGCGGTGGTCGATGCCCTCCGGGCTCTCCTCGAGAACCAACTCGCAGCCCACCAGGTCGGCGAGGTAGCGGCAGAGATCGGGGATCCGCACGTGCTCGTCACCCCCCCAGTTGGTGAGGGTGGCCGGCACCCCCGCAGCAGCCAACAGCCCCGGCACGTGGTCGAAGATGTCCTCTTCGTGGATGGGCGTGGACTTCGAGGGGTGGCCGGGGCGCATCGGGATCGGCTGGCCGGCCAGGATGGCGTCGAGGAGCATGGCGGGCAGCCCGCCGTTGTCCCCGTAGGCGACGTTCATGCGCGCGATGGTGGTGGCCAGGCCGTATTCCCGCGCCGCGTGCCGGGCCACCGCCTCCTGGGCGATTTTCGACACCGAGTAGGTGGGCGCGAAGGGCTGGTAGCCACTGCCCAGCGGCGCATCCTCGCGCGCTGGCACGGCGGGATCCGCCTCGTTCGCATAGACGCTGTTGGTGGACATCACCAGGCAGGCGCGCGCCCCGCGGCAGTAGCTCATCAGGCTGCCGGTGCCCTCGGCGTTGACGCGCAGCGCGGTCTCGTAGTCCTCGCCCGGCTCGATGAAGGCCGCCAGGTGGAGCACGTAGTCGAAATCCTCCGGCAGATCCCCCCAGGCGGGGTCCGAGAGATCCACGCTCCGCGTCTGGATACCCGCCTTCTCGACGCGCTCGCGGCTCTCCGCGTTGCCGAAGCGCGCGATGCCCCAGACCTCGTTGTCGCGAGCCAGGCGGCTCGCCAGAGGAAACGCGATCTGCCCCGCCGGGCCCGTGACCAGGATCTTTGCGCCGCTCAGTGCCTGCATGGGGTCCTCCTCGTTCTCCGCCAGCCTAACCGCCATGTGCCCGTGGTCTCAAGCCCGGCAGCCGGGCTCCCCGCGGAGCCGAGGGCTCCCTCAGAAGGCCGAGAGCCCTCCGTCGGCCGCGATCACCGCACCCGTGACCATGCGCGACTCGTCGCTCGCCAGGAAGAGCGCCACCGCTGCGATGTCCGGGGGCTCACCCACGGAAAAGGGGTGGTCTTCCTGGGAGGCCATGGCGGCCGCCGCATTCTCCCCGAAGCGCTCGCGCAAACGCTCGGAGAGCACCAGGCCAGGCGCCACCGCATTGGCGCGGATGCCCTGAGTCGTGTAGCTGCCCGCTATCCCGCGCGTGAAGGAGATCACGCCCCCCTTGGCCGCCGTGTAGACGTGCACCGGGTAGCCCCCGCGCAGGGCGACCACGGAGGTGCTGTTCACGATGGAACCTCCGCCCGCCCGGATCATCTCGGGGATCACGTGGCGGCAGCAGAGCATGGTGCCCTTGAGGTCGAGGGACAGGGTGTGGTCCCAGACGGCATCCAGGTCGACCTCGGTGATCGCCACGTCTTCCGGAATCGAGCCGCCCGCGCAGTTGAAGAGCACGTCGATGCTTCCGAAGCGCTCCACGCTCTGCGCCACCAGCCCTTCTACCGCGTCGGCACTCGTGACGTCGGTCTCGACGAAGAGGGCCTCGCCGCCCGCCGCCTCGATCGCGGCCGCGCATGCGCGGCCCGTGTCTTCGCGGATCTCGGCCACCACCACCCGGGCCCCCTCCCGGGCGAAGCGCTCCGCGCTGGCGCGCCCGATGCCCTGTCCGGAACCGGTCACGATGGCCACCTTCTCCTGCAAGCGTCCCATGCCTTGCCTCCCCGCTCGCGCAGCGCGAGTGTCTCGCGGACGCTAGCAGGCGCGGGGGAGACCCCGGGCGAATCGGTTACCCTCGAAGCCCCCCCAGCCAAGGAGTAGAGCCTCATGGCGAGCCCCCTTCTCTCCGCAGACTCCCACGTCGCCGAGCCCGAAGAGGCCTACCGCGAGATCGACCCCGCCTTCCGCGACCGCGCGCCGCACCTCGTCTACGACGACAAGCTGGGTTCAGGCATGGTGGTGGACGGGCTGCCGTCTCCGGTCCCCATGTCCTTCATCAACGCTGCGGGACGCAAGCCCGAAGACATCGGCAAGCCGGTGCGCTGGGAGGATCTCAACCCCGCGGGCTACGACACCAAGGCACGGCTCGCGCTGCAGGACGCGGAGGGCGTCTCCGCCGAGGTCATCTTCCCCAGCGTCGGAATGATCCTGTGCCGCGTCAAGGACATCGACTACCGGAAGGCCTGCAACGACGCCTACAACCGCTGGCTGGCCGGCTTCTGCGAGCCCGCGCCGGATCGCCTGCTGGGCCTGCCCACCGTCAGCCTGCGCAGCGTCGAGGAGGGGATCGAGGAATTGCGCAACGCCAAGGCGATGGGCTTTCGCGGCGTGATGTTTCCCGGCAACCCCAACGTCGAGGACTACGACCACCCCTGCTACGAGCCGCTCTGGGAGGCCGCCGTCGACCTCGAGTTGCCCATCCATTTCCACATCCTCACCACCGAAGCCGACGACCTCTCCACCATCATCATCCGCAAGACCCGGGGGCCCAAGATCGGCCAGTTCATGTCGATCATCCGTGGCATCCAGGACATTCTGCTGATGTTCATCTTCAGCGGGATCTTCGAGCGGCATCCCAAGCTGCGGGTAGTGTGCGCCGAGGCGGACGCGGGCTGGGCGCCCCACTTCGCCTACCGGATGGACCACGCCTACGAACGGCACCGCTTCTGGCTGGAAACCGGCACCCTCTCGAAGCCCCCCAGCGAATATTTCCACGAGAACATCTACATGACCTTCCAGGACGACTACGCGGCCACCCGCACCGCGCACCTGGGCGCCAGCCATCGCCTCATGTGGGCCAGCGACTTCCCGCACAACGACGGCACCTTCCCCCACACCCAGGAGGTGGTCTCGAAGCTCACCGAGGGTATGAGCGACGAGATGCGCCGCGCCATCACGGGGGGCAACATGCAGCAGCTCTACGGGCTCGCCGCCCCCGCCTGAACGGGCGCTCCAGGCGGCCGAGGCCGCTGGAAGCCGAGCGCCTAGCCCCCGGCGCGTGCCCGGAGTTCGCTCTTCATCACCTTGCCGTTGGCATTCATGGGGAGCGCTTCGAGCACGAAGACCCGGCGCGGCACCTTGTAATTCGCCATGTTCTCGCGCGCCCAGGCGATGACGCTGTCGGGGTCGACCTCACGGCCCTCGGCGGCCATCACGAACGCGCAGCCCACTTCTCCCAGGCGCTCGTCGGGAACCCCCACCACTGCCACCTGGGCGAGTTCATCGATCTCGAGGAGTCGATTCTCGATCTCGGCGGGATAGGCGCTGAAGCCCCCGCAGTTGTAGGCGTCCTTGAGACGGTCGAGGATGCGGACGTGGCCCGCGGCATCGACGCTCCCCACGTCCCCGGTGCGCGCCCAGCCCTCGGCGTCCACGGTTGCCGCGCTCTGCTCCGGATCGCGCCAGTAGCCGCTCATGATGCCCTGGCCGCGCACCAGGATCTCGCCGGCCTCGCCCGGACCCAGATCCACACCCTCGGCATCCACCACCCGCACCCCCACCCCAGGCAGGGGACGTCCGGTGGTGGTGGAGATCACCTCGAGCGGATCGTCGGCGCGCGTCATGGAGATCACGCAGGTTTCGATGAGACCGTAGGCGTTGCAGACCCGCTCGATGCCCATGCGATCCCGCATGCGCTGGATGATCTCCGTGGGCACGCTGGCCGCCCCCACGAAGGCGGTGCGCAGCGAGGCCACGGCGGCGGGGTCGAAAGCAGGGAGGTCCATCAGCGTGGCAAACAGGGTCGGCGGCCCGCTGATCACGGAGATCTGCTCGCGCGCGATGATTTCCAACGCGGCTTCCGGGCTGAAGACCGCCATCGGCAGGTTGGTGACGCCCCGCAGCAGGCAGGCCAAGATGCCCCCGTTGATCCCGAAGCCGTGCGAGTAGGGGGGGATCACGAGGAAGCGATCCCCCTCGCGCAGCGCACCGATGCCGCTCCAGTCCCAATAGGACTGCAGGAGTTGGCGCTCGCGTAGTTCGACGCCCTTGGGCGCACCCGTGGTGCCCGAGGTGAAGAGGATCTGCGCCAGGCCTTCGGGCGCCGCGGGTAGGGGGGCGAGCGCCGTGCCCTCCCCCGTCGCCAGGAAGTCCGCCCACGCTTCCGTCTCCGGTGCCCCGGGCGCGGCGGTCTCGGCGTCCAAAGCCACGATGCCCTCGAGTTCGTCGATGCCACCCAGCGGCCGCCCCCGGCCACCCGCACCGCAGTGCGCGGCCAGCGCGGGCAACAGATCCTCCCCTGCAGCGCGCTGCTCGGCGAAGAGCCAGCGCGCCCCACTTCGTTCGAGGAGCGGCGCTACTTCCGGCGCCTTCCAGCGGGAGGCCAAGGGCACCAGCACGGCGCCGCATTCCCAGACCCCGCAAGCCGTCACCACCCAGCGCCATCCA
>JABSQX010000161.1 GCA_013215615.1 Myxococcales bacterium | reverse complement strand
GCAGTCGAGACGGCGGCGGCCTGTGTCCTGCTCACGAACGTCTTTCACCGCTACGGCCACCGTTATGCGAATCGGGGTTACCGCTACGCGTTGATCGATAGCGGTCACATCGGGGAGAACCTGCGCCTCGCCACGGCGGCGGAAGGCCTGGGCGTGTTCACGGCGCTGCGCTTCCGCGACGATGCGCTCAATGCGCTTCTCGGGATCGACGGCCGCGAGGAGGCCGTGTGCGCGCTTCACTGCCTGGGACGGCCGGGGCAGGGAGGCGTCGGCTTGCCGGTCAGGGCTTTCGAAGAAGCCCAGCGCAGCGCGGATTTCCAGCCGGGCCCCGCGTGGTCGACACCGGAGATCTTCCACGCGGCGACCTCGCTGGTGCCCGGCGAGGGGGCGCCGCCGCCGGCCGCGACAGCGAAGCGCGCTGCGCTGCCGGACGCAGCGGCGCTGCCGCTCCGTGAGCCTCCCGAGAGGAGCGTCGCCTGGGCGATCCGCGAACGCCGCTCGACCCGGCGCTTTAGCGATGCCGCAGTGTCACTCGCCGACCTCGCCTACCTGCTTTCTCTCGCCCAGGGAAATCCTGCGGCGCGCCTCGCGCCCGGGGTCGAACTGCGCATCGTCGCTCACCGCATCCGTGGCCTCGAGCCCGGTATCTACCGCTATCGCGCGGACGTTCACCAACTGGTCGCGTTCCGGAAGGGCGACCTGCGCGGCCCGCTGCGCCGGGTCTGTCTGGGCCAGGACAAGGCGGAGCGCGCGGCGGCGGGCGTCGCGATGGTCGCGGACATCGGGGCCGCCTCCGCTGCCGGCGACCGGCTCTACCGCGACCAACTCCTCGAGTCCGGCGCGATCGGCCAGCGCCTCTACCTGGGTGCCGAGGCGATCGGCCTCAGCGCTCGCAACCTGGCTGCATTCTTCGACGATTCCCTCAACGGACTCCTTGGCGTGGACGGCCGGCGTGAGGCGGTGATCCACCTCACGATGCTGGGCGCCGGCGACTGAGCGAGGGGGACGAGGCGTCGCCCCGCCCTTCAGTTGTTCTTGATGAGCATGCCGCCGTCCACGGGAAGGGCGACGCCGTTCACGTAGGAGGCAGCGGGGAGAGCCAGGGAGAGGGTCATGTGGGCGACCTCTTCGGGGCTCCCGTAGCGGCGCAGGGGGACGAGGCGCCGGGCGAACTTCTCTTTGGCGGCGTCGGGGATCACCGCGGTCATGCCCGTGTGGATGGGGCCGGGGCAGATGCAGTTGACGGTGATGCCGCGGTCTCCGAGTTCGCAGGCCAGCGCGCGCGTGATGCCCACCACGCCGTGCTTGACGGCGGTGTAGGGGCTGAGGAACGCCGAGCCCCCCAGGCCCTCGGTGGAGGCGATGTTCACGATGCGGCCGGCCCCCGAGCGCTCGAGCAGAGGCAGCGCGGCGCGGATCAGGCGGATCTGCGCGGTCAGCATCACGTCCAGGGCGAGTTGCCACTTTTGCTCGTAGTCGTCGGCGCCTAGGGGACCGACAACGGAAGTCCCGGCGTTGTTGACCAGGATGTCGAGGCCGCCGAGTTGCTCGGCGACTTCCGCCACGACGGCGACGATGCGATCGGGGTCGGCGACGTCGAGCACCCAGCCCTCGGCGCGGCCTCCGGCCTGCTGGATTTCGTCCACGACCGCCTGGACGGCCGCCTGCTCGAGATCGGTGACGGCGACCCGAGCCCCCTCGTCCGCGAAGAGCTGCGCGGTGGCGCGGCCCATGCCGCTGGCGGCTCCTGTCACGAGGGCGACCTTGCCCTCGATGGAGCGGCTGAGTTGGGAGAGACGCGGCAACGCTGCTCCTGGGCTGCGTGCTGGGGCGGTGGCTCCCGGCGAGGGGCAGCGCGCCCCTCGCCGGGAATCGATCAGGCGGCGGACTTCTCGAGGATGTGCACGCCGCAGGCCGAGGCGAGGCCGATCACGTGGGCGAGGCCCACCTTGGCGCCCTCGATCTGGCGGGGGCCCGCTTCGCCGCGCAGGTGATGGCAGACCTCCCAGATGTTCGCGATGCCCGTGGCTGCGATGGGATGGCCCTTGCTCTGCAGGCCGCCGGAGACGTTGACCGGGGTCGTGCCGTCACGGAAGGGAGCGCCGGACTTGAAGAAGTCCACCGCGCCGCCCTCTTCGCAGAGCATCAGGTTGTCGTAGTGGACGAGTTCGGCGGTCGCGAAGCAGTCGTGCAGCTCCACCAGGTCGAGATCCGCGGGGCCCACGCCGGCCTGCTCGTAGGCCTGTGTGGCGGCGTTCCGGGTCAGGGTGTTGACGTTGGGGAGCACCTGGCAGGCCTCTTCGAAGGGGTCGCTGGTGAGGATGGAGGCCGAGATCTTGACGGCCCGCCGCTGCTGTTCGAGGGAGAGGGTCGCCAGCTTCGAGGCGCTCACCACCACTGCCGCCGCCGCGCCGTCGCAGTTCGCCGAGCACATGGGGCGCGTGTTCGGGTAGGCGATCATCAGGTCGCCCATGATCTCCTCGAGGCTCATCTTCTTCGAGTAGGCGGCCAGCGGATTCAGCGTGGAGTGGCCGTGGTTCTTCTCGGAGATCTGGGCGAAGAGCTCGAAGTTGGCGCCGCCGTACTTGTTCCCGTACTCCATGCCGATCTGGGCGAAGACGCCGGGCATGGTGTCGGTGCCGATGCGGCCGTCCACCGGGGCCACGGCGCCGTAGCGGCCGGAGCGCTGCCAGGAGTCACCGTCGCTCTTGCGGCTGCCGCCCGCCAGCAGGCCTGCGCCCGCCAGCTTCTCGACGCCGACGGCCAGGCCGAAATCCGATTCGCCCGCCTTGACGGACATGCAGGCTACGCGGAGTGCCGTGGCACCCGTCGCGCAGGCGTTGGAGACGTTGTAGGCGGGGATGCCGGTCTGGCCCGCCTGCTTCTGGATCAGCTGGGCGATGGGTGCGGCACCGCCCATCAGGTTCCCGGCGGCGATGATCCCCATGTCCTTCATCGTCACCCCGCCGTCGGCGAGGGCCGCGAAGGTGGCCTCGCAGGCGAGGTCCAGGGTGTCCAGCTCCTTGTGCTTGCCGAACTTGGTCATCTTGATGCCGAGGATGTAGACGTCTTCCGAACTCATGGATGCTTCTCCTGGTTCTTGCGTGGATGGTTGCGGGGAGCGCCGGGCCCTCAGGCCGCGGGCTCGAAACCGAAGTTGATGGCCTCGACGCCCTCGGAGTCGCTGCCGATGGGAAAGGTGGTGAGACGCACCGGCATGCCGAGTTTCACGTTCTCGGGGTCGGCGGGGGTGTTCACGATGTTGGCCCGCACGCTGGTGCCCTCGCAGTCGACGATGGCGGAGACGAAGGGCACGTCGATGCCCGGCGCCGCGAAGGCCACGATTGTGAAGGAGCGCAATACGCCCTGGGTGGCGACGCGCGCGGGCTTGAAGTCCGTTCCCGAGCAGCTCGCGCAGGCGTTGCGGCGATCGAAGAAGCGCGCACCGCAACCGGTGCACTCGTGGGCGACGAGGTGTGGGTCGTCACCGAGGGTCAGGTACTCGACGAAGGGGATCTGTTCCGCCACGGGATCTCCTCGGGGGTGGGGGGGCTCGCGCCGGGGTAGGCGGCGAGTCGGACCTGGGAACGGTGGTTCTCACAGGTCTCGGGAGTATAACCGCACTTTCGAGCCCTCTGGTGGCCGGACAGTGGCCGGGGAGTTGCCTTTTTGCCCTGGGCTGCTTTCATGGGAGTGCGGCCTCGTCATGGGATCGGCTCCGGCCGATCCGTCCCGCCCCGGTGGTCGCTGGCTGGCTCCCCCGGATGCTGCCGATGCGGTCCGACCCTGTAGCGCACCTCGTGGATTCGAACTTCCGGCTCGGCCGCCGGGACAAGGGGAGGCTGCGCGCGTTCGCGCTGCTTGGAGTCTCGGTCGCCGCGCTTCTCGCGCTGCCCGCGCAGCACATCGGGGCCGATCCGCCCGTGGGCTACTACGGGAGCGCAGACACCTCGAGTGCCAGTGCGCTCCGCACCTCCCTGCACGAGATCATCGACGACCACCAGCGTCTGCCCTACACCTCGACGGCCCTCGACACCTGGGACGTCCTCGAAGAGGCCGACGAAGATCCCCTGGACGCCGGCTCGATCGTCGACGTCTACCTGAACCAGAGCTTCGCGAAGAACGGCGGGGGAGGGGGCGGCTACATCCGCGAGCATGCCTGGCCCAAGTCCTACGGGTTTCCCGTGGACGGCAGCCTCAACTACCCCTACACGGACTGCCACCACCTTTTTCTCTCCGACGAGTCCTACAACAGCTCGAGGAGCAACAAGCCCTACGACCAGTGCGACGCCTCGTGCACGGAACGCCCCACGGTGGCGGGCACGGGCGGTGGCTACCCGGGCGCCTCGAACTGGACGACCACCGGCAAGTGGGAGACCTGGGTGGGCCGTCGGGGAGACGTGGCGCGTGCGCTCTTCTACACGGACGTGCGCTACGAGGGCGGGCTGCATGGAGGCAGCGGGGCCGCGGAACCGGACCTGGTGCTCACGGAGGATCTCGCCCAGGTGGTGACCAGCGGCAGCAACGTTTCGCTCGCCTACATGGGCCGCCTGTCGGTGCTCCTGCAGTGGCATGCCGCCGATCCCGTGGATGATGTCGAGCGGGCCCGCAACGACGCCGTCTTCGCCCACCAGCAGAACCGCAACCCCTTCATCGATCACCCGGAGTGGGTGGCCTGCGTGTTCGCAGCGAGTTGTAGCGGCGGCCCCGCCGCACCCACCGGACTCGTCGTGCAGGTACAAGGTGGCGGCGCGCAACTCGACTGGCAGGACAACGCCGAGCCGGATCTCGCCGGCTACCACGTCCGGCGCGCGCTCTCGCCGGGGGGCGGCTACCAGCAGCGCAACACCTCGCTGCTCACCACCAGCGAGTTCTTCGACTCCCCGCTCCAGTTGGGCAGTACGTACGACTACACGGTGAGTGCGGTGAACTCCCTGGGCTCTGAATCGTCGCAGAGTGCCGTGGTTTCGGTGACCCACGGGCCGTCCCCCTGGATCAACGAGATCCACTACGACAACGCGGGCGCCGACAGCCAGGAGGGTTTCGAGATCGCGGGACTCGCGGGGACCTCCCTCACGGGCTGGCAGGTCGTCGCCTACAACGGCAGCGGCGGCACCGTGATGGCGAGCCTGGCGCTCGCCGGCGTACTGCCCGACGCCGGCGACGGCTTCGGGTTCGCGTGGTTCGACATGGCGCCCCTGCAGAACGGTCCCGCAGACGGGTTGGCGCTGGTGGACCCGAGCGGCGCGGTGGTGGAGTTCCTGAGCTGGGAGGGCGTGGTCACGCCGGGAGAGGGGCCCGCCCTGGGGATCGCTTCCACGGACATCGGGAGCAGCGAGGGCAGCGGCACGGCGCTGGGTGACTCCCTGCAGCGGGTGGGCACGGGTGGCGCCGGAGCGGACTTCTCGTGGACGGCGCCCGCAGCCCACACCCGGGCTGCGGTCAACACCGAGCAGGTTCTCGTCCTCGCGCTGGGAGTGCCGTCGCTCTCGCCGGTGGCGCTGCTGGGCCTGGCGGGTCTGTTGCTGGCCGCTGCGGCTCCGCGCGTTAGAAGAGCAGCGCGAGGGAGAAGATCGCGCCCGTGAGCGCCAGGGCGGCGAACGTGTAGCCCATGATGTCCCGGGCCCCGAGGCCCGAGATCGCGAGCACGGGCATCAGCACCAAGGGCTGGACGAGGTTCGTCCACTGGTCGCCCAGTGCCACCGCCATCGCGACCCGCGGCAGGTCCGCGCCGAGCTCCTGGGCGGCGGTCATCACCAGCGGACCCTGTACCGCCCACTGTCCCCCGCCGGAGGGAATGAAGATGTTGAGCAGTCCCGCGGAGAAGAAGGCGAAGAGGGGCAGGGTCGCGGGCGTGGACACCGAGACGAAGAAATCCACCACCATCCGCGCCAGCCCCGAGCTGGCGATCACCCCGGCGATACCGGCGTAGAAGGGGTACTGGAGGAGGAAGGGCGCGCCCACCCGGCCGCCCTCGATCACGATGTTCGCGTAGCGGATCGCCGAGCCGGCCAGCGTCAGACCCGCGAACAGGAACGCGAAGTTCAGGATGTTGAGTTCGAGGCCCAGGCCGCGTCCGCCGAAATGCAGGGCGAGGTAGCCAGCCCCAGCCAGTACGATCAGCGCGGCCGGAATCCACGACGCCTCGATGCGCTGGGCGGGGGTGCGGGGGGCTTCCCCGTCCTGCGGGGTGGCTTCGACCGTCTCCGCCGGCTCCATCTCCCGGATCTCCGATGCCCGGCGCGGGCGCAGTGCAGCCATGAAGGGCGGCAGCAGCACGAGCACGCAGAGGGCCACCGCCAGGTTCCAGGGGGTGAAGAGGGTCTGCGAGGTGGGGATCAGGCCGAGCTGGTCTTCCAGGAAGTGACCGGGCGTGGCGATCGCGAGGCCCACCGAACTCGTGATCCCCTGGTGCCAGATCACGAAACCCGAGAAGGAGGAGGCCACCAGCAGCGGGTAGTGGATGCGGATGCCCTTCTCCCGGCAGGCCGCTCCGATGCTGCGGGCGATGATACCGGCAGCCACGAGGCTGAGCCCCCAGGAGAGCAGGGCCAGCACCCCGGTCGCCGCGCAGGCCAGTGCGTAGGCGCTGCGCGGCGAGTTCACCCAGCCCGCCACCGCGCGCAGTCCGCGTTGCATGGGCGGGGTGTTGGCGAGCGCGTAGCCGAAGAGCAGCGTGAGCGTGATCTGGTTGGTGAAGGTGAGCAGGTTCCAGAAGCCGTCTCCCCAGGCTTCCACCGTGGCGAGCAGCGAGTAGCCGGCTACGCCCATCGCCAACGCGAAGGTGAGCAGCGTGAGCAGGATCGCGACCGCGAAGGCGTCCGGCATCCAGCGGATGAAGAGCTGCACCCAGAACGCCAGCAGGCGGTTCATCTTCGCGGTCTCCTGGCCCCGCTCAACGGGGAGCGGCGCCGGCGGCGGCTCGTCCGGCCATGCGCCCGAAGAACGTGCAGTCCCCGAGCGACATCCCCGAGCTATAGCCCTCCGCGGAACGCGGCAGGCCGCTGCAGGTGCGGCCCGCGGCGTAGAGGCCGGGGATGATCTCCCCCTCGGCGGTGAGCACCTCGCCGCTGGGCCGGACGCGTAGACCCCCCAGCGTGAAGTAGGGGTAGAAGGCCTCTCCGATGTGGCAGGCCAGGGCCGCGAAGGGCGGCTCGTCGAGGGCCTTCAGGTAGGGGGCGCCCTTGTGGAAGAGCGGGTCCTCGCCCTTGGCGGCGTGTTGGTTGAAGAGCGCGACGCTGTGGACCAGCGTGCCCTCCACCATTTCCAGTTCGCGCTCGATCTCCTCCCAGCTCTCGCCCACCGCGGCGATCTCGATGCGCGAGAACTCGCTGGGTTGCTCGAAGATCGCGTGGTCGACCAGCAGGAAGATGCGGTCGCCCGGCTGGCGCAGGCAGTGGATCGCGATGCGTCCCGGGTAGGCGTCCTCGTTCACGAAGCGCTGGCCCTGCTCGTTGACGAGGATGCCCTTCACGTGGGAGGCGGGGGGGTAGATGGGGAGCGTGGTGAAGATCTCGTCCATGTGGATGGCGGCGCCGCCGACACTCTGCCCCATGCGGATGCCGCTGCCGTCGTCGTACCCGGCGCTGAGCGCGTCGTCGCCGAGTCGCGCGGTCACCGGCGCGTACTCCCGCAGCATCTCCCGGTCGAGCGCGAAGCCGCCCGCGCAGAGGATCACGCCGCGCGTCGCCCGCACGAAGCGCGGCTCCCCCGCGAGGCGCACCACCACCCCGTGGACTTGGGCGGACTCGTCAGCGACGAGGCAGAGCACCCGGGCGTCGAAGTGCGTGTCGACGCCGAGCTCTGTGGCGCGCGCCGCGAGGTTGTCGAGCAGCATGCGCCCGCCGCCGCCCAGCTCGCCGTAGGCCTCGGGGAGGTGGCCGCGAGGACAGGGCTGCGCTTGCTCGTTGAAGGGCCAGGCGTCTTCGTTGCCGGACCAGATCAAACAGTCGCCGGTACCCGGGGCCTGCACCTTGCCGGGCAGATAACTGGTGCGGTAGGGGATCCCCTGCGCCTTCAGCCAGTCGAAGTGGTCGAGTGCCGCCTCTGCGTAGAGGCGCACGCGCTCCTCGTCGGCGTCCGGGCCGCCCGCCAGCATCATGTAGCGGAAGAAGTCCTCCGTAGAGTCCTCGAAGCCGTTCTCGCGCTGGGCGGGGGTGCCGCCGTTGCCGCCGAGGTAGATGTCGCCGCCCGCCATGGCGCTGGTGCCACCGCTCCCCGAGGCCACCTCGAAGAGCGTGGTGCGGGCACCCGCGGCGGCGGCCTCGATGGCCGCCGAGGCCCCGGCTGCCCCGAATCCCACCACCACCACGTCGGTCTCGATCTGCCAGTCGCTCACCTGGGAGAGGGGCCAGGGCCGGCTCGCCCTGAAGTCCTCTGTACCCGCTCGCCTGGACTGAGTGGACATCCCCGTGCCCCTCCGCTCGCCAACCCCGCCTACCATCGCCCGTCCAGCGGGGCTGGACAAGGCGGTGGGAATCGTGGAGCGTAGATCTCGTCACGCGTCCCCCTCGCGGGATGCGAACAGTGCTGGAGGAGCGATCCATGAGCCGAGCCGAAGAGCGAATCCTGGACGGAAGTGCCTGGAACGATTTCTGCGACCAGCTGAAGGCGCTGGGCGAGCTGGTCTGCCGCCCCGAGGCGCCGGATGACGTGCTGAACCGGGCGCTCGGCTACCGCTACCTGACGCGCCTCCTGCGCGGAGGCCTCGAGTCCTCGGTCGACTACGCGGACCCCCAGTACCCCGCCTTCTTCCGCCTGGCGGACGAGACCAAGGGCGTGCTCAACGACAATCCCGACAGCTATTACCAGAACTGCATAATCGACGGCCGCTTCGACTACCGGATCCGCGGAACGTCTTTCAGCGTGCCGTGGTTCAGCATGGGGACGAAGTCGCGGGCCGTCGCGGTGAAGTCCTTCGTGAGCACTGGCGAGATCGATTCCCGCAGCATGAAGTTCGAGGCCGACGGAAGTTTCGAAATCCTGGTGAGCGCCAAGGAGCAGCCCGGCAACTGGCTGCCCTGCACCGAAGAGTCGGGGATGATCATCGTGCGCCAGAACTTCGGGGACCGCAGCAAGGAGAAGGTCTCCCAGCTCTCCATCGAGTGCCTGAACCCGGAGCGCTCCCACAACACCCTGGTGCCCGGGGACCTCGAGGCCTCGCTGCAGCGCGCCCTGGGCTTCGTGTCGAGCACCGTGGAACTCAACATCGACTGGATGGAGCTCTACAAGAGCCGACACTTCAACGCGCTGCCCGAGGACGACCAGCCCGCCTGCCACGCCGCCGGCGGCGACCCCAACATCCACTACTACCAGAGCTGGTGGAGCCTGGCCCCCGACGAGGCGCTGCTCGTCCACCTCCAGGACATCCCCGACTGCCAGACCTGGAACCTGCAGATTTCCGATTACTGGATGGAGTCCCTCGACTACCGCTTCTTCCAGATCTCCGTCAACAAGTTCACCGCCCACTACGAGGACGACGGCTCCGTGTACATCGTGATCGCCCACGACGACCCGGGCCCCCGCTACCCGAACTGGCTCGACACCTGTGGTCACGACCAGGGAGGCATGCTGGGGCGCTACGTGGGCTCCACGAATCCCCCCGACGAGATGCCCTCGAAGATCGTGAAGCTCTCGGAGTTGCAGGGCGGC
>JABSQX010000160.1 GCA_013215615.1 Myxococcales bacterium | reverse complement strand
CACGACGACCGATTCGGATGACGTTTCTTCGGACCGTGTCCTCGGAAGGGACTTCAGCGGTGGACGCCTCTACGCCTCCGCCAACCACTGGCCTCGCGCCTGGTACAACGATGCCCTCGAGAACCCGCGGGTACGCGTGACGATGGACGGAGTCACCGCCGACTACATCGCCGTTCCGGTCGATGAGGAAGAGCACGCCCGCGTCTCGCGCGATATCGGCAACGGAATCGGGTTCAAGATCATGGTCGGGTTCGCCCCGCAGAGGTTCCTGCGGCTCGATCCCGTCGCAGGTTCAGCCGACTAGAGCTGGGCGCTCGGCGGCCAGACCACCGCCGACTGGCCACACCTCCTCCCTACAACGAGCGCGCGAAGGCGTGGATCGCGGCGGATAGGAAATTCAAAGCCCCTTTTTGCGTCCGGTAAGAGACATGAGGTCAAGTAGAGGAGAGATGGGGAGCGAATTGGGGCCCGTAGGCGGTGGGCTTCGAAATACAGGGCCCGAGCATTCGCCTCTCGGTGCGCTTTGCGACCTCACGGGTGACCCGCGTTGAGGCCGTCGAGTGACCACTCGGAGACTTCTAGCGCTTCGAGTACTGGTTCACCGAGGTCCTCACTGGAAAGCAGATAGAGACCGTTGTTCGTCCCGAGCCAGATGAGCTTTCGGTCCCATTCGACGAATACGCTGTCCGCGCTCCGTTCATAGCTGGCGGGGACGTCGAGCGTTCCGCCCTGTGCGGGAACAAACCAACCCGTGATAGTCGGGTCCTTCGGATCCGAGACGTCGAACGCCTGCAATCCCCCGTTGAAGTAGGTGTAGAACGTGAAGTCAGGGTGCGCGGTGCCCGGCGCTTTCGCGTGCGGCGCATTGTGCGGTCCGAACCGCCCGCGCTTCTGACAGTAGCTTTCGTAGGGTGCTTGCGGCGGGGGCGTCGGCTTCGGCAGGACCGAGATCGTGCGGATGTTCGTCGGATCGCTCACATCCAGCAGATAGGTCTCGTGCCACGCTTCCTGGCACTCGGTCCGCATCGATTCGGGACTCGTGATGACGAAGCCCCGGTCGAGGCGAGTCACGTCAACGGTGTGGTGCGGCATCATCGGCCCTGGGACATATTCGGGGGTGTCCCATCGTCCGATGAGTTCAGGAGAGCTCGGCTCCGAGAGGTCGTGGACGAGGACCCCGAACGATCCCCATCCCCCGTAGCCGTATCGCCCGCCCCGTTCGATTCGCCGGGGGACATACGCCGGTCCGTGGAAGTTGTCGTACGCCTCGGGATCCTCCGCCGACCGCCACTGAGCCCGTTCAGCGCTTTCGTCGCGCTTCTGACCACGGACCCACCATTGTCCTACCGGGCGCGGCGTTTCGATCTCGAGGAGATCCAGTACCTGGAGCGAGCGTGAGTAGGCCGCAGCTGAAGAAGAGCGCTCGGGGAAGTAGGAATCCTCTCCTGCCGCGCCCAGGTATGCGTACCGCCCCCCGTCCCAGAAATCCCGATGCGTGCCGCTTCCACCCTGCCAGATTCGTGTTGGGTCGCCGCCGTCGGTGCTGTATCGCGATATCTCGTGAGTTTGGGTCGGGTTGGAGACGTCTATGAAACGCACGCCGCGCAGGCCGGGGGCCCAGCGCGCCGGATCCCCGAACGTGGTCATCGATTCCATCAGGACCCATCGACTCGAGGGCGCATGCCACGCCAGATTGATGGAGAAGCCGTGAAAACCGTTCTGATTGACGACGCGAGGCGACGTCGGGTCGGTGACGTCGAGAATCTCGCCTCTCGAGCGCAGCCAGTTCCAGCTGTCGTCGTCGAACACCCGCTGGAACAGGTACCTGCGACCGCGGATAACCATCATCTGCATCTTGCCCGGTCGATTCGTGCCGGGAAAGTGATGTGCGAGCTGGGCGATTCGGTGCGAGTACGTCGAGCGGTCCAGGTAGTCGAGTGTTCCGGATGGCACGGGCGGAATCGTCGCTCCGCATGCCAGGACGAACGACGATGCTGCGAGCATCGCGCAGCGGAACGCGTTTCTCCGGGAGAACGATTTCTCGTCAGGACGACCGCGATGCTCGTTTCGGGGAGTACTCATTCTCTGATGGCGAGCCCTTGCAGCAGGATGTCGAATGCGCTGCTCAGCCGATCCGACAGTTCGTATTCGACCGCCCAATAGCCCGTGGCCCAGAGCTGCAGGGTGGTGCGAAAGATCCCGAAGGCGATCTCACTCACTTGAAGCGGATCGACGTCGTGCCGAATGTGTCCTTCCTTCTGCAGCTGGCCGAAGAAATCGGCCATCGCTCGGAAGCCTGCCATCGTTGTCTCGTGCAGTGGATGACCGGATTCGGCGTGCTTTCCACGAGCTGTCCCCTGAGGATTCCAGAGGCTCGAGTGGTTCAGCAGGAGCCGGACGTAGCTGCGATCCCGCTGCAGCGCGTCGACGAAGGGGCCCAGTGCGACCCCCAGCGGCTCGAGAATCTCGCGCCGCGCACTGCCGTCCACGGCCGGGCGTGGCCACGCGGCTGTCGAGTCGCGCAGCCACTGCAGCGCGAGCTCGTCCACCAGGCGCTGCTTCGACGCGAAGTACTTGAAGAAGGTGGGTTCGCTGATCTCGACGGGCTCGATCACGTCGCGGATTCGAGTCGCCTCGAATCCACGTTCCCGCAGCATCGCCTCAGCAGAATCGAGGATTGCTGCGCGAACCCGCTGCTTCTTCCTCTCGCGGAGTCCCGTCACTTTTCAATAGTAGCATAATTTATTTAGTTGACTAAATAAATTTTCGGGCCTGTGACCGGGAGAGCGGATACGGACGCCCCCCCGATCGGTACTTTTTCACCACACAGCTGATTGCGCGCGGTGTCTCGGCCGGTGCCTTGTTGCGGCTCCCGACCGCCGCGCGTGCTAACGGAGCAGCTGCGGATAGGAAATTCAAAGCCCCTTTTCGCGTCCAGCAAGAGACATTATGTCAAGTAGAGGCGAGATGGGGGGCGGATTGGGGCCCGTAGGCGAGCCCGCCGGATTGGAGGGCCCTCCCCTGTCGAAACAGAGCCAAGACGCCCACAACGAGGAGAAACCCCTCTACTCGCAGGGCTACGTGCGCTACGTGCTCGCGGTGATGTTCGCGATGATGATTTTCAACACCGTGGACCGCTACGTGCTCTCCATCCTGCTGGAGCCCATCAAGAGAGATCTCGATCTAGACGACCGCCAACTCGGTTGGCTGGTGGGCTTCGCTTTCACCGCCGTCTACGCGCTGACTTCGCTCCCCCTGGCTCGGCTCGCCGATCACGGACGGCGTCGCTCGGTGATCGCCGCCGGGCTCTTCGCCTGGAGCCTCTTCACCTCCGCGACCAGCCTGGCCCAGAATTTCCTGCAGATGTTCCTGCTGCGTATGGGAGTCGGTATCGGCGAAGCCGCCGGATCGGCACCCGGCCAGGCTCTCATCAGCGACTACGTACCCCGGGAACGCCGGGCCCGCGGGCTCTCCATCATCTCCCTGGGCGCGGTGGCGGGGCTCGCGGTGGGCATGGTGGGGGGTGGCTGGCTGAACGAGTTCTGGGGTTGGCGGGTGGCCTTCCTGGTAGCGGGCCTGCCCGGCATGGCACTGGCGCTGCTCGTTCGCTTCACGGTCCGCGAACCACCGAGGGGTTGGAGCGACGGCGCCACCACTCCGCCTCCCCGGGAACGAGTCATGGAGGTGGTCCACCACCTGCTCGCCATTCCCACCTTCCGGTGGACGGTGGCCGCCAGCGCCACCGCACTCTTCGCCTCCATGGGGCGCAATCTCTGGGAACCCAGCTTCCTGATCCGGATCTACGAGATGGGAACGGGCGCCGCAGGCACCTGGTATTTCCTCTCAAGCCCCCTGCCCTCGGCTCTGGGCATCTACCTGGGTGGCTACCTCTGCGACCGGCTGTCCCGGCGCGACCGCCGCTGGTTTCTGGGCGTCCCCATTCTCGGTCAAGTGCTGAGCGTGCCCTTTCTCATCGCCTTCGTGATGTGGCCCGAAAGCCATCGGATCCCGCTGCCCCTCGGACTCCCCGCACTCCCCGTGGCACTGCTCTTCAGCGTGGTGGCCTCGATGCTGGGCTCGTGGTACACGGCGCCCTTCCTCACCATCATCCAAAATCTCGCCCGGCCCTCGATGCGAGCCTTGGCGGCCGCCCTCTGTGCCACCTTTACCGCACTGGTGGGCCACACGTTGGGCCCCCTGTTGGTGGGAGATCTGAACACGCGCTTCGAGCCCATCTACGGTGAGGAGGCCATACGTTACTCGCTGCTGGTGGTGGTCAGTGCTCCGTTGCTCTCCGCCGCCTTCTGCGCCCTGGGTCTGCGCCACACCCGCCGCGACCTTGCGACCGCGGCCTGAGCGGCGGGGTAGCGCTCGAGACCACTCGGGCCACTTCGAGCATTGCCCTCGAAGTCTGCGGATAGGAAGTTCAACCCCCCTTTTTGCGTCTGAGAAGATTCTCTGTGTCCCATAGTGGCGATGTTGGGAGCGGATTGGCGCCCGTAGGCGGGTGCGTCGCCAGCGCGCGTAGCGGGCCCGCGAATTCAGCTCGCGTCGGCGCTCAGCCGCTTACGGGCCCCAATCCGGTCCCCATCTCCCCCCTCTACTTGACATAATGTCGCTTATCGGACGCAAAAAGGGCCTTCGAATTTCCTATCCGCTGGGAGCGGGGTGCGTCCGCTCACATCTTACGGAGAGTCTTCCAACCGAAGACCAGGAGCACGGAGAGGAGCACGGTAGGAATGGCTCCGAAGATGCCGAGGGCGAGTTGGTCGCCGACCGCATCGGCCAGTGCGCCCACCGCGAGTGTCCCCACGAAGCCGAGCTGCGCCAGGGTAAAGACCATGCTCAGTACGCGCCCTCGCATCGCTTCGGGCACGGCGAGTTGGAAGCCCGTGAGCGCCGCGACGTTCCAGAGCTGCCCCGTGAACCCGAGCCACAACTCGACGCCGAGCACCCAGGTGTAGGAGAAGGCCAGGGCGTAGAGGAGCAGCCCCGAGGCAAAGGCCAGCATGGAGCCGGCGATGACGAGCCCCATATGGCGGCGGGGCGGGAAGAGGGTGACGGTGACGGCAGCCGCAAAGGTGCCGACGCCGTGGACCGCGGACATCACTCCGAACTCCTCGGGGCCGACGCCGAGGACATGACGCGCGAAGATCGGCCGCATCGGGGTGATCGCGCCGTTGAAGATGGCCATCCCACAGGCGAGCAGGGCGAGCAGGAGCGGGGGGCGGGCCCGGACGTAGTGGAAACCTTCGCGAAGATCGGCCAGGGCCGAGGTCCTCTCGCTGTCTCGCTGGCTGCGGCCGACGATTGGGACGGTGAGGACCACGACCGCGGCCAACACGACGCCCAAGGACGCGGACGCGTAGGTGGCCACCATTCCTACGCTTCCCACCAGGATTCCGGCGATGGCGCCGCCCCCCATGCTGCCGAAGGAGGCCCCCACCGCGTTCAGGGCCACCGCGTGCTGGGTGCGTTTGCGGCCGGCCACGTCCACGATGTAGGTCTGGGTCGCGGGGCTGAGCACGGAGGCCAGCAACCCGCCAATCACCGAAACCACCAAGATCTGCCAGTAGGCGATCGAATCTGTCAGCACCAGCAAGGCAACCGCCATCGCGATCGCGGCCAGCCCGAAGCGGCCGGCCGCGATCAGGTTCCGCTTGGGCTGACGGTCGACCACGACCCCCGCGGCGGGTGAGGCCAGGGCGATGGTCCCGCCCTGGATGAAGCCGACGAGGCCCACGGCGCTGCGCAGTGGGGTAAGGGAGGTCACGAGCCACTGCATTGCGAGGAAGAGCACCTGGAAACAGATGAATTGGATCAGGTTGGAGGTCCAGACGCGCGCGTAGAAGGGCAGTCGAAAGGTGCGGACGGTTTCCTCGAAGCCACTGGCCGGGGTGTCGGGGCTCGATGGCTGGGGAGCGTCTCGAATTTCGCCCTGGGACTTCCTCACGTTGGACTCGGGCTCCTCGGAACTAGAGAGAAGCGGAGTCTACGTAGAACTGGCTGGCCCATTCGCGGTGCTCGGCGATGGGGGCGTCGGATTCGCAAAGGACCGGCTTCGGCTCGTATCGCTTGTGTTTCCAGATCGGGAAATCCTGCTCCGCCACGGCAGCATGCTCTCGCATGTACCCCTCGAGTTCGGCCTGCAACTCTTGCTCGCCCAGGTCGCCATGTCTGGCGATGACCGCCAGCTTGATGCAGGTCGTCTCGCGATCGACAGCCGTAAAACTGGTGACCACCACCGTGTCGAAGCGGCCGCGCTGTCGAATCAGGGAGTAGCCGAGGCCCCAGTTCTCGCCCGTCATGGTGAAATCGTCGTGATAGTCGCGCATCGTGCTGAAGGTCTTGTTGACGCCGATGCTCCAGTAGTACGCGGGGCCTTCGAAACGGAGACGATACTCCTCGACGGGATCCATGTGATGGACGAACTGGAGGTGAGGGAAGTCGATGCCGTTTTCCGAGATCTCCTGCGGGTGTGTCTCCACGACCCATTCGAATCGCAGCCAGCGCTTCGTGAACTCCGAATCCTCCCATTCCGGGAGTTCGGGAATCTCGAAGAAGGGTTCGGAATCCGGGGCGCCGTGCCAGACGAAGATCATGCCGTTTCGCTCGAGGGCGGGGTAGCGGGGGAGACGGGCGCCTTGGGGAATCCTCTTTGCATAGGGGATCTCGATGCAGCGGCCGTCTCCGTCGAAACGCCAGCCGTGGAAGGGGCATCGGATGGCCCCCTCCTCGCAGGTTCCACCGACCGCGAGGTTCGCGCCGAGGTGGGGGCAGTAGCCGTCGAGCACTGCCACGGCCCCGTTCGCGTCGCGCATTGCAACCATGTTGCGTCCGAGATAGGGCAGCGCTTTGACGGAGTCCTTCTCCAACTCGTCGGAGTAGGCGACCAGATACCAACTGTTGGGAATGCCAAAGGGAAAACGCGCCATCTCGGGGCTCCAATCGCGTGACATCCGAGGGGACCGAAGGGGTAGTGAGAGTACAGCGCTTCGAATGATCGGGCGGCTCCTGCTACGGAGGTCCTGACTGGGGGGCGGGCTTCAGCTGGCCAGTGCGATGGCTTCCCCCTGGAGCCCCGCGGGTAGGCCAGTAAACGGCCCTTCTTCCGCCTGACGAGATGCATCGTTTCACGTAGCGGCCGTGCTTTCCTCGGCTTCGGATCTTGCTCGCCCGCGCCACCCCGCTTCCCGCCCTGCCGGGCATCGCAACCGAAGCAGCGTCTCGGCTGCTCAGCTTCGTCTTCGAGTGCACCGGCCTCGAAGAAATCGTGGCGGTGATCGATCACGAGAACACGCGGTCAGCGAGAGTGCTCGACAAGATCGGTCTTGAAGAAACTGGAGACCGCCGGGCCTACGAGACCCAATGCCGCGGGTTCAAGGTTTCACGCGGTGAATGGCTGAAGAATGCCTCTTCCTGACCCCACGCCCGACCCGGGGCGCCGCTGCCGCGTCGCGATGCCCTCTTTTGTTCGCCGGGGTGAAGCGGCGCTACGCTCGTCCACCATGTTTGACTGCCTGATCCGCTCAGGGAAGGTCGTGGATGGTACGGGCGCTCCTCCGCGCGCCGCTGACGTCGGCATCGTCGCGGGCCGAATCGCCGAGGTCGGGCCCCTGCCGTGTGCCCGCGGCCGCCAGGAAATCGACGCCTCGGGGCGCATCGTCATGCCGGGTATCGTCGACCACCACACCCACTACGACCCACAACTCGACTTCGACCCGTGGGCAACCCCCTCTTGTCTTCATGGCGTCACCAGCGTGGTCAGCGGCCACTGCGGCTTCTCGATTGCCCCCTGCGCTCCCGCAGACCGTGGGTTTCTGACCGACTTCTTTGCAGCCGTGGAGGGCATGACGCCGAAAGTGCTCGAGACTGGCCTCTCCTGGCGCTGGGAAAGCTTCCCCGAATACCTGGATGCGCTCGAAGGGCGGCTCGGGGTGAACACGGCCGTCTACGTCGGCCACTCCAGCGTGCGGCGCCGGGTGATGGGCGAGGCCGCCTCGGAGCGCATCGCGAGCGACGAGGAGATCGGGGCCATGAGGCACCTGGTCGCCGAGGCCGTCGAGGCGGGCGCTGCCGGGCTGTCGTCGACCAGTTGCCTGGTGGACCGTGACCATCGGGGCCGCCCGGTTCCTTCTTGCTTCGGTCGCTTCGACGAGATCCTCGATCTGGCCGAGGTCGCGGGCAGGGCCGGCGGTGGGACGATCGCCTTCCTGCCCGACTCGGCGATCACTGGCGTGGACGGGCCCGACACGGAGCGGATGATCGATCTCGCCCGGCGATCGAATTGCCCCCTGGTGATCCAGGGGATGGGGCATCGGCTCGGCCAGGCTGCGCTCTGGGAACGCGATCGCGCGACCTTCGACGTGTTTCGGGCGGCCGATGTCGAGGTCTACTCGACCTATCGGACGCAGCCCTATCGCCGCCCATTCTCCTGGGACCGGGGCACCTCGCTCTTCGACGGCGTCTTCGAGTGGCGTGAACTCTCGGCGCTCCCGGCTGAACGACGCCTCGAACGGCTCGGCGACAACCAGCGTCGAGCCGCCCTCCGCGAGGCACTCGACCACCCGAATACCGACGGCCGCCAGGGCGCGACGTTACCGCCTCCGCCGCTGGATTGTCTCTGCGTCGAGCACTCCCCCACCCAGCCCGAGTGGGAGGGCCGCTCGCTCGAGGCGCTCGCTCTCGAGACGGGCCGACACGCCGCGGACGTGATCGCCGACCTCGTCGTGGCCGACGGCCTTGCCACGGGCTTCGTCTACACGAACGAAACCGAGGAGTGGGTCGAAATCACGGGCGACTCCCTCCGGCACCCGGGCCTCCTGGTGGGTGTCGGCGACTGCGGGGCCCACGCGGACCGGGACGACGGCGCCGAATGGTCGACCTATTTCTTGAGCCGCTGGGTCCGCGACCGCGGGATCTATGCCCTGGGCGAGGGCGTCCGTCGAGTCACGTCGGAGCCCGCCGATCTACTGGGCCTGCGGGAGCGAGGCCGCCTCACAGCCGGCGCCTGGGCCGACATCGTGATCCTCGACCTCGACGCGTTGGCGCTCGGCCGCAAACGGCTCGTGCGAGACCTCCCGGGCGACGGCGAGCGCTGGCAGGTCGAGGTCGCCGGGGTCGAAAGGGTGATGGTGAACGGCGAGACGATCGTCGAGGAGGGCCGCGTGCTCGATGCGCGTCCGGGCCAGGTGCTGCGCGCCGGCCGTTGAAGAAGGGCTTCGAATTTCCTCATCCAGGCCCGGAACCGCTTACGGGCCCAATCCGGTCCCCATCTCCCCTCTACTTGACATAATGTCGCTTATCGGACCCAAAAAGGGGCTTTGAATTTCCTATCCGCTGGCGCATATGGGCCTTGAGCATCGGATGGTGGGAACGCAAAGCGGCCCCGCCAGCATCTTCGGCGTCATCGACTTTTGCGTCGAGCCCGCGCATCGCGGCCGTGGTATCGCGACCGACGTCCTAGAGCGCCTGAGTTCGCTAGGGCGCGAGTCCGGCATCGAGTTTCTGATGCTCTTCGCGCACGACGCAAGACTCTACGAGCGCTCCGGATTCTCCCGCCGGGAAAATCCGCTTCGTTGGTGCAAGATCAACGAGCACGAGACACTCGGGATCGGCGAGGAGCCGCTTGAATAGTTGATGATCAAACCGCTCGGCGATCGGCGCTGGCCGATGGGGTTGGTGGATCTGCTCGGATATCAGTTCTGAATCGCCTAGGGT
>JABSQX010000159.1 GCA_013215615.1 Myxococcales bacterium | reverse complement strand
CACCAACACCCACATCGACGCGCTCTGCCACCTCGCCACCCTCGAGGGCGACCGCATCTACAATGGCGCCAAGATGGGCAAGAACGGCATGCCGATCGGCCACCGGGGCACGATCGAGCACTGGCGGGATGGCATCGTGACCCGCGGCGTGCTCTACGACGTGCCGCGCCTGCGCGGCGGCGATTACCTGGAGCCCGGCCAGCCCATCCAGGGTTGGGAGCTGGCAGACGCCGCCAACGCCCAGGGCATCGAGCCGCGCCCCGGCGACGCGGTGGTGATCCGCAGTGGTGCAGATGCCTATCTCGCGGGTCGCGGTGAGGTCCAGGGCTTCGGTTCCCCGGTGGGCGTGCACGCTTCCGCCTGCGAGTTTCTCTTCGAGAGCGAGGCCTCGCTGCTCTGCTGGGATTTCCAGGATGCGCCCACCGCCGACCAGGGCATCCCGAATCCCCTCGACATCCACGTGCCTTTGCACGTCCACCACATCCTGCTGCCCTACATGGGCATGCCGATCATCGACAACGCGCAGCTCGAGGGCCTGGCGACGGCATGCGCGGAGCTGGGCCGCTGGGAGTTCCAGTTCGTGGTGGCGCCGCTGGTACTCGACGGTGGCACGGGTTCGCCCGTGAACCCCCTGGCGGTCTTGTAGGGCGCAGTGTCGGTTCCCGAGCAGGGCGGCAGCGCGAGCGCCGGTCCGCGCATCGACTACGACCCCTTCTCCGCGGGTGCGATGCGCGACCCCTATGCGCTCTACGGGGAGCTGCGCGCCCAGCAACCCGTCTACGAACTCCCCCAGTACGAGGCCTTCGCGATCTCGCGCTTCGAGGACGTGTGGCGGGTGATCGGCGACGCGGAGGGCTTCTCGGTCGTGGAGGGGCCCGTCTTCGTGCCCGCGATGGTGGCGCGCCCCTGGCATCCGGAGCGACTGCCCGCCTTCGACCCCGCGCGTAGTTTCGCGAGCTGGGACCCGCCCCGGCACACGCAGCTGCGAACGCGCATCCGCGCTTTCTTCACGCCCCGGGCCACCCAGCGCCTGGAGGCGCTGGCGCGCCGCATTGCGCGGGAGCGCCTGGATGCGCTGACGCCCACGGGACGCCTCGACGTGGTGCGCGACTACGCGGCCCACGTCTCGGTGGGCTTGAGCTGCCAGGTGCTGGGGGTGCCGCTTTCGCGGGGCCCGGAACTGGTGGCGCTCTCCAACCTCTCCCAGCGCCGCGAAGCCGGCCGCGCGGGTCAGACCGAGGCAGGGCAGGCCGCCCACGCCGAGATCTTCCGCCACATGTTGGAGAGCGTGGCGGCGCGCCGGGACGATGCTGCGGGAGATCCCTGCGTGGCGGACGTCCTGCTCGAGGGGGGCCCGCAGGGCGAGGGCAGCAGCGACGAACAGGTTGCCACCCAACTCACGACCTTGTTGGTGGGGGGCACCGAGACGGTGCCCAAGATCTTCGCAGGCGGTGTTCGGGCGTTGGCGCTCGACCCCGCGCAGCGGGCGGCGCTGCGCGACGCCCCCGACCTCGCTGGCGGCGCCTTCGAGGAGATGGTGCGCCACCAGGGGGTCCTACAGTCGGTGGGCCGCACCGCACTCGCGGCCTGCGATGTCGGGGGCCGGCGCATCGAGCGCGGCCAGCGCCTCTTCCTGCTCCTGCAGTCCGCGAACCGCGACGAGCGCGAGTTCGAATCCCCGGACCACTTCGACATCCGCCGCCGTCCGCGCCGTCACCTGGGCTTCGGGCACGGCCCCCACCACTGCCCGGGCATCCACATGGCGCGGCTGGAGGGGCGCGTGCTCGTCGAAGAGTTGCTGGCCCGCATCCCCGAGTGGCAGGTCGACGAGGCCACCTGCGAGCGTCCCCCTTCGGACTTCCAACTCGGCTACGTGTCGCTCCCCATCGTCTTCTGATCCGCGTCGACGCTGTCGTTGCCGACCTGTTTCCAAGCGATGAGCGAACGCCGCCAAGCGGCCCTTCGATCCGCGCGAAGCGCAGGCCGAGGCCACTCAGCACTGCGGCCGGGCAGATCCCGCTCCCCGATTCTGCTGCCCCGCTACCTTCTCCGGGTGTTCGCGCGTTGGCTGCTGCTGTTCGTAGTGGCGCTCGTCCCACTGGGGCCGGGGGCCGGCCGTGCGGCCGAAGCGGTGCCGGGCCTCGACGAGGTGCCCCTCTCCCAGTTGCTCGAGATCGTGGTGGCGGACCGCGATCTGCTGGCCTTCGATGCGCGTTCGGGGGGGCAGATCACCGAGCGATTGCGCCTCGAGGAGCGCGTGCTGTGGCAAGGCAGCCGGGGCCAAGTCGGAGCGGTGCTCACCGACCAACGCATCCTGGCGGTGGGAATCGGTTCGGCGTCCTGGCAGGGTGTGGAACTGCAGCGCGAAGAGAGGCCCCCCGAACAGGCCCTGCTGGGAGACCGACTGCTGATGGTCGTCACGAACCGGCGCGTCATCGGCTTCGCGGGCGAGCCGGGCAACCTCTCCGAGCAACCGCTGGGGTTGGCCGAGGAGGTGCTCGCCCGACGCGTGGGGGAGAACGTGGCGGTGTTGGTGACGGACCGCCGTGCGCTGGGCCTTTCCTCCTTTCAGGGAGGCTTTGCGGAGAGGAAACTACAGCTCAAGGAGCGCGTGGAGTCGGTGAGCGCCGCAGCCAATCTCGCCACCCTGCGCAGCGACCGCCGCATCCTGATCTTCCGTTCGCCGACTCGGAGTTGGGAGGAGCGCCGCCTCGATCTGAACTGAGTTTCGCGAGGCTTCCCGAATCGCCGCCTCGAAAGACGCACAGGCGACGTCGTCCTCGCCCCCGCCGAGTTTCAGGCGCGCTCGGTGAGGCAGCGGATGGCGGCGATGATCTCGGGCCACAGGGGGCGCGGGAGGTCGTGGCCCATGCCCTCGATCCAGAGCGCCTCGGCGCCCTCGATGCACTCGAGGGTGTCGACGCCGCCCTCGAAGGGCACCAGGTCGTCGGCCTTGCCGTGGATCACCAGGGCGGGCACCTCCAGTGCGCGCAGCTTCTCGCGGCGGCTGCCCTGGGCGACGATGGCTGCGAATTGCCGCGCGGTGCCCTCCGGGTGGAAGGAGCGGTCGAACATCCGGGCCGAGCGCTCGCGCAGCTCCTCTTCGGGGGTGGGGAAGTCCGGGCTGCCGATGGTGCGCGCCACCTCGACGGAGTGCGAGATGTTGCTGTCGCGATCGGTGGGGGGTGCCTCCAGGAGCTTGGCGATCACGTGGGGCTTGGAGGGGGGCAGGCCGGGATCGCCGCTGGTGGACATGATGGAGGTAAGGCTCTTCACGCGCTCGGGGTGCCGGTAGGCGAGGGTCTGGGCGATCATGCCACCCATGGAGGCGCCGCAGATGTGGGCGCGTTCGATCCCCAGCGCACTCAACAGGCCGGCAGCGTCGTCCGCCATGTCGTCCACCGAGTAGGGAGCTTCGGCGGGCTCGCCTGCGATCAGCGAAGCCGTCAGGGCTGCCATGTCCGGCACCCCGGCCTCGTCGAAGCAGGTGGAGAGGCCCACGTCCCGGTTGTCGTAACGGATCACCCAGTGGCCGCGCTCGGCCAGGGCTTCGCAGAAGTCCTCGTGCCAGAGCAGCATCTGCGCGCCCAGCCCCATGATGAGCACCAAGGGGTCTGCGTTCTCGTCCCCGAAACTGTCGTAGCTGATTTCGATTCCGTTGGCGGGGAGCTTGGGCATATGCGGGGCTCTGTGGGTGGGAGGGCGTGGAGGACAGCGACCGTCTAGATCAGTGTATGTCAGCACGCGCTGAATGGGCAGTTGAGGGCGCGCGCACTTCGCGTTCTGGACGCTGTACCCTCACGGCTGCAATGAATGGCAGGAGGGAGTACCCCATGACGGCTGGGAGCGACGCGCGCTGGGAGATCGCAGGAGTCCTGGACGCCTATGCGGAAGCACTGGACCGCCGGAAGTGGGCGCTCCTGGACGAGGTTTTCGCGCCGGAGCTGGAGTTCGACTTCGGGGAGTGGGTGGCGCGCTCCCGAGAAGAGGCGGTCACGAGCATCCGCAGCTACCTGGACGGCTGTGGACCCACCCAGCACCTGCTCGGCAACTACCGGATCGACGTGGAGGGAGAGACCGCGCGCAGTCGGGTCTACGTACGGGCCTTCCACCTGGGCGTGGGAGACGCCGCGGGCAAGACCTACGAGATGGGTGGCGAGTACCGCGACGAGTTGCGCCGCACCGAGGCGGGCTGGCGGAGCTTCCGCCGGGAGGGCGAAGTCTTCTGGGAGTTGGGCTCCCGGGACGTGCTGGGGCCCGGCGTCTCCCGCTGACCCTTGGCGGCTCGGCCCCCCTTCCACCTCCGCCCACTCGCGGTACGCGTCGACGATCTCGAAGCCGAGGTTCTGCTCGAACCAGGCCGCCGCCTCGTAGCGGTCGGGCACGATGAGGTGCATGTGGTCGAGGCTGCCCATCTTGAACTGGCCCATCTTCTCGCCTCCCTGGTGCGCTTCTGCGAAAACTTACACAGGGCTTCCGGTCGGACGAATCGCCTGGGCGTACGGAGCCCCGCGATGCTACGAGCTCCGCTCCCCCAGCAGGCCGTTTTGGGCTAGTGGCCTTGCGCGACCGGCAGGCCGCTCTCCTGCCAGGCCGACAGGCCGCCTTGGATGTGCAGCACGTTCGTGTAGCCGCCCTCTCGCAGGGCGGCCTCGCCCTTGCGAGCCCTCGGGCCGACCATGCAGTAGAGGGCCACGCCGTTGGGAGTGTCGATCTCGACGATGCGCTCGGCGATCTCGTCGAAAGGGATGTGGAGGGCGCCGGGGATATGGCCCGCGGCGTATTCCTCGGAACTGCGTACGTCGATCACCTGTGGCCCATTCTCGCTGGCGAGCAGGGCGTGGAGCGCCAGCGGCTCGATGCTGGGCGCCTCGGCGGGTTTCGGGCTCTCGGCATTGGCCAGTGCGGCGACGAGTACGAGGCCGAAGATCATCGCGGTGCTTCGCATGGCTCTCTCCCCCACTAGGACACCCGCCGACCCTTCAGGCGGCGGCACTCTCTCCCTCCGATCGGAACGGCGGGATCTTCGCGCTCGCGCGGCCCGCCAGGTAGCCCGCGATGACGACGTCGAAGCCCAGGCAGAGGACCGCGTACCACGACGGAAGGTAGCCGACGTCCCGGCTGGCCGGGATCACGAGATCCCAGAGGCCGTGCGCGGCCCAGCCGAGGACGAGGAACCACGCGGAGGTGTAGACACCGAGGATCGCGAAGCCCGCGAAGACGATCACGCCGGCTGCTTCGACCCCCAGTCGAGAGGGCGCGAGTGCGCCGAGGCCGTAGGCGGGATAGGCGAGCGCTGCGATGAGCAGGCCCAGCGCGAAGAGACCGTTCTCCCGTTCCGTGTACCTGCGGGCGATCGCCACGAAGATCGCCGCCATGATCCCACCGAGAACTGCGTGGAACAGGTCGAGCATGCTCGGCGGCCCCTAGCCGGGAGTCTTCTCGAAGGCGGCGACGTCATCGGGCAGGCGGTGGAAGCTCTGCATTTCGCCGGTGTAGATCGCCACTTGCGGGTCGAAGATGCTGGGGTCGTCCAGCGTGCCGACCTTCAGGATGACGGCGTCGCTCATGCTAGGCACCCGGGAGAGCAGTTGGGTGCCGCATTGCGGACAGAACTCGCGCGTGACCGGTTGCTCGAGATCGCTGCGGCTGAAGGCGTTGGGTTCGCCCTGGGTGTACGCGAAATCTTTCGCCGGCATGGCCATGATCCAAACGGGTCCGCCCCCGGAGACGTGTTGGCACTCGCGGCAGAAGCACACGGCCTTCATGAGCGCGTCTCCTGCGGCCCGGTATCGGATGTTCTTGCAGTAGCAGCCGCCTTCGACTTCCATGGCCTCCCCGGTCCTCCCGGCTGCCTCGATCCGGTGCATTCCGTCCGAGGGCCGCAGCGAGTCTAGGCCCGTGTCCGCGCCCCTGCATGCGCGCTGCAGATCACCCGCGGAGGCGTCGCGCGGCATCGGGGATCCCACGTGGGCGGGGGTGGACTATCGTCGCTCGCTGCGGGAGTCGCGGTAGAGCCGTCCAGGGAGACCCCGGTCACCGTGGCGTCGCGAGGCAAGGGGGGAGAAGCTTGTCGCAGGTTGCAGCGCAGCTTCACGAGAAGCCTTCCCCGCACGCCTACTACGTGCTGTCGATGCTCTTCCTGGTGCTCGCGATCAGCTTGATCGACCGCAACATCCTGGGCATCCTGCTCGAGGACATCAAGCGCGACCTGGATGTCTCGGATACCCAGATCGGGCTGCTCACGGGGCCTGCCTTCGCGGTCACCAACGCCCTGGCGGGCATCCCGCTGGCGCGCCTGGCCGACCGTTGGTCGCGGCGATCGATTCTCGCCTGGGGGCTGGCTGCGTGGTCGCTCCTCACCGCCTTTCAGGGCGTCACGCGCAGCTTCGGGACGCTGCTCCTGACCCGAATTGGTGTAGGGATCGGGGAGGCCAGCACCGGGCCCTCCGCGCACTCGCTCATCTCGGACTACTTTCCACTGCGGCGTCGGGCCACGGCCATCTCCATCTACACGATGGGGGGGCACCTCGGCGTGTCGTTGGCCTTCGTGTTGGGCGGGTGGTTGAGCGATCTCTACGGCTGGCGGACGACGCTGGTGGCGCTGGGTCTGCCGGGGGTGGTCCTGGCGCTGTTGGTGCGCTTTACGGTGCGGGAACCGGTGCGCGGCGCCATCGAGGGGCGTACGGATGTCGGTAACGCCGCTCCCCTCGGCGAGGTGACGCGTACGCTCTTCGCCATCCCCACCTTCCGGCACATCTGCCTGGCGCTTCCGCTCTTCGTCTGTTCCGCGTACTCGCTCAGCATCTGGGGGCCCGCCTTCCTGATGCGTGTCCACTCGCTCGGCAAGACCGAGATCGGCATGTGGTTCGGTCTGATCGTGGGAATTTCTGGCGCGGCGGGCACGCTGCTCGGCGGGAACGTATCGGATCGCCTGGCCCGACTGGATCCCGGCTGGTACGCGCGGCTGCCTGCGCTGGGTGCGGTGGCAGCCGTGCCCTTCTGCGTGGGCTTCCTGCTGTGGCCGGATCCGTGGGTGGCCCTGTTCTTCTTGGGGCCCGCGGTCTTCCTGAATTCCATCTCCCTTGCACCGCTCTGGGCCGCCAACCAGGCCATCGCGCCGTTGCGCATGCGCGCCACCGCCTACGCGATCATCCACCTGGGCATCAGCATCATTGCGGGGGGGATGGCCCCGCAGTTGGTGGGCATCTTCAATGACCTGTTGGCCCCGGACTTCGGCGACGAGGCGGTCCGTTACTCACTCTTCCTGATCGTCATCACCAATTTATGGGGCGCCTTCCACGGCTTCATGGCCGCGTACCGCCTGCCCGGGGACATCGCGCGCCGGGGCGATCCGGCGGGCTAGCGGGCGGGAGCTACAGTGCGACGGGCGGGCGCGGACGGGTCGCGCCGTGTCGTCGAATGCGGGCTAGGATCGGCGGCCATGGCTGGCACCGCGCATTTCAACCACCTGGGCCACACGGTGACCGACATCGCCCAGGCGCGGCGCTTCTACGAAGAGTTGCTGGGCTTCCGCTTCTGGTGGGATCTCGAGGTGCCCGAGGATCTCGCGAGCCGCGTGATGATGGTGCCACCGCCGGTGCAACTCACCGCCACCTACCTGTGGCGCCCGGATCTGGTACTGAACCTGATGCACTTCGGCGCGGAAGGCGCTCGGGAGCGCTACCGCGAGCGCCGCCTCAACGAACCCGGCTACACGCACATCGCGCTCTCCGTCGACGACCACCCCGGTGTGCTGGCCCGGGTGCCCGACTACGGGGGGGAGGTGCTCGAGGAGAGCCTCGGCCCCGAGAGTGCCTGGGGCCAGGCGGTTTTCATCCGCGACCCGGACGGTCAGCTCATCGAACTGGTGAGCATGGCTTGGCGGAGCCAGCTGCCCCCCCCGCCGGCCTGACGAGGGTATGGAGGCGCTCGAGCCTGCTTCGCGTCTCGCGAGCTTGGGTCGAGTTCGGGCCGCGAACTCAGTGCGGGCGGTAGCCAGTCGGCGGTGCGGCGAGGGGCCGCTCAGGCCTCCGTCGCGTCGCTCTCCGTCGTCTGCGCGAGCAGCGCTTTGCCGAAGGTCTCGTAGTTGCCCTCGCTCAGCAGGATGTGCTGGGCGGCGGTGCGCATGTCGCGCAGCAGTTGCTGGAAGGGGCTCGAGGAGAAGAGGGCGTCGCCACCCGCGTAGCGGTACGCGCACTCGGTGGCCCGAGTGGCGGTATCCGCATTCAGGCTGAAGGCAGCGAGCCGGCTGGCGGTGCTCAACTCCGAGGGCTCGACTCCGGCATTCAGGTCGTCCCAGAGTTTCGTGAGTTCCTCGCGCACCCACAGTCCCGCGGCGTGGAGTGCCGCGTGGGCCAGGGCGAGGTCGCGCTGGACCACCTCGCGCTCGGAAACGGGGCGTGGCTGGCCGAGGCGTGTCTTGTTCCTCGCGAAGGTCACGAACTCGTCGAGGGCGCGCCGTCCCACGCCCTGGGGAAAGCCCGAGAAGGCCGGCCCGAAGAATCCCAGCACCGGCAGGCGGAAGACCGCGCCGCCCCGTTGCGGCTCCGTGAAGGGAAATGGAATGGTCCGGTGCTCGGGGACGAAGACCGCCTCGGCGTTGAAGTGCGTGCTGCCCGTTCCGCGCAGTCCCGCCGTGTGCCAGCTGTCTTCGACCTCGATCTCGGCCTTGGGCATCACCATCAGCTTTCCGTTGGGGAAGCCGACGTCGCTGAGTTCTACCTCGCCGTCCTTCAAGATGGCGGCGCCCGCGAACACCCAGGGAGAATGGTGGATGCCGCTCGCCCAGGGCCAGCGCCCGGAGACCCGGAAACCGCCTTCCACGGGTGTCGCGCGGCCGGCCGGGAAGGGAGAACCCGCAAAGCACGTCCAGCCGCTGCCAGAAGCGAGCGTCGCCTGAACTTCCTGGAGCCCCTCCTCCGGAATGTTGGCGGCCGCGAAGGCCGAGGAACCCCCGCCGATGAAGCCGCACCAGCCCGCGGAGGCGTCGTGGTAGGCGAGCCGGTCGATGACCTCGTGCTGGGTGACGGGGTCCGCCTCGTAGCCCCCCAACTCGCGGGGCAGCACCATCCGGAAGATGCCCGCGTGCTCGAGGGCCTCGACGCTGGACTCCGGCAGATGGCGGAGTTCTTCCGAGACGGCGGCATCGGCGCGGATCACCCCTGCGATCTCGTCCACGCCCTTCAGCAACTGGTCGCGTTCGGGGGTGCGGGGAGCCGAAGACATTCGATGTGGACTCCTGGACTCGCAGACCAGCCCCCGGGGCCACCGCGGTCTGTCCGGTCGACCCGCCAGTCCGTCGGCCTCGCCGCCGCATACCGCGCGCCAGACGCTGGGGGGGGCACCCGGACCCGAGCGGCCACACTAGCGTGGAGGCTCCCCGATGGAAATTCTCGTCCACGCGGGCCGGCTGCCGGGCTGCGGAGGGGCCGCCGGAGCGCCTCGCGGGGTCTATGCTAGTGGCAGGTTCCAGGACCCGGAGAGCCCATGACCGGCACGTACCGCTATCCCTTCACCTCCACACCGGACGGCTGGTACCACGTCGCGGCCTCCGAAGAGGTCGAGGCAGGGCAAGTGCGGAGCCTGCGCTTTTTCGGGCGCGATCTCGTCTTGTTCCGCACGGAGAGTGGCGAGGCGATCGTCCTCGACGCGCACTGTCCACACCTGGGCGCCCATCTCGGTCACGGGGGCCAGGTGGTCGGAGAGTCGATCCGCTGTCCCTTCCACGCCTGGCGCTTCGGGAGCGACGGGCGTTGCGTGGA
>JABSQX010000016.1 GCA_013215615.1 Myxococcales bacterium | reverse complement strand
GATCATGATGATGAAGTTCTGCTGGCAGGCCTCCTGAACGGGATCCTCGGGGACGCCTCCGAGGACGTTCCACGTGTGGGACCAGGATCCATTGGTGTCGCGATAGTGGTAGTGGGGAAAGCGGGTGATTCCGTCTTTTCCCACCGGCCGCTGGCTGGCGTCGAGGCGGTGCATGAAGTAGGTGTAGAGCTTGAAGAGCGTCTCGCCGAGAGGGGTCCAACCGCCGGCATCGATGTCGTCGATGGACGATTCGAGCCGGCTCTTGTTTTCCGCATACGCGTCGATCCCCACCCGTACGAAGCCGCCCCGCGCGTTCTGCTGGAACTGGGCGAGGCCGAAGCGGACGCGGTCGTAGTAGACCCCGCAGTCGCCCCCGTAGGCGGGGCAGTCGGTATTGGTCTGGTAGATGACGTCGGAGGCGATGTCGCGGGCGGCCGAGATGCGCGCGCGCTGGAACTTCCCGAAGGTGCTGCCGTCGATGTAGGTGCGGCCGTTGGCGCTGTCCTCGATCTCCGCGAGGATTTCCGCCGCGGTCTGGTTGGCGGGTCCCCAGGTCACCGTGTCCGAGGGATCCAGGTTGAAGTACCACTCGAGGTAGGGCTCGGTCCACCACGTATCGTCGCCGTCTTCTGCCACGCTGCCGTCGACGTAGAGGCGGCGCGTTTGGCCGCAGAAGGTTCGGTTGATGTAGCCGTTGCGGGCATGTCCGGTGCCCGAGGTTGAAACGAATCCGTCGTCCTCGTCCTCCCCTACTCTGGCTTCACTGTTGTCGGCATTGCTGCCTACGCTGGCGCGCAGTTCCTCGTTGTTTTCATCGATCAGCGTAGGGTCTCCGGAATGAGCAGAGGTGATGATGTCGCAAGAAACGCCTCCGGCCTCGTAAACCTCGATGTCGAAGGCCGGGTGATACATGATCGTGCGCATGGAGCCCGAGTTGTCGACGAAGAGCAGCACGTTGGGGGGGAAGCTGGTGGAGAAGAGGGAGGTGTCGCCGTCCTGTCCCACCGCCGGGCTGGCGCCCAGGCCGAGGACCACGAGGCACGCGAGCCATCGAACGACGAGGCTCTGGCCGCGCGCCGGAGTCGAGGCGCGGGAGCGGAGGCCCTTCGAGGCTTGTCGAATTCGCTGGATCTTCATGCTCACCCTAGGGGGCCGGCGCGGCAGGCGGTGCCGGCTCCTCGATCTGCAGCACGAAGCGCTGCGTGGCGGATGCTCCGGTTGCGTCCGTGACCTCGAGGGCCACGGGGTGCGCGCCGGCCTGCACGGCGGAAGGCGTCCACACCACCAGGCCGGTGTCGGCTGCGAGTTGCATGCCGTCGGGCCCGCGGAGTAGCCGGAAGTTCAGCTCGCCTGCCTCGGCGTCCGAGTCCAGCGCTTCGATCTGGTAGCGGAATTCGCCGTCCGGTCCGGCGGCGCGGGGTTCCGAGCGGATGATGGGACCGCTGTTGGCCACCAACAGGATGGGGCTCTGCATCGGTGCGCTGGCCTGCCAGCCGTCCGTGGCGATGACGGAGACGCGGATCTCGTCGCCCTGGCGGAACCCGGTGGTGTCGAGACTGGGCCCCGACTCGTCTCGTTCCTCGCCATTCAGCGTCCAGCTGTACTGGAAGCGGACCGGGCTTCCCTCCGGGTCGACGGCGTGGGCGGCTACGCGCAACTCGACCCCTGCCGAGATGGGGCCTGCGGGCTGGAGCTGCATGCCCGTGAAGCGCGGTGCCCGGTTCTGCCGGGGCGGGGCGGGGGATTCGGCCGCGACCGGCATCGCGTCGCTCGCTTGAACGACCTGGCCGGCAGCGGCCGCGGTGTCCGCCATGGAGCGCATGTGGGGGCTGGGCTCGGGCTCCACGCCCCCGCCGCAGGCCAGCAACAGGCCGACGGCCAGCCACAGGCAGCACCTGTACTGTGATCTGCTGTCTCGTTCCATTCTTGCCATGGTCCGCATGCCGGTTCTTTTCTCAGTTGTAGGGGTGGCAGTTGGCGCCGACCGCCTGGATGTCCACGTTGTTTCCGCCCGGGCTGTCACCGGAAACGCGAATGTCCCAGAGCGCGTTCGCCCACTGCACGCCTCCCGCGGAGGCGCTCATGATCCAGCCGCTGCAGGGTTGGCCGCGTCCGAGGTAGCGGACGGCCTGGGGGGCGGCGCCGGAATCCTTGGGATTCTCGGCGTCGGGGTCCATGAAGAAACTCGGGGATCCGGGGGCCGGGAAGTCGTTCCCCAGCGCCCTCGGGTTCGCGATCGAGGGAAACTCCGGCGTGCCTCCCGCACTGCTGCTGGGGTTGTAGGAGGCGAGGGCGCCCACGCCGCCCTGGGCGAGGGTCTGGGCGTCGCGACGGATCAGCCCCAGCGCGAAGGCGACGCCGGCTTCCCCCGCGTAGAGGGCAGTCTGGGCGCGGCTCTCGTAGCCGGCCACCTGGCGGTCGCGGCGCACCGTGTCGATGGAGGCCATGCCGATGATGCCCATCAGCGTGAGCAGCAGCACCGTCACGAGCAGGGCCGCGCCCCGCTGGTCGCGTCGTTCGTCGTGTCGCACCGTCGTCTTCCTCATCCCATGTTCCGCAGTCGCACGCGCGAGGAGCTGGTGCGGCGTCGTTTGCCATCGGTAACGGGCAGACTGGCGGCGTCGCGATTGCCGCGGATCTGGCCGCTTCCCTGCTGGAACTCGGGGCGTGGATCGTCGTCGCGCGTCACCGTTACCAGGTGGACGCCGACCTCCCGTAGCAGGCTGAAGTCGGGGCGGTTGCTGGCGGGCATCTCCCAGGGCGCCGCGGTCGTGCCCGCGTCGGCGTAGAGTTCTCCGGCGTCGAGCACCCGATCGTCGTCCTCGTCGATGAAGAAGGTGAGTTGGAAGTCCTCCACCCCGGACGAGAGCAACTGCTCGTCGCGCAGCAAGCGGTCCCCGCTGCCGCCGAGTCCCGGCTCCAGGCGGTAGACGTGGGCGGGAACGGCCACCAGGTCCGCGTTGCTGCCCACGTTGTGGGAGCTGTCGCCGAAATCCACGGTGAGCGTGTTGCCCGCGATGGCGCTGATGCGCCCGCAGGCGACGGGTGCATCGGGGCGCGCCCGGTCGACCACGATGACGCCGCGGTCCTGCCCGAAGTCGTCTCCGTCTGCCTGCACGTCTACCCAGAGCCGCTGCAGGGAAATCGCGCGCGCTGCGCCGGTCAGCGTTGCGCCCGTGCTCTCACCCGTGATGGGGGCCCCGAAGTGGCCGCGCAGGTCCTCGTCATCGGCCTCGAGGTCGAAGACGCTGCGGATCGCGTCCGCATCGCTGACGAAGAGGGTGTCGGGGCCGGTGCTCTGGTCGAACGCGCAGACAGCGGCGTGCCCCGGCACCATGTAGCCCGCGCGCCGGAGGTCCCGGGCGATGAGCTGTGCGGTGGCGCGCACGCTCTGCTGGGCCGCGGTGACCTGATCGACCACCATGTGGGCGTGGTGCTGGTTGGTGAAGACGCCGGTGACGCCTGCCACCAGCATCAGCAGCAAGCCTGCGGTGACCATCAGCTCGATGAGTGTGAAACCGTCTCGGGAGTGCATGGCGCTACCTGTCGTTCTCGACGAGCAGCGATGAGATGGCCACCGTCGGCTGCCCGGTGCGGGTGGGTTTCACGTTGGAGATACCGCGTTCGTTCCAGATCACCTCGAGATCGACGAAGCGCAGGGCCGGGTTGGGGAGCGTGGCGTCATCCGCGGCGACCCGGTAGTAGACGGTGTAGACGATCTCGTTCACGGCACCGCCGGGGCGGTCCACCCGGAGCGGGACTTCCCCCGCTGCCAGTGCCGGGTCGGCGGCGTTGTTGAGCCAGGGGGGTGTCACGAAAGTCGTGCTGTCCATCGCGGCCAGGGCGTCCTCGCTGAAGCCCATGCCCTGGATGAACTCCATCTGGTCGCGGGCGATGGTGGCGGCATTGGTGCGATGCCGGGCGCGGTTGCCGTCGGCTAGCGCCTGGAGCTGCGCGAGCGCCAAGCTGAGGGCGCCGATGGCGATCAGCGAGACCGTGATCATCAGCTCCACCAACGTGAAGCCCGCCTGCGACGGTGTGCGGTGTCGAGAGGTCAGCGAGTCCATGCACTGAGCCCCGCGTTCCAGGCGTGCAGGCGCACGCCGCCCAGTGCAGCCACCACCACCGCGTAGTCGCGACTGCCGCTGGTCAGGTAGACGCTCCCGTTGCCGCTGGCGATGTCGCCCGCCTCGAAGGGCAGGGTCGTGAAGGCGCGGGGCGTCCCGTCGGGCAAGAAGGCCACCCAGCGGGCGGCAGAGTCGCCATCGGGTTGTGTGAAGCTGCAGCATACGAAGTCCCCGGCTTCGGGGAATTTGCCGTCGCGGTTGTCGTCGGGGGCGGCTGTCGAGCCGATCGACGCCAGCGCGCTCCCCCAGGCGAGCGCCGCCGAGGTCTCCAGCGGAATCGCGGCGACGATTTCGCCCGGATCGACGAGCCCGTCCGCGTTGTCGTCGCGGATCACCACGCCTGCCGCGGGTTGTCCCCCCGCGCCAGTGAGCGGCGCGCCGGCTGCGTCGAGGCCAAAGAAGACGAGGTGGGGGGTGCCGCTGCGAATCGCTTCGCCGCGTGCCAACACCAGCAGGTCCGCGATGGAGCGTGCGGCGCTGCGGGCGCGGGTATCCGCCAGGGTGGAGGTCAAACTCCAGACCCCAACCGCGGCCAGCACGCTCACGATGGAGAGGGTGATTACGATTTCGAGGATCGAAAATGCCTGCTGGTGTCTGTCCATGGCCGAACCTGCCCGCCCTGTGGGCGCACGGGTGGTTTTTTCCTGTGCACCAACGACTCGTTTCGGCTGGCGGAGCGCTTTTCTTGACGCGCTGTGCGTCCCGTCTCTTGCCGGTTGCTGAGGGTCTTTGTCGGGGCGCGAGTCGCAACCCGGCAATTCCGCGCGCCAAGTGCCGAGGTGATGCGCGGTCCGCCTGCTTGGGGCTTTCCGCACGGGCCGGAAGCCGAGGCGTAGGCTGCGGGCCGGGCGCTGCAACGAGGAGAGCGCCCTGCGACCCCACGTGGGCTACGCTGCTCGGCAAGTCCTGCGCGCCATGACCCAAGCCCCCCAACCTCCCGAGATTCGCCTGCTCGACGGCCGCTGGTACCAGCGGGAACCGCTCGATGACTATTGCTGGATGCGAGACGAGGCCCCCCTCTACTGGGACGAGGAGGGGAAGCTCTGGGGGGTGAGCCGCCACGAGGACGTGATGTTCGTTTCCCGGCACCCGGAACTCTTTTGTTCCGCGCGCGGCTCGCGGCCGGACTCCAGCGTTCCCTCGATGATCAACATGGACGACCCCGGCCACAAGCGGCACCGAAACCTGGTGAACCGCGGCTTCACCCCGCGGCAGCTCGCCCTGCAGGAAGCCAAGGCGCGGGCGGTCTGTGTCGAACTGATCGAAAAGGTGGCTCCGCGCGGCGAGTGCGAGTTCGTCCACGAGGTGGCGGCGCCGCTACCCATGGTGATGATCGGCGACATGTTGGGGGTGGAGCCCGAGGACCGCGACACGCTGTTGCGCTGGTCGGACGACCTGCTGCGCACCTCAGGCAGCGATGATCCCGAGGACATCCAGGCGGCCGCACAGGCGGGGTTGGGTTGGTTCGAGTACGCGCAGCGCGTCATCCAGGATCGCCGCGCGAACCCCCGCGACGATCTAGTGAGCTTGCTCGTGCACGGTGAGGTGGACGGCGAGCGCCTCAGCGATGACGAGATCCAACACGAGACCCTGCTGATCCTGGTAGGCGGGGACGAGACGACGCGTCACGTGATCACCCGGAGCGTGGAGATGCTGATCCGCCATCCCGAGGAGCGCCGCAAGCTGGTCGACGACCCCGGGAAACTCCCCGTTGCGGTAGAGGAGATGCTGCGCTGGGTCTCGCCCATCAAGAACATGAACCGCACCGCCACTCGAGACACGGAGTTGCGCGGCCAGAAGATCCGCGAGGGCGACCGCCTGCTGCTCCTCTACCACGCCGCCAACCTCGACGAGCGGGTCTTCGAGAGGGCCGATCACTTCGACGTGGAGCGCGATCCCAATCCCCACGTGGCCTTCGGAGGCTACGGGACCCACCACTGCCTGGGTGCCAGCCTGGCGCGCATGGAGTTGCGGGTGATGTTCGAGGAGCTGCTGGCGCGCCTGCCCGACCTCGAACTCGCAAGCGACGAGCCCCTGCCGCTGCGGCGCAACAATTTCATCGTCGGCATCGAGGAGATGCCCGTCCGCTTCAGCCCGCGCCCCTAGCTGCGGGGAAGCGCTTCCGTGGCGATGCTCAGAGACCGATTACGGGTGGCCGCCCGAGCCCCTGTTGCTCGGCTACGGCCAGGTAGGCGTCGCGCACCGTGCTGGCGTCGACGTGACTCTCCACGTTGCCCTCGGCATCCAGGTTCAGGTTGGCGCCGCGGATCGCGAACCAGACGTCGGTGATGCCCTCGACGTCGTCGGGGACGTGCAGCGTGTGGATGGATCCCGCGGGCTCGAAGAGGTAGGAGCCGGCGCGGTTCACCTCCGGATACTCGAGGTACTTCCATGCCCCCGAGAAGGTGACGGCGAAGACCTCCCCGGTGTGCTTGTGGCGCTGGACCGTGGTGCCGGGCTGCATGCGGGTGCGCACCACCCACAGGCCCCCTTCTACGTCCACCTGCAGGAGTTGGACCTGCATGTCCCCAAAGTCCACGAAGGGGATCTCTTCCTCGGCACGGTGCAGCGCACTGGGGGCTCCGGGGACTGCGACGGCGGTGGCAGGCATGCGGGACTCCTCGTCGAGAACGTTGCCCCGCATTCTAGGGAGCCGATCGGAGGCCGGCGACTCCGGGCGCTGGAACTCAGCCGCGCTTGCGGTGGTTGGCGGGCAGGATCCGCTTGCGGAGCCGGAGGTGGGCGGGGGTGACCTCGAGGAGTTCGTCCTCCTCCAGCCACTCGAGACCCCACTCGATGGCGACCTCGCGGGGCGGCGAGAGCACCGCCGCCTCGTCCTTTCCCGCGGCGCGGACGTTGGTGAGCTTCTTGGCGCGGATCACGTTCACGTTCATGTCGCCGGCGCGCCGGCTCTCGCCCACGATCTGGCCCTCGTAGACGGCGAGGCCCGCGCCCACGAAGAGCNGGCTCCGCTGCTGGATGTTGAAGAGGGCGTGGGCGGTGGTGCGGCCGGCCTCCGTGGCGATGATGGCGCCGATACCCCGGCCCGGCAGATCGCCCACCCAGGGCTCGTAGCCGCGCACGCTGCGGTGCATCACGCCCTCGCCGCGGGTATCGGAGAGAAATTCGCCCCGGTAGCCGAAGAGCCCCCGGCTGGGCGCCACGAAGCTCAAGCGGGCCGATCCGTCGCGGTGATCCAAGGACTCCAGGCGGCCCCGGCGCGCGGAGAGCTTCTCCACCACGATGCCCGTGTAGGCCTCGGGGACCTCTACGACCACGTCCTCCACCGGCTCGCAATTCTTGCCTTCCACCTGGCGCCGGATGATCTCGGGACGCGAGACGCTGAACTCGTAGCCCTCGCGCCGCATCGTCTCGATGAGGACCGCGAGTTGCAACTCGCCTCGGCCCGCCACCACGAAGATGTCTGGGGCGTCGGTGGGCTCGACGCGGATGGAGACGTTGCCCAGGGTCTCCCGCCGCAGCCGGTCACCGATCTGGCGGCTGGTGAGGAAGCGTCCGTCCCGACCCGCCAGGGGAGAGGTGTTGGGGGAGAAGTGCACCCGCAGCGTAGGCGGATCCACCGAGATGCGCGGCAGGGGATCCAGCTGATCGGGTTCGCAGAGGGTGTCGCCCACCTCGATGCTGTCGATGCCTGCGATCACCGCCAGGTCCCCAGCGCGGGCTTCGTCGAGTTCCACCCGCTCCAGGCCCCGCGCGCCCAGCAGCTTGGTGATCCGAAAGCTCTCGGACTCGCCGTTCTCGGCGATCCGCGCGACGTGGGCACCGCGCTGGAGCCTGCCGCGGTTTACGCGGCCGATCACCAAGCGGCCCAGGTAGGGGTCGTGGTCGAGGGTGACGGCCTGGAACTGCAGGGGACCGTTCTCGTCGACGCGAGGGGCCGGAGCGTGCTCGAGGATGGTTTCGAACAGGGGGCGGAGGTCGGTGCCAGGCACCTCGAGATCCCGAGTGGCGGTGGCGTGCTTCGCGGAGGTGAAGACCACCGGGAAGTCGAGCTGCTCCTCGCTGGCCCCCAGGGAGTCCAGCAGTTCGAAGACCTCGTCCATCACGGCGTGGGCGCGTTGTTCCGGCCGATCCACCTTGTTGATCACCAGCAGGGGACGCAGGCCGCGTGCGAGGGCCTTGCTCACGACGAAGCGGGTCTGGGGCATCACGCCCTCCACCGCATCCACCAGCAACAGGACCGAGTCCACCAGGCCGAGGACGCGCTCCACTTCGCCCCCGAAGTCGGCGTGCCCGGGCGTGTCCACCAGGTGGAGACGGACGCCCTCGAATTCCACCGCCGTTTCCTTGGCGTGGATGGTGATGCCGCGCTCCTTCTCGAGATCCTCGCTGTCCATGGCGCGCTCTACGACTTGGCGATGCGCGGCGATGGCGCCCGTCTGGCGCAGCAAGCCGTCGAGCAGCGTCGTCTTGCCGTGGTCGACGTGGGCGATAATGGCGAGATTGCGCAGATCATTGCGAGCGGTCTTCACGGCGAGCAGGCTAGCAGACCCGCTGCGCGGCCCGGCCCTGGCATCCGGGGCACCAACCGGTAGGCTGCAGCGCAGAGGAGACATGCCTCCAGTGCAAGCGAAACTGCGCGTGACCCACGCCGCCTTTCCTGGCCAAGCCACGTTCGATACCGCCTTCTCTCGCGCCTTGCTGCGCGAAGTCGCGCAGGCGGATGGCGCCCAGTGTCTGCGCGTCTACCGGCCCGACGAGGTGCTGGCCTTCTCGCTCCTCGATCGCGGTGCGCCCGGCTTCGCGGCGGCGTTGTGCGCGGCAAGGGAGCTGGGCTTTGCGGCCGTTCTGCGCCTGGCGGGCGGGCGCGCCGCGCTCTTCCACCGCGACAGCCTGGCCTTTGCGTGGTGCCAGCCCAGCGCCGATCCTCGGCGAGGTATCGAGGCCCGCTACCGGGAGATCACGGACATCCTGCTGCGGGTGTTGCGGGCACTGGGCGTGGACGCGCGCGTGGGGGAGGTCCCGGGCGAGTACTGCCCCGGTCGCTACAGCATCAACGCCCGGGGCCGCCTCAAGCTGGCGGGGGTGGGACAGCGCGTCGTGCGCGGCGCAGCCTACGTGGGTGGCGTGCTGCTGGTGGACGATGCGGCCCGGGCGCGCGAGGCCCTGCTGCCCGTCTACCGAGCCCTGGCGCTCCCGCTCGACCCCGAGAGCATCGGCAGCGTGGCGGAGGAGGTCGGTGGGCTCACGCTGCAGAGCGTGCTTGCGGCGCTGCGCGAGGAGTTCGGCCGCCGCTATGAAGTGGTGGATTTCGAACCCTCCGCGCGGACCCTGGCTGCTGCCCGGGAGCTGGCGCCGGCGCACGAACTGGGGCCAGGTGGAACCGGCCCCGGCTCCCGCGAAGACGCGAGCCGTCTGTCCGCATGACGAAGACCGCCCTCGAGGGGCTTCGGGTGCTGGATCTCTCCACGCTCTTCTCCGCGCCCCAGATCGGCGCCATGCTGGGAGACTTCGGCGCGGACGTCGTCCAACTCGAACTGCCCGCGGGCGATCCGCTGCGGCGTCTCGGGCTGTCGCGCGCCGGCCGCTCGCTTCCCTTTGCGATGGTGGGGCGCAACAAGCGCTGCATCACGCTGGACCTCGACCTCCCCGAGGGCAGGGAACTCTTTGCGCGCCTGGTGGATCACGCAGACGTACTGGTGGAAAATTGGCCCCAGTCGACGCTCGAGCGCTGGGGCGCCACCTGGCCAGAGCTTTCGCGCCGCAACCCGCGCCTGGTCGTGGTGAGCGTGAGTGGTTTCGGGCGCACGGGCCCCTACGCAGAGCGTTCCGGGGCCGGCACCCTGGCGGAAGCCTTCGCGGGGCTCACGCACATGACCGGCGAGGCGGAGGGCCCGCCCATGCTGACCTCGCTGCCGGTGGGGGACATCCTCACCGCGGTGGTGGGTGTCGTGGGTACTCTGGCGGCCTGTTACCACCGGGATGCCCGGGGCGGCCAGGGACAACACGTCGATGTGTCGATGTACGAGCCCGTGTTGGAGCTGCTCTCGGGTGCCTTCGCGGCTTGGGACGGGGTTGGCCCGCCGCCGATGCGCAACGGCAGCCGCGTGGCGGGAGGTGTGCCGCGCAACGTCTACCGAGCTGGCGACGATCGCTGGCTGGTCGTGTCCGCCACCACCGATGCCCAGGCCGGCCGCGTACTCGGGCTCCTTGGGCGCGACACGGCCGAGGACCGCGAGCGTTTCGGCGCCTCCGAGGCGCGCATCGCCCACGCCGACGAACTCGACACGCTGGTCGCGGAGTGGATCGTGGCGCGCTCACGCCAGGAGGCCCTCGAGGCCTTCGCGGAGCAGCGTGTCCCGGCCGGCCCCGTGAACGATCTGGCGGATCTGCTCGCGGACCCCCACGTGCGCGCGCGCGGAAGCCTCCAGGTGGTGGACGACGAGGCCCTGGGTGCCGTGACGCTGGTTGGGCCGGCTCCCAGGCTCGAGGGCACGCCCGGGCGCATCCGGCACCTGGGGCCTGCGCTGGGTGCGCACAACGCCGAGGTTTACGCGGACTGGCTTTCCCTCGATGAAGCCGGGCTGGCGGACCTGAGAGCGCGCGGTGTGGTCTGAGCTGTCCCGTCTTCTTCAGGCGAAGAGCGCGCGGATTTCCCGTGCGGTTTCGAGAGCGGCACCGCGCGGATCGTCGAAACCCCAGCCGCGCTCCGGCAGATCGAAGTACTCGACGCTGAGCCGGCCCGCGTAGTCGAGCGAGGCCAGAGTGTCGAGGATGCCCGCGAAGTCCACGCTCCCGCTTCGGGACTGGATGGCTCCCACGCGCGCCTGGCGCAGTTGTACGTGGTCCGCGAAGGCGAGCAACTCGATGGGGTCGCCCCCCCAGGCGGTGACGTGCCCCACGTCGAGGGTGAGGCGCAGGCCGGGCACTGCCTCCAACATGGCCCGCACCGCATCGTTGTCGCCCACCACCGAGCCGGGCCAGGGCTCCATGCGAGCGCCGGGAACGCGCTGGAAGTCTTCCACGGTCTTCTCCCAGCTGCGGGCCCGCTCGGGGGCGGGGCCGGCGGTGCAGCCCGCCTGCGGGCGCATCGAGAAGCGGTCCCAAACCGGGAGAGCCAGGCCCTCCGGCGCGTCGTAAAGGGCATCGATGTGCTCGAAGCCGTCATCGCGGGCCAGTTCCGCGGCCCGGCGGATGGGAAGATCACCGTAGACGGTGGCAGTGACACCTAGGGGCCAGCGCATTGCGCGACCCTATCCGCTGGGTGCGCGGCGGGCAAATTCGCGGATAGAATGGCCCCTGGAGGTATCGCGATGCAACGCATTCGAGTACTCGACCCGACCGCGCCGCCGCCCGAACTCATGAACGATCCAGGCCCTCCGGCGGGTTCCCTTTCGGGCGCCCGCGTGGGCATCCGCTTCGACCGTACCTGGCAGTCCTTCTTCCACGTGATGGACGAATGGGAGCGCGGCCTGCGCGAGGCCGGGGCCAGCGTGCACCCCTGGGAGGCCGGGAGCCGCGTGGGAGAGGAAGGTGAGCGTACCCGTCGGGGGCTGGCGGACTTCGTGGAGGGAATCGACGTTGCCATCGTCGGCCTGGGGAATTGAGGCTCCTGCACCTCGTGGACGGTTCACGACACGGTCGCGGCCGCTGCGGGGGGCAAGACGGCGGTCGCCGTCGTGACCCGTGAGTTCGAAGTCCTCTCCCACACCATGGCGAACAACGCCGGGCGGCAGGGCTTGCGTGTGCTGGTGCTCCCCTATCCCCTCGAGACCCTTCCCGAGACGGCGGTACGCGAGATTGCCCGTGAGCATTTTCCGAAACTCCTCGAGGTGCTCGGGGCGGTGAGCGAGTGAGCGAAGATCTGCCCGTCAACATCGACCGGGACTGCGGTCCGGAGGGTTGTGAGATCGAGTGGCTGGCGAGCCCGCGGGTGGAGGTGGACGCCGATCCGGTGGCTTTCGCCCGCTTCGCGACGGACTCGGGATGGGGAGACGGGCTTCCGCTCGTTCCGCCCACCGAGGAACGCGTCCGGGAGCACGTCCGAGCCTCCGGGCGCTTTCCCGACGAAGTGCTCGGCGTGCTGCCCCCACGCAATGGCCGCGCCAGCGTGGAAAAATTGGCAGTGAACGCCGTGATGGCGGGCGCACCCGCCGAGTCCATGCCCCTGCTCTGTGCTGCGACCGAGGCGGTGAACGATCCCGAGTTCAATCTCTTCGCCCTCAATACCACCACCAGTTGCGTGGTGCCCGGGCTCTTCGTGAACGGGCCAGCCCGGGAGGCGCTTTCCATCCCCTACGCGGCCGGTTGTTTCGGGGGCGAGGCGGGCCCCGCCGCTGCCGTTGGCAGGGCACTGCGCCTGGTGATGCGGAATGTGGCAGGGCAGAAGGTGGGGGTGAGTTCCAAGAGCGTGTTCGGCCAGCCCGGTCGGGTGACCGGCATCGTGGTGGGGGAGTGGGAGGAGCGGTCCCCCTGGGCACCGCTCGCGGAGCGCCGGGGGGTGTCGGGCAATGCGGTAACCGTGCACGGCTGCACGGGCACCCTGGATGTTGCAGACACGGTGGCGACCCGGGGCGTGGATCTGCTCACCGTGATTGGACGATCTCTCGCCTACATCGGTACCAATGCCTTCATCGAGTTCCAGCCCGACGCGGAGATCCTGCTGGCATTGCCCCCGCCCTGGGTAGACCTGATCCACGCCGACTTTCCCCGGCTGGAGGACGTGCAGGCGCAACTCTACGAATTCGCGGCCATGCCGACCGAAACCTGGCCGGAAGCGCATCGTGCGCAGCACCGCGAGCATGGACGAGTGTCTGCCGACGGACGTGTGCACCTCGTCGCTTCGCCCGAAAAGTTGCTGATCTTCGTTTGCGGTGGGCTGGGCAATCTGCACGCGCTGGCGTTGCACAGCTTCGGCCCCACGAGGGCCATCACGCGCCCCTTCTGAGCGCCCGTGGCGGGCCTCCCAGGGCCCGGTCCTCGGAATCAAAGACGCGGGACTCGGATCTCCTCGCCGTGTCGCCGGTACCAGGCCCCAAAGCGCTTGCGCAAGCGGATGGCCTCGCCCTCGAAATCGCTTTCGCGTAGCCGCGCCGCCTTCACGAAGAGTTCCATGCTGTGCTGGAACTCTTCCCGGAAGTGGAGGGGCAGGTCGGGGTGGGCTTTTGCGAGCACCTCGTCCCGAACCGAACGGGCCTCCCGCAGCGCGCGCTCGCGGTGTTCCAGAGCCGCCTCGGCCTCTCGCGCGTCATCGGGCCCGGCCTCGCCCAGGTTCTCGATCTCCGCCGCCCGCTGGTCCGCTCCCAGCGCCTCCCACATGTGCTCGGCGTTGCCGATCTCCTCCGCCGTCCAGTCGTGGCTGGGCGAGCAGGCCCAGAGCAGGACGGGCAGCAGGCTGAGTCCGAGCGCTCGACACTGCGTCCGTCGGGAGGCAACGCGCATCGCCCGCGAGCGGGAGACTAGGCGCGCCATGGCCGCTCCAGGTGAAGGCAGGTGTCGTTGTTGATCAGCGGTGCTCGGGCCAGCGCCGTTCGCCGCCCCTCGCGAAGGTAGATGGCCTCGGGCACGGCTCCGTCGGTAGCAGAGGCTTCGCGATGCTGCCTGGAGGTCGAAGGGAAGCCGGTTCGCCGGCTTGCGCCGTTGCTGGCGGCCAGTCTTGGCGCATTCGCCGCCAGTCGGAAGCCCGGGCAAACCCGACCCGAAACGTACCGTGAACACCGCCGTACGAAATGGGACGTTTCTTCGGCTTGGTACACCCAGATTGCGCCAAAATGTCGCATCTGGAAGGTTATTGATGGAGCCAAACCCACTGAAATAGCACTAGTTTGGGGTATAAGAAACTTGGCACGGGTGTTGCGTGTAATTCCCGGTAGAAGCGCCCGGAATCCATGGGAAGCGAGTTCCGAGCGAGTCCACAAGCGATGGAAAAGGGGGGATTATGGTGCGAGAAATTCGAATCCTGTTGGTCGAGCCGCAGGCTCTAATTCGCGAGGGACTGAGGCTGCTGCTCGAGACGCGGCCGGGCTTCGTGGTGGTGGGTGAGGCCGATGATGGCCAGAAGGCCGTCGAACTGGCGTCACGCCTGCGCCCGGCGGTGGTCGTCACGGAATTGCTGCTGCCGCTGCTGTCGGGCCTCGAGGTGGTTCGCCACGTCTGCCGAGGGCCGAACCCCGCACGGGCCGTGGTGGTTACCGGGCGCGATGCGCGCTCCTCGGTCGAGGACGCGTTGCGTGCAGGAGCTGCGGGCTACGTGGTCAAGTCCGCGCCGCCCAAGGAGCTGCTCGAGGCCGTGGGGCTCGTGTGCAGCGGAGAATCCTTCCTGTCTCCCACGGTGACCCACCATCTCGTGGATGCGATCGCGCGCCCCGCGGATGGGGGCGGATCCGCGCTCAACCAGCTCACGGGTCGTGAACGGGAAGCCCTCCAACTCATCGCCGAGGGCAACTCGAGCAAGGAAGTCGCGGTGCTGATGGGCGTGTCGCTGAAGACCATCGAATCGCACCGTTCGAGCCTGATGACGAAGCTCGGCATCCACAAAGTCGCAAATCTGGTGCGCTTCGCCGTGCGAGAAGGTCTCGTGGAGCCCTAGCTCCAAGAGGGGGAGACCCGGGGCGCTGCCGAGAGGTGCGCGTCCCGCGGTCTACCCTCCCGGGCGAGCGCGGGGACCCTTCGATGATCCTCGATGCCAGGCTTCACGGCCCGGAGATCCAGCTACGCGAACGTGCCTGGAAAGGCCGCGCTGAGAACGCTGACCAGGAAAAAGAGCACGCGTGCCGTGCCGGGTCACCATCCGACGAATTCCGCGATGCCACCCACACCCCGGCGATCACGCGCTCCCTTGATCGTCACGGTTTGCCGTAAGCCATGTGCGGGTAGCGTCGTGCCCGACCTCCCGCCCCAGCGGGAAGCGCGCTTCGCGCGTAGCGGGCTAGGCTGCAGGTTCGACCGGGCAGGCGCTCGGCTGCCCGGTAGCGGTGCCGCGGGAGAGAAGTCGCATGGGGCATTTTGGCGAGTACGTGATCGACGCAGATGGCCACGGGGGCGAGCCCCTGGAGTGGCGGCGGCGCGTTCCGGACCGCTTCCGCTCGCGGATGGAGGAGTACACGGCCGAGATGAAGGCCGTCTACAGGGACCTGCCCGGGGGCGGTGTGCGCGCGGACCCCGCGGGTGGGGAGGGCGCGCGCGACGCGGTGCTGGAAGGTTCGGTCCCGATGCGGCCAGGGATGTACGAGCCGGCGGCGCGCCTCGACGACATGGATCTCGAGGGTATCGACGTGGCGGTCCTCTACCCGCCCGGTTCTGGAGAGGAGTGGGCGCTGGGGGATCCGGATTTTTCCGAGGCGTTGTGCCGGACCCTCAACGACGCGCGGGCTGAGTACGCGAGCTACGCGCCGGATCGCTTGAAGCTGGTCGCGAAGCTGCCCATGATCGATCCGCAGCGGGCAGCGCGCGAACTGGAGCGGTGCGTGTCGGAACACGACTTCGTGGGCATGGTCACCGCGACCCACATTCGCGACCGCAACTTGGACGACCCCGGCTTCGATGTGGTCTGGGAGACCGCCGAGCGGTTGGGGGTAGCGGTCTGCACCCACGGCGGCGGCCAGGCGCCTGGTCAGACGCCTGTGGCCATCGATCGCTTCCATACCCGCCTGGGCGTACACGCCATCACCCACCCGCTCGGCGGCATGCAGGCCGTCTACCACTTCACGGTGGGCGGCATCCTGGCTCGCTTCCCGAAGTTGCGGGTGGGCTTCATGGAGGCGGCCCTGGGCTGGCTACCCTTCTGGCTGGAGCGCCTGGACGAGCACTGGGAGTTGATGCCCGAACAGGCGCCGGAGATCGACCGCAAGCCCTCGGAGTACTTCCTGGGGCGTTGTTTCCTGACCGCCGAGCCCGAGGACCGCATGCTCCCCTACGTGGCCGAGGCGTTGGACGCCGGAATCGTCTGCTACGCCTCGGACTACTGCCACTGGGACTGCGCGTTCCCGGATTCAGTGAAGATCCTGGTCGAGCGCGATGATCTTTCCGGGCCCGTGCGCAGACAGCTCTTCTGCGAAAACGCCGCGCGCCTTTACGCTCTCGAAGTTCCGGCGGTCGCTTGAGGGGCCGATTCCATCTGGCTTCGCCCCCGTCCTTCAGCCCAGTACCAGTTCTGCGGCCGTTCGCATCGCCTCTGGATCGCGGTTGGTGACCAGCAGGTTGGTCACCGGGGATTCTCGCCAGGCCTCCAGGCGCTCGCGGATCCGCTCCATCGGTCCCACCAGTGAGATTTCGTCCGCGAACTCGTCGGGAACCACGGCCACCGCCTCCGCGCGTTTGCCCTCCATGAAGAGATCCTGGATGCGTTGGGCCTCCTCCTCGAAGCCCATGCGGCCCATCAACTCCTTGTGGAAGTTGCGCTTTTTCGAACCCATGCCGCCGATGTAGAAGCCGAGCATGGCCTTCACGGGGGCCAGCGCCGCCTCGATGTCATCGTTGACGGAGAGCGTCACGATCTGTGCGATCTCGAAGTCGGGCGGGGCGTTTCGCAGCGAGTCGGCGTAGACCTCGCTGCGGAAGGGCGAGTAATAGAGGGGGAGCCATCCGCTTGCGATCTCCGCCGCCAGTGCCACGTTCTTGGGCCCTTCCGCGCCGAGGTAGATGGGCACGTCGGCGCGCAGGGGATGGGTAATGGGGCGCAGCGCCTTGCCCATCCCCCAGGCGCCTTCACCGCGGTAGGGAAGCGGGTAGTGGGGGCCGTCGTTCTCTACCGGGGCCTCGCGTGCAAGCACCTGGCGGATGACGCCGATGTATTCGCGGGTGCGCGCCAGCGGCTTGGAGAAGGGCTGGCCGTACCAGCCCTCCACGACCTGCGGTCCGGAGACGCCGAGGCCCAGGATCAGGCGCCCCTCGCTGAGGTGATCCAACGTGAGGGCGTGCATGCCCGTGGAGGTGGGTGTGCGCGCGGAGAGCTGCACGATGCCGGTACCCAGCTTGATGCGTTCCGTGTGCGCGCCAATCCAGGCCAGTGGTGTGAAGGCGTCCGATCCCCAGGCTTCCGCGCTCCACACTGAGTCATAGCCCAGGGCTTCGGCTTCGCGTGCGGTGGCGACCATGTTCTCGGGCGGCTGAGCCTGCCAGTAGCCGAAGGTCAAGCCCAGTTTCAGCTCCTTCGCCATGGCTTCTCCTCCTGCCGGGGGACCGGACGCTAGCCGCACCGCGTCTTCCACGCACGCATCCGAAGCAGGCAGGTCGGCACCGCGCTACTGCCGGCTTCCAATGGCTCGAAGATCCCTCGCCGCGCTACGGGCTTCCGATTCGCGAAGTCGACCTGCGCACGGGCGTGTCATGTCTGCAGGTTGCGTGCACACCGCCGCAAAAACATCCGGCGCGCAGCGTGTCGGCGCGTCAAGAGGCGATGAATACGGGTCGATGAAGCTCGATGATCGTTGGGTCGAAATCGCAGGAGCGGCGCGTGGACAAAGGTGCATCGAGATCCGATTTCGTCGCTGGCCCGGTAACGATCGCCGGCGCGATCGACGTCCCGGTGCTCGGAGCGTCCGCCCCCGAGAGATCGCAGCGTGATTTAGCGCTTCTGCGGCTCTCCACTGGCGTGTTGGCCTTCCTGGCAGGGGTGACCGCGGCCTTCGCGGCGCTTCCCGGGATGCTCGAGGCCGAGGGCTCCTGGTGGGCGGGAAGTCTGCTTCCCGTGGCGGGCGGGATCCAGCTGTGGTGGTTGGGCTGGGGGTTGGCGGGGGTGCCGGCGCTCGTCTACGCGTGGCGGCTTCGCGGGCGCGCGCGGACCCTGACCAACCACAACCAGAGTCTGGCGCGCGCGCTGGCCGTCCAGCGCGACGACGGCGAGCAGACCCGCTTCCTCGCCTACCACGATCCGCTCACCCGGCTTCCCAACCGCGAGTTCTTTCGGGAACAGCTCGCTGAGGCCATCAAGCAGGCCGCTGTCGAGGGCTGCCAGATTGGTGTGATGCTCGTCGATCTCGACGGCTTCAAGGAGGTCAACGACCGGCTGGGTCACGCCCAGGGCGATCGCGTGCTGCAGAAGGTTGCGCGGCGGCTCGCCAACTGTGTGCGTGCGGTGGACAGCATCTCGCGCGGTCGCCTCGCGGACCCGGATCGCATGGTCTCGAGGATAGGGGGCGACGAGTTCACGATCTTGCTCGCCCACATCCGCAACCACGAGGAGGCCGCCATCGTGGCGCGGCGGATCCTTCAATCGTTGCGGGACGCGCTAGACCTCGACGGTCGCGAGGTCCACATCGGGGCCAGCATCGGAATCGCCATCTACCCCAGCGAGGAGACGGAGGGGATCGACGGGTTGCTCCGCAACGCCGACCTGGCCATGTACCACGCCAAGCAGTGTGGTCGGAACAACTACCAGTTCTTCGACGAATCCCTCAACGACGCGGCGCAACGCCGCAGCGCACTTGCCGGGGAGCTGCGACGGGCCTTCGAAAACGGGGATTTCTCACTGGTCTTCCAGCCCATCGCGGAGACCTCCACGGGCCGCTTCGTCGCGCTCGAGGCCTTGTTGCGCTGGGACCACCCCGAAAGGGGCCGCTTGGGTGCCGGCGAGTTCGTGCAGATCGCGGAGGAGACGGGGCTGATGGCTTCGCTGGGAGAGTGGGTGCTCGGCGAGTCCTGTCGGCTCTGGAGCCGCTGGCGCGACGCCGGGCTACCGGGCCTGCGGCTCTGCGTCAATGTGTCGGGGCTGCAGTTGCGGAGCGATGACCTGCCAGGAGCCGTGGAGCGGATTCTCGGGGAATACGGGATTCCCGGAAAGCAGTTGGAGTTGGAGATCACCGAGAGCGCCATGATGGAGGACGAGGAGGAGGCCTCGCGCACACTCGAATCCCTGAAGCGACAGGGGGTCCGCATCGCGCTGGACGATTTCGGGACGGGTTATTCGTCGCTCTCCTACGTAAAGCGATTTCCCGTGGACGCCATCAAGATCGACCGCTCCTTCGTCCAGGACGTGATCGAAGATCCCGAGGCACGCGCCATCACCAGCGCAATCGTGGCGCTGGCCCACGAATTGGGCCTCACCGTGGTGGCCGAGGGCGTGGAGAATGCGGCGCAGCAACGCTGCCTCACCGAGCTGCAGTGCGACGAGATGCAGGGCTTCTGGCTCTGTGAGCCCCTGGAGAGCGAGGCCGTCGACTGCTTTCTACGCGAACACGTGGTCGAGCCGACTCCCGCCGTCGCCTGAACTCTGTTTCGGCGCTCGATGCCGGCCACGGCCATCAGCGCAGACCCAGTTCGCGATCCAGCGCCTCCGTGAGCGCTTCGAGCGTCCGTCCCAGAGCTTGCGAATCTTCGTCGGGTTCTCGTCTGGCCGAATCGGCTTCGACTGCGAAGGGCGCCCCGAAGTGGCAGATCACCCGCGCGAAGGGCAGGGGCAGCAGGCTGCGGTCCCAACTCCCAAAGCGCACGCTGGGTGCGGCGGAGAGTGCCAAGGGATGGATGGCTCGCCCGCTGAGCCTGGCCAGGGCCACGACGCCCGGTTTGGCGACCCCGGCGGGGCCGCGGGGGCCGTCGGCCAGCAGGGCGACGTGCCGACCGGAGCGGACCAGGCGCAGCATCTCCCTGAGGGCCGCGCTGCCTCCCCGCGAGCTGGAGCCCCGCGGCGGTGCGCCCAAGCCGAGGCGGGCCATCACCGCCGCGATGCGTTCGCCATCGCGGCTCTGGCTCACCGGTACGTGGATCCCGGAGTCCCGGAAGAGTGCTGCACCCAGCAGCAGGTTGCGGTGCCAGGTGACGGCCACGACGGACTGCGCGCCCGAGGCCTCCGCGAAGGGGTTCGTGCCCCGATATTCGATGCGCCAGCTGGCTGCGATCAGGCGCAGGAGCCAGGCGACGACAGCGGCGAGCACCCGTAGCCCCTGCCCCCGCAGTCGCTGCGGTAGAGGCGGTGTCGCGGCGCTCATCGAGCTCGGCCCGTCACCTGCAGGAGCGCGGGCAGCACCACGAGATTGCACAGCAGGATGAGAGCGATGCCCAATGCCAACAGTTGGCCCAGGCTGGCCATGCCGAGGTGAGTGGAGATTCCCAGGGTTCCGAAGCTGGCCACCGTGGTGAGGGAGGAGAGCAGTACGGCGCGCGCGGTGCCGGTGCGCAGAAGGTTTCCACCGGGCAGGGCCTCGCTCCGGTAGCGGTGCACCAGGTGGATGCCCGTGTCCACGCCCATGCCCAATAGCAAGGGGATCACGATGACGTTCGCAAAGTTGAAAGGCACCCCTAGCGGGACCGAGGTGGCCGCGGTGAAGAGCGTTGCCAGTCCGAGCGGTGCGACTACCAGCAGCGCGTCCCCCACGTCGCGCCAGAGGCAGAGAAGCAGGACCGAGATCAGCAGCGCTGCGACCACGAGGGCCTGGCGCAGCGCGCCCACCACCACGGCGCCGGTCTCCAGGATCACCAGCCCTTCCCCGAAGGCCTTCGGCGCGAGGCCCTGCACGGAACGCACGTAGTTCTCGAGGGCGTCGGGGTCGTTGAGGTTCTTCTCTGGAAAGATCTCCACCCGACTGCGGCCGTCCGAGGCGGTCATGCGCGTCATCACCGACTCGGGAAGGCTCTCCCGCGTCACGGATGTGGGTTGCAGGGCCTCTTGGAGGACCCGCAGCTGCTCGGGGAGGGAGCCGATCAACGAGGACTCGAAATCCGCCAGAGAGGCTGCTCCCTCCGGAGTCGAACTCCAGCGCTCCCGGAGCCGCTGGAGGGAGTCGTGGAGCCGGCCCGCAGACTCGATCAGCCGCGGCGAAGCGTCACTCTTCGGCAGCACTTCGAGGCTCGCTTGCAATTCCGCGACGGCGGCGAGTTGGGCCCCGGTACTGGGACGACCGCGGGAACGCTGGGCTTCGAGGGTGGGGAGCAACACGAAGGCGGCCTCTTCGAGCAGGGCCAGTTTTTCCTCCTGCTGGTCGGGCACGTAGTCATCGAGGGTAAGTGCCTTGTCCACGTCGGGCAGGGCCTCGATGCGCTCGGCAAGGCTCCGTGCCGTCGCGGCGTCCGCGGCCAGCGCATTGAGGTTCCAGGGCAGCGCATCTCCCGCCTCGAGCATCTCGTCAAAGAGGCGGACGGAAGTGGTCGAGGGGTCGCGGACCCGCAGCGGGTTCGGGTCGAAGCGGATCTGCGGGATCGACCAGACGGCGATGCCCGTGCAGAGGAGAGCCGCGGCTACCACCGCTCGCGCGTGCTGCACGGGGAGGGCCAGCAGCTTTCGGAGCGCTTCCGATGAAGCCGGGGGCGGTGGCAGGGACCCCGTGGGCACCCACCACGCGATGAGGGCTGGCAGCAGCGTCAGGTTCGTGAACAAGCTGACGAACATGCCCGCGCCCGCGATACTTCCCAGCTCTGCCACCCCCACGTAGTCGGTGGGCAGAAAGCTCAGGAAGGCGATGGCTGTGGTGGTGGCGCAGAGTACCAGCGAACCCCCGACGCTTTCCGCGGCGGCGCAGAGCGCTGCTCGGGTGTCCGTGTAGCGCTGCATCTCCTCCCGCAGCCGCACGCAGAGGTGGATCGCGAAGTCGATGGACAGCCCGATGAAGAGCACCGCGAAGGCCACAGAGATCAGGTTCAAGTGGCCGATCGCCAGGGCCGCGAAGGCGGCCGTGGCCGCGAGCCCGGCGAGCAGGGTGACGAGCGAGGCGAACACCAGGCGCAGTGAGCCCAGGCCGAAGCCGAGGATCAGGCCCACCATCACGAAGGATGCGATCCCCGCTCGCGCGGTATGGCGGTCGAGGTGCTCCATCTCCTCGTAGGAGAGGGGGAAGACACCGGTAGCGCGCACCACCACCCCGTCACCGCTGTTGAATCCCAGTTCGTCGATGGTGGCCCGCAGCGCGAGCAGGCTCTGCTCGGCGGGAGACAGCTGGGAGAAGTCCACGACGGGTTCTACGAGAAGGAAGCGCCTGCGGTCGCGCGGCGTGGAGTCGCGGCCGGTGATCACGTCCGCCCAGGAAAGCTGGTAGCCCTCGCCATCGAGGTGAGAGTGGGCGACGTCGCCCAGCCGGTTGATCACGTCCTCGAGGTTCACCCCCTCGAGGTCGCCCGCCACGCTGGCATCCACAGCCTGGGAGAGCATGTGGAGGAAGCCTCGCAGGCTGGCGTCCCGGGATAGTTCGGCGAGGTAGGGCTGGACGGTGAAGAGGTTGTCGACCAGGTCCTCGAGTTCGTTGAGGTCGAGGTAGAGAAAGGCGTGGCGGTCGAAGAAGGGCCCGCTGTCGGGCTGCTCGACGCGGTGGAAGTGGGCGGGCTGCTCTTCGAGACGGCGCGCCAGCGTGCGGGCCGCCTCGTGGGCCAGGTCGACGGTGGCGCCGTCGACCACGACGAGCAGGGGGTCCACGGTGGAGGGGAAGGCGCGGTTGAAGTCCTCGCGGAGCGTGTAGAAGGGCAGGTCGTCGGAGAAGAGGTCGTTCTCGTTCGTGTTGACCTCCAACCCGTCCAGCGAGTAGAAGAGCAGCAGCCCCGAGAGGCACAGCAGGCCGATGGCCGTGGCGCGGGCGTGCCGGGTGACATGCCCCACCCAAGCCGCGATGCCGCGCCCGAGGAGTTCGTCGAGAGTCGAGATCAATGGGCGAATCGTCCGCTGCGTGTCACCGGCTGCTTTCGGAGAACGCCAGCGACCGGCGGTCGCCGCGTCCCATTGCACGCCGAGGCACGGAGGTGCTTTTGCGGCGTTTGGCCGCGATGATAGAATACCTGCCCGTCGCCAAGGAGGGGGGATGCTTTCCGCGCGAGCCATCTACCGGGAAATCCGCGAGGATGACCGGACCTTCCAGCTCTTCATCAGCGTCGCCGCTGCTGGGGAGGAGCAGGGCGGCTGGGAAAACGTGCGCATTGCCGAGCTCACCCGCGACGAGGAATTGAGCCAGAAGGTGCGCCGTCACGGCGACGATGAGCACAAGCACGGGCGTCTCTTCGCCGCGCTGCTGCGCAAGCGCCAGCTCGAGGGCATCGAGGTTCCGCCCGAGGTCAACTACACGATGTTGCTCGAGGAGCAGGGGATCGGTCTCTCCCACGTACGGCTGAACGAGGATCGATTCCTCTCCGACGAAGAGATCATCGCCTATCTCGTCCACTCACGCGTGACCGAGCAGCGCGCATCGGAGGAGGTGGAACTCCAGAAGCGCGTTTTTGGGGACGATCCGGAGATCGGCCGCGCGATCCGCATGATCGCCGATGACGAGGTCAACCACCTGGCCTACACCCACGAGGAGCTGCTGCGCTTCTGCGAGAAGGGGCACCGGGCACGGGTGCAGGACATGCTCGCCCACTACGCGAGGGTGGAGGTCCGCACCTACCGCGACGTCTCGCTTCGCGTCATGCGGCACATGGCCGATTGTCTCGGCTGGTCGCGCCCGAAGTTCGCTGTTCTCGCCTTCGGAATTCACGCCATCTACGCCTTCGAACGCCTATGGGGATGGCGTCGCATGACGCGCCTGGAGGCGCCGGTGCGGAGGAACGCCATGGGGCCCCGCTCCCACCGCCCGGCCATGGCCTGAAAGCGGGCGGCTTTCCGCCAGGCATCTGCGCGAGACGTCGCGTCTCAGTGGGCCGCTCCAAAGCCCCCGCCGCCCGGCGTCTCGATCACGAAGACGTCCCCGGCTTGCAGTTGGATCTGCGCGCAGCCTGCAAGTTCTTCGACCCGGCCATTGGCTCGTTCCACGTAGTTGCGCCCCGGCAGGCCTGCCTCCCCGCCCGCAAGCCCATGGGGGGGTAGCGTGCGCCGCGAGGAGAGGATGGTGGCCAGCATTGGCTCGAGGAAGCGCAGGCGCCTGAGAGCGCCGTCGCCGCCGGGCATCCGCCCGCGACCTCCGGAACCCCGGCGGATCGAGAATTCCTCTACCCGCACCGGGAAGCGCTCTTCCAGCACCTCGGGGTCGGTCATACGCGTATTCGTCATGTGGCTGTGGACCGCGCTGGCGCCAGGGTGGTCGGGGCCGGCCCCGGTGCCCCCGCAGAGCGTCTCGTAGTTCTGCAGTTCTTCATTGCCGTAGACGAAGTTGTTCATGGTGCCCTGGGAGGCGGCCATCACGCCGAGTGCCGCGTAGAGGGCGTCCGTGATGCCCTGGGAGATCTCGGTGTTGCCCGCGATCACCGCCGCGGGCGGTTCCGGGTCGAGGATCGAGCGCGGGGGCACGATCAGTTTCAGGGGCCGGAGGCAGCCTTCGTTGAGGGGAATCTCGTCGTCGAGCAGGGTCCGGAAGACGTAGAGGACCGCGGCCTTGCAGACCGCATGCGGGGCATTGAAATTTCCCTCCACCTGCGCGGAGCTGCCCCGAAAATCGACTTGGGCCTCGCGCCGCTTCCGGTCCACTCGGATCGCGACGCGGATCCGGCCACCGTTGTCGAGGGGGTAGCTGAACTCCCCATCCTCTAGCGCGCCAATGAGCGCGCGCACCTGTTCCTCTGCGTTGTGCTGCACGTGTCGCATGTAGGCCTGGACGGTCTCGATGCCGAAGTGGTCGAGCATGCGCCAGACCTCGCGCACTCCCGTCTCGTTGGCGGCGATCTGGGCTCGTAGATCCGCGATGTTCTGGTCCGGGTTGCGGCAGGGATAGGGGCCGGTACCGAGAACCTCTCGGATCTCTGCTTCGCGGAGCCGTCCCCCCTCAACGAGCAGGAAGTCATCGATCACGACACCCTCCTCGTGGATGTTCACGCTGTCCGGAGGTGAGGAGCCCGGGGTGCGTCCGCCGATGTCCGCATGGTGACCTCGGGCGCCTACGTAGAAGAGGACGTCGCGCTCCTGGCGGTCGAAGACCGGCGTAATCACGGTGACGTCGGGCAGGTGGGTGCCCCCGTTGTAGGGGTCGTTGGTGACGTGGACGTCGCCCGGGCGCAAGCGTCCGGCGTTGCCCCGGATCACCGCCTTGACCGACTCCCCCATGGAACCCAGGTGCACGGGGAGATGCGGGGCGTTGGCCACCAGGTTGCCCGCGGGGTCGAAGATCGCGCATGAGAAGTCGAGACGCTCCTTGATGTTCACCGAGTACGCGGTCTGGGCCAGCGTGACCCCCATCTGCTCCGCCACGGACATGAAGAGGTTGTTCATGACCTCGAGCATCACCGGGTCAGCGCTCGTGCCCACGGATTCTCCACGCGGCCGCGGCCGGTAACGCGCGAGCAACAGCTGGCCTTCCGGCATGAGTTCGCCCCGCCAGCCTCTCTCGATCACCGTGGTGGCGGTGGCTTCGACGACGATGGCCGGCCCGTCGATGGTCTGCCCGGCCGCCAGCGATGCGCGCTCGTAGAGGGGGGCCTCGCACCAACCGTCCGGGCCGTGGAAGCGCACGCGATCCACCGGCTTGGCGGGCTGCGTGGGAGGTGTGTGGAGTGCCGCCTCCTGCGCGTCTCCGCCGCCGCCCACGGCCTCGAGCGAGAGTGCCTCCGCGACCACGCCGCGCTCGGGGGTCGCGAAGCCGAAGCGCTTCCGGTGCTCCGCGTCGAAGGTTTCGCGCATGGCCCGCACAGACGCGAATGCCACAGGCAGGCTCGAGTCGCTTCCCTCGTAGCGCAGCAGGAGCCTGGGGTGGAAGCTCATGCGCGTGTCCGCGATCCCCTGCTCGGCGAGATCGGTGCGCGTCGCCTCCTCGAGCTCCCCGATGGCCTCGTCGAGCACGGGCGCGAGGGCCTCCTCGAGCGGACGGCCGATCTGCCGCTCGCGCAGCGCGGAACTGTCCGCAAGCCCCATTCCGTAGGCGGAGAGCACGCCGGCAAGCGGGTGCAGGAAGATCCGCTCCATGCCCAGCGTGTCGGCGATGTCGCAGGCGTGTTGACCGCCGGCCCCGCCGAAGCAGCAGAGCGTGTACTCGGTGACGTCGTAGCCGCGCTGGGTAGAGATTTTCACGATGGCGTTGGCCATGTTTTCCACCGCGATGCGCCGGAAGCCCTCGGCGACCTGGACGGGACTGCGCGTGTCGCCGGTGGCGTTCTCGATCTCCCTGGCGAGCGCCTCGAAGCGCGCCTCGACGCTGTCCCGGTCCAGGGGCTGGTCGGCATCCGGACCGAAGACCCGCGGAAAGTGCGCGGCCGAGATGCGGCCCAGCATCAGGTTGCAGTCGGTCACGGTGAGGGGCCCACCCCTCCGGTACGCGGTGGGGCCCGGTTGGGCGCCCGCTGAGCGGGGCCCCACCCGGTAGCGCGATCCGTCGAAGCGAAGGATCGAACCCCCTCCGGCGGCCACCGTGTGGATCTGCAGCATGGGCGCGCGCATGCGCACACCCGCCACCCGGGTCTCGAAGCTGCGTTCGAACTCGCCGTCATAGTGGGCGACGTCGGTGGAGGTACCGCCCATGTCGAAGCTGATGAGCTTCCCGAAGCCCGCCCGGGCGGCGGTGCGGACCGCGCCCACGATCCCACCTGCAGGGCCGGAGAGAATCGAGTCCTTGCCCTTGAAGCGACGCGCGTCGGTGAGGCCGCCGCTCGACTGCATGAACATCAGCCGGCTGCCCCCGACTGCGCGGGAGATCTCCTCGACGTGACGCCTCAGGATGGGAGAGAGGTAGGCGTCCACCACCGTGGTGTCACCTCGGCCGACCAGCTTCTGGAGCGGGCTCACCTCGTGACTCGCGGAAACCTGTGTGAAGCCCACTTCGCGGGCCAGGCGGGCGGCGATGCGCTCGTGTTTCGGATGACGGTAGGCGTGCAGAAAGACGATGGCGACGGCGCGGAATCCCCGCGCGAACGCTCCCTGCAGATCCTCGCGCAACGCCGCCGAATCGAGCGAGCGGACCACACTGCCCTCGACGTCCATCCGCTCGTCGGCTTCGATGACCTCTTCGTGGAGCAGCGGGGGCAGCACGATGTGGCGGGCGAAGAGATCCGGACGGTCTTGGTAGCCGATGCGCAGCGCGTCCCCGAAGCCGCGCGTGATCACCAGCAGGCTGCGTTCGCCGCGGCGCTCGAGCAGGGCGTTTGTGGCGACGGTGGTTCCCATCTTCACCGCATCGATGCGGTCGCGGGGGATCTCTGCGTCTGCGGGCAGATCCAGCAGGCTTCGGATGCCATGCAGGGCGGCGTCGGGATAGCGCTGTGGGTCCTCGGAAAGGAGTTTGCGCGTGTGCAGCACACCCTCCGGACTCCGCGCCACCACGTCCGTGAAGGTCCCGCCGCGATCGATCCAGAACTGCCAGCGGGTGGTGGGCCGGGTTCGGCGTGTACCTTCGGGGTTCTCGCGCGCTTCCCCACCCATGCTCGCCCCGCAGCGTCCTCTTGCGGACAGCATATCGCAAGCCCGCCGCCCTCTCGGCCAGTGTCCTTTCCGGGCCCGGGGACCCTCTCGTGCTGCGAACTGCTAGAGTGCCCGACCCCGATCCCGGGGCCCGTTGGCCCCAGCCCGCCCAGGGAGTTGGAAGGTGCGCGCTTGGAGTTCTCCATGACGAAGACGCTCACGGATCTCATGGATGCGCGTCGAGAAGAGAAGTTCGACCTGAATGCGCGTTTCCTCAACGAGCAGATGGTGGGCGTGTTGAAGACCCTGGGCTTCGACCGCCGCTACGTGGGGGGCGACGGCGCCTACCTGATCGATGAGAGCGGATCGCGTTACCTCGACCTGCTCGGCGGTTTCGGGGTCTTCGCGGTGGGCCGCAACCATCCCCGGGTGATTGCGGCCCTGCGGGAGGTGCTCGACGCCCGCCTCGCCGGCATGGTGCAGATGGACGTCTCGCTGCTGGCGGGTTTGCTCGCCGAGCGTCTGCTGGCCACGCTGCCGGATTCCCTCGACAAGGTCTTCTTCTGCAATTCGGGGACGGAGGCCGCGGAGGGCGCCATCAAGTTCGCGCGCTACGCGACCCGGCGCGCGGGCCTCGTCTACTGTGAGCGCGGCTACCACGGCCTCAGCTTGGGTTCGCTCTCGCTCAACGGAGACGAACTCTTCCGCGAGGGATTCGGGCCGCTGCTGCCTGGGACCCACCGGATTCCCTACGACGATCTGGCAGCCCTCGAGCGAGTGCTCGAGGAGCAGGAGATCGCGGCCTTCTTCGTGGAGCCGGTGCTGGGCCACGGCGTGCACGTTCCCTCGGACGACTACCTGCCCGAGGCGGCACGCCTGTGCCGCAAGCACGGCGCGCTGCTGGTGGTGGACGAGATCCAGACAGGCCTGGGTCGCACCGGCCGCATGTGGGCCTTCGAGCACTGGGGGGTGGAGCCCGACATGGTGCTTTCCGCCAAGGCACTCTCCGGCGGGTTCGTGCCGGTGGGGGCCATCATGCTCCGCAAGCCGGTCTTCGACGCGCTCTTCTCCAACATGGTGCGGGCACCGGTGCACGGCTCCACGTTTTCGAAGAATGATCTCGCCATGGCGGCGGGACTCGCCACCCTCGATGTGATCGAGGAGGAAGGCCTGGTGGCCAACGCCGAGAAGGTAGGGGAGGGTATGCTCGCCGACCTGCGCGGCCTCGTGGAGCGCTACTCGTTCATGCACGAGGTGCGCGGCCTCGGCATGATGCAGGCCATCGAGTTCGCGCCTCCCGATGGGCTGCGCCACCGGGCTGCCTGGAAGCTCCTGGACGCGGCGCAAAAAGGACTTTTTTCGCAGCTGGTTACGGTTCCACTCTTCAAGCAGCACCGGATTCTCTCGCAGACGGCTTCCCACGACCTGGCGGTGGTAAAGTTCCTGCCGCCGCTGTGTCTCGACGACGCGGACCGGAAACTCGTGGTCGAGGCGGTTGACGCGGTGGTGGCCGACACGGAAAACGTCGGCGGCGCGATCTGGGATCTCGGAAAACATCTCGCCGGCGCGGCGCTGCGGACGAGAGGCGGGCGCTAGGGTGGCTCGCGTCTTCGTCACGGGCGGCAACGGTTTTCTGGGCTCGCAGATCGTGCGGGTGCTGCAGGAGCACGGGCACGAGGTCGTGGCGCTGGTGGGCGCCGACCTCGACTCGGGCAACCTCGAGGGAGTGGATGTCGAGCGTCGCGACCTGGATCTGCTGGATGCGGGGAGCGTCCACAAGGCGCTGGACGGCGGCGAAGTGCTCGTCCACAACGCTGCCTGCTACAGCTTCTGGGAGCCGGATCCCCAGTACATCTACCGCGTGAACGTGGGTGGCACCCGCCACGTACTGGCCGCGGCCCGGGAGCATGGTTATCGCCGAATCGTCTACACCAGCAGCACCGCCACCCTCACGCCCTCGCTGGATCGGGACGTGGAGAGCGAGGAGGGTCTGCTCGATCTGCGGCGCTTCCATGGGCACTACAAGTGCTCCAAGATGCTGGCCGAGATCGCGGTGTTGCGGGAGATCGCCCGGGGGCTCCCGGGCGTGATCGTGCACCCCACCGCCGTGATCGGCCCCGGCGATCGCCGCCCCACTCCCAGCGGTGGCATCGTGCTGCACTTCATCAACGGCCGCATGAAGGCCTACGCGGACACCGCGCTCAACCTGGTGGACGTGGAGGATGTGGCGCGTGGGCACGTGCTCGCGCTCGAGCGCGGCGAGCCCGGGGAACGCTACATCCTGGGTGGGGAGAACTCGGGCCTCGGGGAGGTTGCGGGCCTGCTCTCCGAACTCACCGGCATCGCGGCGCCCCGCGTGGCGATTCCCGCCGGCTTGCTGGGGGTGGCGGGCCGTGTCGGCGAGTGGCTCGCCGATCACGTGACCCACCGGACGCCGCTGGTGGATCGGGAGTCGACGCTCCACGCCCTTCGCAACCGCCCCGTGGACTCCAGCAAGGCCGTGCGGGAGCTGGGTTACAGCTGGCGCCCGATGCGCGTGACGCTCGCGCGTGCGGTCCACTGGTTCGTGGAGAACGGCTACTGCAAGCCTCGCTTCGCGCGCCGTATCCGCGCGCATGGCGTGCTCGAACGCGCCGCCGCCGGTCTGCCCGCGGAGGCCTAGGAGCCGGGGAGGGTCCGCTGCGTATCGCCACCTGGAACGTCAACGGACTCCGAGCCCGGCTCGATTTCGTCCTGCACTGGCTGCGGGAGCGGAAGCCCGACGTGGTCGGGCTCCAGGAGTTGAAGGCCAGCGACGACAAGTTTCCCCACGAGGCGCTGTCCGAGGTGGGCTACCACGCGGCGGTGCACGGCCAGAAGGCCTGGAACGGGGTGGCGGTGCTCTCCCGGGAGCCCGGGGAGACCCTGGAGCGGGGACTGTCCGGGCAGGAAGACCTGGGCGCGCGGTTGATTACGACGCGGGTCGGCGGCATCTGCTTCACCACCGTCTACTGTCCCAACGGGAAGACCCTCGAGCACGAGGACTTCGGCCGAAAACTGGCCTGGTTCGAAGCGCTCTCCGACCACCTCGCGGTCAGAGGCGATCCGGGCGCCGGGGAAATTCTGTGCGGCGATTTCAATGTCTGTCCCGCGGCGCTCGATAGCTGGCACGGGGAGGCCGGCGAGGGTGCGATCTTCCACACCGTGGAGGAGCGCTCGCGCCTCCAGGCGCTCTTCGACCGGGGCTTCGAGGATCTCTTCCGGGTCCTCCACCCCGAGGCCCGGGACTATTCGTGGTGGGACTATCGCCATGGTGCCTTTCACAAAGGACAGGGTCTGCGCATCGATTTCCTGCTCGGTAGCCGGCCCATCGTCGATCGCCTGCGCAGCGTCGAAATCGACCGCGACTACCGCAAGAAACGGGACGACCTCACCCCCTCGGACCACGCGCCGGTGGTCGCTGACCTCGACTGAGGGGCACGCGGCCTCCGCGTTCGAGCTGGAGACCCGGGGCACGAGCGCAGTGGGCTCCGTGGGCCGGTCCACGTCGGGGCGGTATCCTCTGCGGGCCCGGCTTCGCGGGAGGGTGACCCGCGTGGCAGTGCTCGGGCGCATCCCGCGAGGGGCCTGGGAGATCTCCATGCGTAGAGCGTCGAGACTCGTTGGGCCCGCTTGCTGGACCTGGGCGGCGCTCGCCCTGCTCTCGCTGCCGGTCAGCGCGGATCCCATTCGAGTCACAGGGATCGACTTCGAATTCCTCGAGGACGCAGAGGCCGTTCGCGTGCGCAGCGACGGGGAAGTGGAGATCGAGGTTCGGGAACTGGACGACGACACCCTGTCCATCGGGCTTCGCGACGCGATCCTGGACCCGGGCGCGACCGAGCGAATCGTGCCGAAGAACGCCAAGGTGGTCCGCGTGGTCACGGCGACCCAGGCAGCCGACGAGCGGGGCGCTTTGCTGCGCGTCCGCATCGAACATGCGCCGGGGCACCGACCCGCCATCGAAACCGACTCGTCCGGCTTCTCCGCGGTCTTCGCGAGCCTTGAGGGGCAGGACCCGCGCACGGGCTACATCCCCGATTTCCGCTCGATTCCAATGACCCAGCTGATCCGGAACGTGGCGGCGGCAAACGGCGAGACGTTGCTGGTATCGGGCGAGATCAACCAGCGGATCTCCCTGGTGGGCCCCCGCTGGCTGGGCCCTGGGGAGCTTTCGGCGCTGCTGGACACGGCGCTGCTGATGAAGAACCGCATGGCCGTCCCCATGCCAGGAGGCGGCCGCAAGATCCTGAGCGGTGTGACCGCGCCTTTTCCCTGGGTCCCCGAACTGCCCGAGGAACCGGACGACTCCCCGCTCATCACGCTCCTGCGGCTCGAAAATGTCGACAGCGCGGCCATGATTCGCGTCCTGCAGCCCATGCTGGGGAGTTTGACGCTGGGCGTTGCCCACCACGGCACCAACAGCATCTTTCTAGCCGGCTCGGCTGCCCGGGTGGCGCGCCTGCAGAAGATCGCGCGCGCCCTCGACACGGTTCCCGAGGAGGAGTTTCTGGCGATCACCCTCATGAACCGTAGCTCCGACGACGTCGTCGAAGTCCTCGAGCGGGTCCTGGGCGGGAACACGATCGTGCGCGCGCAGAGCGACTCGCGGACCAATACGCTGCTCCTGCGCGTGCTCGCGGAACAGGTGGGGAGGGTACGGAGCCTGATCGAGCGCCTCGATCGGAAGCTGGAGCTGGATGGGAGGTTGCACGTCTTCCGGATTCGATACTCGGATCCCGAGCGCCTCGCCGAGCAGTTGATCGATCTCCAGCTCAGCGACCGTTCGGGCAGGGCCGCGGGCTCGGCCTCGTTGGCCGGTCGCGTCTTCAAAGTGGCGATGCACGCGCCCACCAGCTCGCTGGTGATCCGCACGGATCCCGAGACCGCTCGGGTGATCGGCGACCTGCTGGCAGAGATCGACGTTCCCCCGCCCAGGGTGCGCGTGAACGTAACGCTCGTGGAGGTCATCACCGACAGCAACTTCACGGTGGGTTTCGACGCCCTGATTCCCTTCGGGAATCTCGAGTCATCCGGGGGCACCGGCGGGGGCCTGGCCTCCACGCCGGCGTCGGGCAGCCTGAGCAACCTGCTGGCGGGTGGCGGGGGGAATGGATTCGTGACGCGGATGACCCGAAGCCCGCTGGTGGTGCCCATCACAGACGCCGTGGGGAACGTCGTCGATGTGACGATCCCGCGGGAGATCTTTCAACTGAGTGCCTCGGAGTCCAGCAGCGTGGCGCGTGTGCTGCAGAATCCCAGCCTGCTGGTCGCGAGCGGGGATGAGCAGAGCATCTTTGCCGGAGACAACGTGCCCGTTCCGGTGGCGGCCGCGGGCTCCGCGGACTCCTTGGACGCCCTGCAAACCAGGACCACCGTCGAACGCCACGACGTGGGAACGACGCTGCGGGTGAGGCCCACCGTGGGACGCGAAGGAAGCGTCCAGCTGGATCTCTACATCGAGTCGAGCCGTACCGTGGACGTAGCGGGGGCAGACCAAGACTTGCTGGGGCCGAGTTTTGTCGAGCGCGTGGTCGAAACCACGATCCAGATTCCTAGTGGAGCGCTGGCGGTGATCGGTTTCGCCGCGCGGCCCTTCTTCGTGGAGACCGAGACCGGCGTGCCTTACCTGCGCTCCATCCCGGTCCTGGGTCTGCTGTTCCGGGCCCGGGAAGTGTCGGAGCGGAAGTCCACTCTCCTGGTGGCCGTTCGAGCCGAGGTGGAGGATGCAGAGAGCGAGGCACTGGCGCGCGCCCTGCGGCGTGAACTAGCGAACCCGCTTCCACCCGAAGTGGCACCGCCGGCGGCGCCCGTGCCCCCGGGCTAGGGGATCTCCGCGTGGGGTGCCACGGGGCGGTGCCAGGATCGAGCCGCTGTGCCCCTCAGCCTTGTCGAGCCAGCAGCCGGGCCGCGTCCAGCGCCCCGTAGCTGAAGATCACGTCGGCCCCCGCGCGCTTCAAGGAGACCAGGCTCTCCAGCAGGCAGGCCTCGTAGTCGAGCCAGCCGCGTTCCGCTGCCGCGTGCAGCATCGCGTACTCGCCGCTCACGTGGTAGGCGGCCACGGGCAGCGCGCTGTGATCGCGTACCAGCCGGATGATGTCTGCGTAGACGAGACCGGGCTTCACCATCAGCCAGTCGGCCCCCTCCGCCTCGTCGAGTTCGACTTCCCGCAGGGCCTCGCGGGCGTTGGCGGGATCCATCTGGTAGGTGGCCTTGTCGCCCTCGCGGGGGGCCGAGTCCAGCGCGTCTCGGAACGGGCCGTAGAACGCCGAGGCGTACTTCGTGCAGTAGCTGCCGATGCCGACCTCCGTGAAATCGGCCGCGTCCAGGGCCTCGCGGATGCTGGCCACGCGGCCATCCATCATGTCCGAGGGTGCCACCAGGTCGGCGCCGGCCTGGGCCTGGGCGACTGCCATGGCGGCCAGGATGGGCAGCGTCTCGTCGTTGTCGATGCGGCCGTCGACCAGCACCCCGTCGTGGCCGTCACTCGAATAGGGGTCGAGGGCGACGTCGGTGATCACCAGCAGCGAAGGAAGCGCCTCTTTGAGCGAGCGGATGGCGCGCTGCAGCAAGCCGTCGGGTTTGCTGCTGGTACTGCCGCGGGAGTCCTTGGCCTCGTCGGGGAGCACCGGGAAGAGCACGACGCCGGGGATGCCCAGGGCCTCCGCCTCTGCGGCCCGCTCCACCAGCCGATCGATGGAGAGCCGGGCCTGGCCCGGCATGGAGGCGATGGGGCTCGCGAGTCCTTCGCCCTCCTGGACGAAGAGCGGCAGTACGAGATCGTCCGCGCAAAGGCGGGTCTCCTGGAGCAGTCGTCGCAGGGCAGGCCTTGAACGGTTGCGTCGCGGTCGCACCAACATCACCCGAGGATACAACAGGGAAGCGCCTCAGCGCGCGCGCCAGACCAGTTTGCCGTCGCAGAAGGTGGCGGCCACGCAGTCGGCCTCGAGGCTGTCCCTTGCGCGCGTCCAGGGACGGTCCAGCAGGCACAGATCCGCAGGCGCGCCCGGCTCGACGCGCCGGGGCGCCGCGCCGGGGTCCTCGAGCGGGCGGGTGAAGAGCGCGAGCGCCTCCTCGGGGCGCAGCCGCTCCTCGCCCCCCAGGCACAGGCCGCCCTCGCTGCAGCGCTCGACAGCGGCCTGCATGGCGCGCCAGGGGTCCGGGTTGCCGAAGGGGGCGTCGGTTCCCCCGGCCAGAGAAACGCCGGCTTCTTCGAAGCCCCTGCAGCGGTAGAGCCAGGGGAGATCGCCGGGATCGACTTCCCGCGCGTAGCGGTCGCCTCGCTCCCACAGGAAGTTGGGCTGGGTGACGACCGTGACGGGGATGCGTGCGAGTTGCTCCATCAGGTCGGGAGGCGTGATGGCCGCGTGCTCGATGCGGTCCCGGGGATGGCCACCCGCCGTCGCCAGCGCGCTGGCGGCCAGCACCAACTCGCTCCGGGTCACGCAGTGGATGGCGACCGGGCGGTCCGCTTCGTGGGCGCCCTCGATTTCCCGCAGCAGGTCGCGCAGATCCGGCAGCTCGTGCTCGCTGATCCAGAGCTTGAGGGCGCCGCGCTCTACGCGCGGGTTCCCGGAGCAGGGCAGGTCCCGTCGCCCCATCACGCACAGCCGCTGCGGCAGCGCTCCCTCCTGGCTGGCCCGTGACAACATTGACAGCTCCTCGGCGCCGTTGTGGGGTGTGGCGTCGGTAACGCCCGTGACCCCGAAGGCCGCCAGCTGCTGCCCGACGGGCCGAAGGTCCGGTGGCTCCTGCTCGGTGCTCTGGGCGCGCAACCAGTCGTCGCAACGGAGCAGGCGACCGTCGGGAAGCCCCCGAGCGTCGCGCTGAGCGCCCGGCGGGAGCACGCAATCCGCCGCGTCGATGCCCAGGGCCTCGAGCCCCGCCGAGTTGAGGATCCAGAGCGCCCCGGAGCGGTGTTGGATGCGCAGCCGGTGTTCGGGGACCCAGGCGTCGAGCGTCCAGCGGTCCAGCGGACCCGCCACCGAGTCGTGATAGCCGACCCCGCGGATCCAGCCGCTGCGGGGGTCGGGGCGTGCCTGCTCGAGCTGCCGGGCGAGAGCCGCGGAATCCCGCACTTCGGGGGGGCCGCAGGGGAGGGAGGTGCGCCGGGCGGCCAGCGCCATCAGGTGGATGTGGTGGTCGTGGAGGCCCGGAAGCAGGACGCCTCCCCGGGCGGGAAACACGCTTTCACCAGTGCCCGGCTCGAGCGAGCGGGCGATCTCCTGCACCCGCCCCTCCTGCAGCCGGACGTCGAGCGGAGCCTGCCCGTCGATCTCCACTTCCCGGATCAGCACCGTCGCGGCGCTCCCTCCCCGCCGCTGGGGAACGACTCATCCCGGTACGGGGGCTCCATGTCCCCATACTACCCGATGCCGCGGATGCCTCGCGCGCGTCTGGATTCCGATATGATGCGTGGGCACCCCACAGGACGAGGACCACCATGCACGTGAAGTCAGGAACGAGAATCCGCAGCGCCGTCTGCTCGAGCGAGGTGATGGTCATCCAGGCTCCCGACGCCGATGCCGACATTCGCTGTGGAGGGGCTGCGATGCTTCCCCTGGACGAAGAGCCCGCGGGCGATGCCAGCCTCGATCCCGCGGCCAAGGAAGGCACGCAGATCGGCAAGCGCTACATGGACGAGGGCGGCACGCTCGAGCTGCTTTGCACGAAGCCCGGCGAGGGCTCCCTGGCCCTCGGCGACCAGCTGCTCACGTTGAAGGAAGCCAAGCCGCTACCGTCGTCGGACTGATCGATGAACCTGATGATGCTGCTGGAGATGGCGGCCGGGAGCTTCGGAGACCGGACGGCCGTGCGGAACGGCGAGGACTCGCTCAGCTATTCGGAACTCTTCGCCGCTGCGGGCAACGCCGCGGCGGAGATCCGAGCATCGGGCGCCAGCCGGGTGGCGCTGCTCGACGTCTCCAGCCTGGCGGTGCCGGTGGCGCTCTTCGGAAGCGCCTGGGCGGGTGTGCCCTTTGCGCCCCTCAACTATCGGTTGACCGCCGACGAAGTCGCGCGCCTCGTCGCGCAGATCAGCCCCTGTTACCTGGTGACGAGTTCCGAGCGGGTTCCCGACCTGGCCGCGACCGAGGGCGCCCACGTGGTGGCCCGCGAGGATTTCCTTCGC